>JBBKWG010000138.1:0-9467 GCA_037968835.1 Paracoccaceae bacterium
AAAGCGCGCCAGCGTAAAGTGCGGCGTCAAATGACGTGATGGTCACGGGGACACCTCTGAGTTGCCGTCGACATCCGTCACGGTAATGGATTGTGCCCGCGTGCCCAGATCGTCGAACAATTCAGGACCGGTGCCGGTCATCCACGCCTGTGCGCTGAGCGCGCAGATTTCATCGTAGAGCGCGGCTCGGCGCGCGGCGTCAAGGTGGGCGGCGACCTCGTCCAGCAGTATGAGCGGCGCGGTTCCGGTGTCCTCGGACAAGGCGCGAGCGTTGGCGAGGACGAGCGAGATAAGAAGCGCCTTCTGCTCTCCGGTGGAGCACTGGGCGGCGGAGACCCCTTTGGAACGATACGTCGCTTCCATATCGCAGCGATGCGGACCAACGAGCGTGCGCCCTGCCCGGAGATCATCGGGACGGCTCGCGGCAAAGGCATCAAGAAGATCGGTCTCGGAATCGGGCAGAGGGGTTGCGGGGTGGGTCAGCGACAGGTCGGCGGCGGGGAACGTGGTTTCGGCGCCCGATTGCGCCTCGGAAATCCGGTCGAGTGCAGCCCGGCGATTGCGCGTCATGTCCGCGCCCGCGTCCGCCATCTGTCGTTCCAGGGCGTGATACCAGTGTGCGTCGCGAACCATGTCCTTCAATAGTCGGTTTCGCTCGCGCATTGCCTTGTCGTAGTTAAGCACTGCCTCGGCATGCTTTGGCTCGAAGCTCATCGCAGTGCGGTCAAGGAACCGCCGGCGGCCATCGGCCCCCTCGATCCAGAGCCGATCCATTGACGGAACAAGCCAGACGATGCGGGCGAGTCGGCCAAGCGCGACCTGAGGCTGCGATTTACCGTCGATACGGACCTGACGGGGCTGGCCGGGGTCGGCTTGGCATTCGATCTCGTATGATTGCTGGGGCGTTTTCAGCACGGCGGACACCTTCCATCCCAACCCTTCGGGCTTGCGGGCAATGTCATCGGCGGCGGCGCGGCGCAGGCCCCGCCCTGGCGACAAAAGTGAAACCGCTTCGAGAATGTTGGTCTTGCCGGCGCCGTTCGGGCCGTGAATGGCGACGGCACGCCCGTCGAGCGCAAGGCGCGTCAGTCGGTGCGAGCGGAAGTGTGAGAGTGTCAGTTCGGTAAGGACGAGGCCGGGCATGGGCTGCCCTTTTCATGCGGCGGGTTGGCGCGTCGGTCAGACCCGCATGGGCATGACGACATAGACGGCGGACAGATCGTTGCCTTCGCGCATCAGCGTTGGGTCGCCCGATGAGTTGAAGAGAAACACGGCGTTTTCGCGGTCGACCTGACTGGCGATTTCCAGAAGATATTTGGCATTGAAGCCAATTTCGAGTGGCTCATCACTATAGGCGACTGCAAGCTCTTCTTCAGCGGCGCCACTGTCGGGGGCGTTGACCGACAGAACCAGGCGATCCTCATCAAGCGAGAGTTTGACTGCACGCGAGCGTTCCGAGGACACCGTTGCGACCCGGTCCACGGCCTGCGCGAATTCCGCAGCGTCGACTTCAAGCCGCTTGGTGTTACCGGACGGAATGACCCGCGAATAATCGGGAAAGGTGCCGTCGATGACCTTGGAAGTCAGCGTGATGCCTGGCGTGGCGAAGCGAATCTTGGTTTCACTGACTGAAACAGCGATCTGCGCCTCGTCATCGTCAAGCAGCTTGCGTAGCTCGCCCACGGTCTTGCGCGGAACGATTACCCCCGGCATGTTTTCAGCGTTTTCGGGCAAATCAGCGTCGATTCGTGCCAACCGGTGACCATCGGTGGCCACGCAGCGTAGCACCTGTTTGCCGTCGCCGTCAGCGACATGCAGGTAGACTCCGTTCAGGTAATATCGAGTCTCTTCGGTTGAAATTGCGAATTTGGATTTGTCGAAAAGGCGGCGTAAAACAGGCGCGGGTGCCGCGAAATTCGATTCGTACTCCGAAGAGGCCATGACCGGGAAGTCCTCGCGCGGCAGGGTTGCCAGCGAAAAGTTCGAGCGGCCAGCTTCGACACCCAAGCGGCCAGCCGCGCCATCGTCGGTCAGAGTAACGAGCGCGCCGTCGGGCAATTTGCGAACGATTTCGTGAAGCGTGACGGCGGAAACTGTGGTTGCGCCTGCCCGCTCGACTTTCGCCGGGGCCTGATCGACGACTTCAATATCCAGATCGGTGGCGCGGAAACTGACCTGATCGCCGTCAGCCTCGATCAATACGTTGGCGAGGATCGGGATCGTGTTGCGACGCTCGACGACGGATTGCGCCTGACCGACAGCCTTCAGCAGTGCGCTGCGTTCAATCGAGAATTTCATGTCCCACGCTCCCTCTTGTGCCGGGGGGTGAAACCTATCGGTTTTCCCATTGGGCGCAACAATTTTCGGGACTTTCGGGGCATTGGCGGGGGCCGTCAAGGCCAGCCCGCCATTAAGGTCGATTATGCTTCCAATGAGCGGCGCAGAAGTTCCAGATCGTCGGCAATCTGACTGTCGTTCTGCATCAACTCCTCGATCTTGCGCACACCGTGCATGACGGTCGTATGATCGCGACCGCCGAAGCGACGGCCAATTTCCGGCAGGCTGCGCGAAGTAAGCTGCTTTGAGAGATACATTGCGACCTGTCGCGGTCGCGCGAAATTACGAACGCGCTTTGGTCCAATGAGATCCGACAAGCGGATATTGAAATGGTCCGAAACCTTGCGCTGGATTTCTTCGACCGTGATTTTTCGATCCGAGGCGCGGAGGATGTCGGCCAGACAATCCTGCGTCAGTTCCAACGTGATTTCGCGACCGACGAGCGCGCCAAACGCGAACAGCCGCATTAGGGCGCCTTCCAGAACACGGACGTTGGTGGAGATCCGGTGTGCAAGAAATTCCAGGACGCCATCGGCGATTTCCAGATCGCGGAACTGGACTGCGTATTGCTCGACTTTCTGCTGAAGAATTCCGAGGCGCAGTTCGTAGTTGGTGGGATGAAGATCGACTACCAGACCCGATTGCAGGCGGCTGACGATGCGATCTTCGATGCCGGTGATCTCGGTAGGCGCTCGGTCGGACGACACTATGATCTGCTTGTTCTGATCGACGAGAGCATTGAATGTGTGGAAGAATTCTTCTTGGGTTGCGTCTTTGCCAGCGATGAACTGTACATCGTCGACCATCAGGACGTCGACGGACCGGAACAATTGCTTGAATGCGATCATGTCCTTGTCGCGAAGCGCCTGAACAAAGCGATACATGAATTGTTCAGCTGACAAATATACGACGCGCAGGTTGGGCGACCGCTTTTGCAATTCCCACGCGATTGCGTGCATGAGGTGAGTTTTGCCCAAGCCGACGCCGCCATAGAGAAACAGCGGGTTAAAGGTGACTGAGCCGCCTTCGGCAACCCGACGTGCGGCAGCATGGGCGAGTTCATTCGGTTTGCCGACGACGAAGGTGTCAAACGTGAAACGAGCGTCAAGCGGAGCGCCGGGAAGGTCCGTTTCCTCGCGCACGGCTTTCGGAGCGGAAGGTCGTTCGGTTTTCGTTTTCTGGGCGCTGCCTTGTCGCGGCACTGCGAATTCGATGCGGTTCACCGGCGCTCCGGCGTCGATCAACTGGCGGACGATATGATCGCCGAAATTGCGCTGAACCCAGTTGCCCATGAATTGAGTCGGGACAAGGAATGTAGCGACGCCGTCGATGAGCCCCGAAAATTCGAGAGGCTCGATCCAGTTTACGTAGTTGTTTTTTCCGACCGTCTTGAGAAGTTCTTCACGAATTTGTCCCCATATCTCGTTCGTCATGTGCTTACGACCCGTCGCGTTCTTTGTTGTTGTTAAGACTGGTTCCATGCCAGCCCCCGTGCCTTCCACCCGTTATGGCTGGCACGGTGTCCCGCGCTATCCAGATCGCCTTCGAACCCTTCGGCTACATTCAGACAGTTTGCGTTTATCCCGCTCATGGCGAGATGTTCCGCAACTGCATAGGCAGCCCGCAGAGACCGCGCACCAGATCGACAGAGAAACAGAAGCGTGTCGGGGTTGCCTTCCCCGATACCTTCCATCACCTCGGCGACAAAGCGCGCGTTTACGGACATGTCCGGGAAGCTGGCCCATTCCACGAAGAGCGGCGTGGCGCCAAGTTCCGTTAGATCAGGTACGCCGACGAAGTCCCGTTCGGCGCGCGTCCTGACGTCAATAAGTCGGGCGGAAGACTCTTCCCGTAATACCTGCCACGCTGCGTCCGGAGTGACCTCCGCGACGCGCGGGCCCAGTCCCGTGCTCATTGACCATGTCCCCCCAAGGACGATGTGAATCGCTTGAGGAAACTAGCCGTCTGTTCAAGGCGCAGGCAACAGACCTTTGAGCTTGACTCAAGTTTGACGGTGTCGAATCTCGCAGCGGTGGCAAAATTGCCAAACATGATCAATGAAATGAGGGGATAAAAAAAAGCGCGCCCGGCTGGACGCGCTTTTGAAACATCTGACCGGACGGGTCAGTTTATGGCTTTTACTCGCGAAGACATGCGCGACATTTTGCGCGACGCGGTGTTCTTGTGGTAGAGGCCTTTGGAAACGCCGCGCATCAATTCGGGCTGAGCGGCGCGCAATGCTGCCGTGGCTGCATCCTTGTCACCGGACTCGATCGCTTCTTCGACCTTGCGCAGATAGGTGCGGATCCGCGAGCGTCGGGCTTTGTTGATTGCAAAGCGCCGCTCGTTCTGGCGGGCGCGTTTTTTGGATTGGGGCGTATTCGCCATGTGTCTGTGCCTTTCGTCGGGCAATATGTCTTTTCAAAAAGCGCATGAAGCCCAACACCGGGTTTAGAACCGGTCGAATCTGGCCAAAGCGGGCCTCACACGCATGTAAGCGCGGCCTATACGTCAATCTGCTGGGCTTGGAAACCGAAAAGTTTGCGGTCCGATCACTTGTCGCGGAACTGCGCTTCGCGTTTTTCAAGAAAAGCAGACATTCCTTCGTTCTGATCCTCAGTCGCGAACAGCGAATGAAACAGGCGGCGTTCGAATAGCAAACCTTCGCGCAAGGTGGTCTCGTAGCTGCGGTTGACAGCCTCTTTGACGGCCATGCTTGTCAGCATCGACTTCTCGGCGATTTTGTTGGCGGACGCGTTGGCCTCGTCCATTAGCTTTTTCGCGGGCACAACGCGACTTACGAGGCCCGAACGCTCGGCTTCTTCGGCCTCCATGAAACGACCTGTCAGGTGCATTTCCATTGATTTCGATTTGCCGACGAACCTGGTCAGACGCTGGGAGCCGCCGAGACCTGCAATCACGCCCAAGTTGATTTCCGGCTGGCCGAATTTCGCGGTATCCGCGGCGATGATGAAGTCGCACATCATCGCAAGTTCGCATCCACCGCCCAAAGCATATCCAGCAACTGCAGCGATGATCGGCTTGCGGCAACGGAGAATCGCCTCGGCTTCGGGCGCGAAGAAGTCCTCCATGAACACTTCGACGAACGACTTGTCGGCCATTTCCTTGATGTCGGCGCCAGCGGCAAATGCTTTTTCCGAACCTGTCAAAATCAGGCAACGGACCTTCTCGTTGTTGCTGGCTTCAGTAACTGCATCAGCAAGTTCGCCCATCAATTCGGCGTTGAGTGCATTCATTGCATCGGGACGATTGAGGCGGATGGTGGCAATATGGTCTTCGATTTCGACGATAATCGTCTTGTAGGCCATGAGATTTCGCTTCGCGTGGTTGCCGTCAGAAGGAAGCCTTAGCATTCCGGCGCGGGGGATCAAGCTATCTTTGGCATCGCGGGCAGTAGAAGCTCGAGCGTCCCGACTGAACGATTCGTGCGATTTTTCCGGTGCAATCGCGGGTCTGGCAGGAATTGCCCTCCTGATCGTAAACCCGGAAGGTGTGCTGAAAATATCCCAATTCGCCATCTGTCTGACGATAGTCGCGCAGACTGGACCCGCCCGCTTCGATGGCCTCAGTTAGAACGTCGCGGATGATTGGCACCAGGCGCTCGATGCTTTTTCCCGAAAGCCGACCTGCCTTCCGACGCGGCGAAATGCCGGCGCGGTGAAGCGCCTCGCACACGTAGATATTGCCCAGTCCCGCAACTATTGTCTGATCCAGAAGTGCCGATTTGATCGGGGTCATTCGTCCCTTGAGACGCGAAGCGAATTCGGTGCCATTGAAGGAGTTGCCAAGGGGCTCCGGACCAAGGTGGCGCAACATCCTGTGGTTTTCGACGTCACCTGTTGGCGTAAGATCCATTGCGCCGAAACGGCGAGCGTCGTTGAAGGTTATCCGCGCGCCGTTCGCCATATCGAACACAACGTGATCATGTTTTTCGCTAGCTGGGTGGTTGTGGTGAAAGTTTCCCCGAGGCGCGCCAGAGATCAGGATACGGCCGGACATCCCGAGGTGGATGATCAGGGTTTCGCCGGTCGAAAGATCAGCAAGTATATATTTAGAGCGGCGACGAAGCGCTGTGACGCGGGCACCGGCCAGTCGTTCTGTCATCCGCTCGGGCAGCGGCCAGCGAAGGTCGGGACGTCGCACCTCGGCCGACGCAATCAACTGCCCTTCCATGACGGGCAACAATCCGCGACGGACCGTCTCGACCTCGGGCAGTTCGGGCATCGCGTCAAAATCCCTCGGGTGTGTGCATTGTAACGCCTATTCAGAGCCCTATAAGAAGGGTGCGTTTGCAAGGATCACAAGAACGATGTCCGATAGTTCCGAAAAGACCACCCATTTCGGTGCCCGCGATGTCCGCGAGGATGAGAAGGCTGGTCTTGTTCACGGTGTCTTTACTAACGTTGCGTCGAAGTACGACGTGATGAACGATGTCATGTCGGTCGGAATTCATCGTCTGTGGAAAGACGCTATGATGGATTGGCTTGCGCCACGCTCGGGTCAGCGGCTTCTGGACGTGGCGGGAGGCACCGGGGACATCGCTTTTCGATTTTTGAAGCGGGCGCCGGGCGCAGAAGCTGTTGTTCTGGATATGACCGAACAGATGCTGGTAGAGGGCCGACAGCGCGCCGAGGCCGACGCGATGGCCGACAGATTGGACTGGGTGACCGGCGACGCAATGGCGCTGCCATTCGAAGACAACGCGTTCGATGCCTACACGATTTCGTTCGGTATTCGGAATGTGACCCGGATACCCGATGCTCTGACTGAGGCATTTCGCGTGCTGAAGCCCGGTGGTCGCCTGATGGTGTTGGAGTTTTCCCAGCTAACGAATGCGGGACTGCAAAGGGCATATGACGCGTATTCCTATAATGTAATTCCGCGCATGGGTAAGCTGATCGCGAATGATCATGACAGTTATCAGTATTTGGTCGAGTCGATCCGGCGTTTTCCTGATCAAGAAACTTTCGCTGCGATGATCGGCGACGCTGGTTTCGAAATGGTCAAGTATCGCAATCTGTCGATGGGCATTGCAGCGCTCCATTCGGGCTGGAAGCTGTAGGTGCGAGGACCTCACAATCTACTGCGCCTGATTCGCACCGGCGCTACGCTGGAGCGCACCGGTGCGATGGGCGTGGTGCTGGAGGCGTTCAGCGCGCCGCCGTCGCTTAGAATTGCGGCGCGGGTTCTGGGCTGGCCGTTCAAATGGCTCGGATACAAGGGCGATCCGAACTTGCCGCCTGCGACTCGTGCGCTGACAGCGCTTGGGCCAGCATACATCAAGTTCGGACAGATTCTGTCGACGCGCCCCGATGTTGTCGGCGACGAACTTGCGTTGCAGTTGCGCGTACTGCAGGACAAATTGCCTCCGTTCTCGATCGAAATCGCCAAGGCGACGGTCGAGCGTGAACTGGGCATGCCGGTCGATCAGATGTTCAGCGACTTCTCCGAG
This sequence comes from Paracoccaceae bacterium, assembly GCA_037968835.1. GTDB lineage: Bacteria > Pseudomonadota > Alphaproteobacteria > Rhodobacterales > Rhodobacteraceae > JBBKWG01. The sequence continues at coordinate 7,811 of JBBKWG010000138.1, forward strand.
CCGGTGGCGGCGGCGTCCATCGCACAGGTGCACAAGGCGCATTTGGTCGATACCGGCGAACCCGTAGCGGTCAAGGTTCTGCGGCCGCGGATAGAACAGGCTTTCCGGCGCGACATCGACGCGTTCTATTTCGCCGCGCGTGTCATCGAAATTCTGGCGCCATCGACGCGCCGCTTGCGTCCGATGGATGTCGTTACCCATTTCGAGGGCGTTGTACTGGGCGAACTGGATTTGCGTCTGGAAACAGCATCGGCGGCTGAATTTGCAGCCAACACCGCTGCCGATCCGGGCTTCGATGTGCCCGAGGTCAAATGGTTTTTGTCGTCGCGCAGGGTAATGACGCTGGCTTGGGTCGAAGGCATTCCATCGGGCGATGTACCAGCGATACAGGCTGCCGGTCACGATCTGGAGGCGCTGAGCGAAAAAATCCTGACCATGTTCCTGAGCCATGCCTTGAGGGACGGGTATTTCCACGCCGATATGCATCAAGGCAATCTGAAGGTTGCGGCGGACGGGACGCTGGTCGCGCTCGATTTCGGGATTATGGGGCGGATCGACGAATATACGCGCCGTGTCTATGCCGAAATCCTGTTCGGCTTTATCCGCAAGGATTATCACCGCGTCGCCGAAGTGCACTTCGAAGCTGGCTATGTGCCTGCCGACCGTGATGTCGACGAGTTCGCCCGTGCGCTTCGCGCTGTCGGAGAGCCAATTTTCGGGATGGATGCGACAAGGATTTCAATGGGGCGGCTTTTGACCTATCTCTTTGAAGTCACAGAGCGTTTCGGGATGGAGACGCGCACCGAACTGATCCTTTTGCAGCGCACGATGGTCGTGGTCGAAGGCGTTGCGCGGTCTTTCAACCCGCATATCAACATCTGGAAAGTCGCCCGGCCGATCGTCGAGGGCTATATCGCCGAAAGCATCGGACCAAAGGCTGTGATGCGCGATCTCGGCAAAACGGCCCGCGTACTGAGCCGTTTCGGGCCGCGTCTTCCGCAGTTGGCCGAAGCCGCGCTGGTGCGCCAGACCGAGCGACTGAACCACGAGCCGATCCGTAACTACTCATGGCACCCGATCTGGTGGATGGTCGCGGGTGGCGCAATGGTCGGCGTCGGTGTTCTGCTGGGGCTGTCGATCTAGGGCTGCGAGTCCGGTGCGCGCAAAGCGGTGACGCCCGTCGACGGTACGCTGATGCCGCCTACCAGCACGATTTCGACGCCCGCCTCGCCAATGCGTGCCTCGCGCACTTGCGCGTAGTGTTCGACAGGCCGCGTGCTCGTCACCTCGCCCCGGTTCAGGCTTTCCTGCTCAAATATGTATAAGCCAGCGGGAAGCGGCGCACCGCCAGTACCGACGCCGCCCCAATGAATCGAGTCGACGCCGAGCGGCATCGCCTCGCGCGACACCACGCGACCGGTAGCATCGCGGACGATCAGATTTGCAGCGTCGGATGCAGGATCTGGGTTAGGGGCAAGCGTGATCGGGACGCCGTCAAACTGCGCAGCCGCCGAAACGCGCGCATCCATACCGACCCAGCCCGCAAGCTGCGAAATGCCGGTGGCGCCAAGGCCGTCCGCCATTTTGCGAAGCAGATCGTTGGTCATAACCTGCTGCTCGACGCCGGAGAACGTCGCCAGCTGGACCGCAAAATCGG
>JBBKWG010000139.1:0-17207 GCA_037968835.1 Paracoccaceae bacterium
TCGCGGCCTGCGGAGCTATCAAAGGTGGTGCCGTCGGCAAGTGTGCCGGTGTAGTGAATGCGTACGGTGTCGCCTGTTTTGGCGTCTGACATATCTCGTTTCTTTCCGGATTGAATGAGTTGCAGGCGCTGCCGCGCCCATAGCGAAACCCAAGCACACCATGTCATTTCCCGCTTGTAAACCCCGGCCCCTTTTCCCTGCGAAAGACCTGTGCCAGTGTCGCCGCAATCAGGGAGGGGGGAGCGAATGCCCGTCAAAGTCTGCGTTTTCGATGCCTACGGCACACTTTTCGATGTCGCCGCCGCGGCACGCCTGGCCGCCGAGCAACCGGGGAACGAAAAGCTGGCCGCGGTCTGGCCGAAACTGGCAGCCGACTGGCGCGCGAAACAATTGCAATACACCTGGTTGCGTGCGGTGACCGGAAACCACACGACGTTCTGGCAGGTCACTCAAGATGGCCTCGACTGGGCCTTGGAGGCGTCGAACCTGTCTGATCCGGTTCTGCGCGAGGTGCTACTGGCGTTATACTGGGAGCTTCCCGCCTATCCCGAAGTGCCGAGAATGCTGGCCGATCTGAAGGATCGCGGATTTCAGACTGCAATCCTGTCGAACGGATCGCCGGAGATGCTTCAGGGTGCTGTGGATTTCGCCGATGTCGGCGCGACGCTGGACGCCGTGTTGTCGGTCGAGGATGTCGGCATCTTCAAACCTGCGCCCGCCGTCTATGACATGGTTGGCAAGCGTTTCAACACCGACCCGGAAGAAGTTCTTTTCGTCTCGTCAAACGGCTGGGATGCCGCGTCCGCTGCTGGCTATGGCTTCCGGACGGCGTGGGTCAACCGCGCAGGCGAACCGATCGACCGACTGCCAGCGCGACCCGAAAAGGTTCTGAGCGACCTCGTTGGCATTCCCGATCTCGCCGCATCACTCTGATGCCCGAATTTCAGGCGATGGACGGAACGCGACTGCATTACACCGACGAGGGCACAGGGAAACCGATTGTGGCGTTGTCGGGGCTGACGCGAAACGGCAGCGACTTCGATTATCTGGCTCCGCATCTGGTCGATGTCCGTCTGATCCGGCTCGATTATCGCGGACGCGGCAAATCCGATTGGGCGGATCCTGCGACATACACGATCCCGATTGAGGCTCAGGACACACTCTCGCTATTCGATCACCTCGGTCTGGAGAAAGCCGCCGTGATCGGCACCTCGCGCGGTGGTCTGATTGCGATGTTGCTGGCAGCCATTGCCAAGACCCGGCTGAGCGGCATTGCCCTTGTCGATATCGGCCCCAAATTGACGGGTGCCGGTATTGACGCGATCCGCCAGTACATCGGGCGCAATCCGGTGCAGAGAACTTATGCCGAGGCCGCCGCCATGCGCGCCAATTTGATGGCCGGTTTCGCAAATGTCCCCGAAAGCCGGTGGGCCGAAGAAGTGCGCAAGCACTATATCGAAACGTCCGACGGGCTGAAGATCAACTACGATCCGAAGCTGCGCGACGCCGTTCTTGACGCCGGCGAGCAGCCCGTCCCCGATCTCTGGCCCTTGTTCGATGCTTTTGAGGGGCTGCCCCTGGCGCTGATCCGGGGCGAAAATTCGGACCTTTTGTCACGCGAAACCGCCGAGAAGATGAAAAACCGTCGCCCGGATATGCTTTACGCCGAAATTCCGGATCGCGGCCATGTTCCATTTCTTGATGAAATGCTGTCACTGATGACCATCGGCAAATGGGTGGAGGCCCTGCCATGAACATCGAAATGATCGAAGCTGCCGCCGCCCGGCTTGAAGGCCACGCCGTGCGCACTCCGCTTCTGAATGCGCCCCTGTTGGACAAGGACAGCGGGCGGCGGATTTTCGTCAAGGCGGAGTGCCTTCAGAAGACCGGATCGTTCAAGTATCGCGGCGGGCGTTCTGCCGTCTCGTCGCTGGATGACGCCCAACTGGAACGCGGCGTAATCGCTTTTTCGTCAGGCAATCACGCACAGGGCGTCGCGCTGGCAGCCGGGGAAATGGGCTCGACCGCCGTGATTGTCATGCCATCGGATGCGCCGCAACAAAAGCTGGACAATACGCGCGCGCTTGGCGCCGAAGTCGTGACCTACGAGCGCGAAACCGATGACCGCGACGAAATTGGCGCGCATCTGGCCCAAAAGCACGGACTGACGCTGATCAAGCCATTCGACAACGAGCAGGTCATTGCTGGCCAAGGAACGACGGGCCTTGAGATCGCCGAACAGGCTCATGCGGCGGGCATCACCGACGCCGACGTGCTGATCTGCTGCGGTGGCGGTGGTCTGACCTCGGGCATCGCGCTTGCCCTCGAAGCGCGCGCACCGGATCTGCGTGCGCGCCCCGTCGAACCGGAAGGCTTCGACGACGTCGCCCGTTCGCTTGCCGTCGGCTCTATCCAGACCAACAATCGTCGCTCCGGCTCGATCTGCGACGCGATTATTACACCGGCACCGGGCAAGCTCACGTTTCCGATCATGCAGGCGCTCTGCGGTCCGGGCTATGTCGTGTCGGAAGACGATGCGCTGCGAGCGATGGCGACCGCGTTCACCCGATTGAAGATCGTGCTGGAACCCGGCGGCGCAGTCGCACTCGCAGCCGCGCTTTATCACGCCGAAAGCGGCAAGGATGTCATCGTCGTTGCGTCGGGTGGCAATGTCGATCCGGCGATATTCGCAGAAGCACTGGCGCGGTTCGGCTGAAACTGTTTGACGCTGACAATCAAAGCCCTTCTAGTCCCGGCAGGAGGATCGCCATGCGTACGCAGGTCTGCATCGTCGGCGGCGGGCCGTCAGGGCTTCTCTTGTCGCAACTCCTGCATCTTGCCGGCGTCGACTCGATTGTTCTTGAACGCCGCTCACGCGCGCATGTTCTGTCGCGCATTCGGGCCGGGGTTCTCGAACAGGGAAGTTCGGAAATGTTGCGCAATGCCGGGGTCGGGTCGCGCTTGGATGCCGAAGGGTTCATTCACGGCGGCATTTACTTGTCGTCACGCAACCGAGGTTTTCGCATCGACATGGATGCACTGACCGGGAAATCGGTCATGGTCTATGGCCAAACAGAAGTGACCGCCGACCTCTACGAAGCCCGCGACGCCGCAGGCGGTGTCGTGATCGACGAGGCCGAAGATGCGGCACCCCAGGATCTCGACACAAGCGCGCCCTTTGTCACCTACCGCAAGAACGGCACCGAACACCGGATCGACTGCGATTTCGTCGCCGGTTGCGATGGTTATCACGGCGTCAGCCGGTCCTGCGTTCCAGCCTCGGTCCTTGTCGAGCACGAACGGGTCTTTCCGTTCGGCTGGTTGGGGGTTCTGTCGGAAACGCCGCCGGTGTCCCACGAGATCATCTACGCCAACCACGAACGCGGCTTCGCCCTCTGCTCGATGCGAAACGACCACCTCAGCCGCTATTACGTGCAGGCACCAGCTACCGACAGCCCCGACGACTGGTCCGACGCGCGTTTTTGGGACGAATTGCGTCGCCGCATTCCCGATGACGCGGCGGATGCGCTGATCACTGGTCCATCAATCGAAAAATCGCTGGCGCCTTTGCGTTCCTTCGTGGCCGAACCGATGCGCTGGGGTCGCCTTTTCCTTGTCGGTGACGCGGCGCACATCGTGCCGCCGACCGGTGCGAAAGGTCTGAACCTCGCCTTCAGCGATGTGCACTATCTTCACGAAGCCCTGTGCGCGCACTACGGGGGCGACAGCGGCGCGCTCGACGGTTATTCTGACCGGGCGCTGGCGCGTGTCTGGAAGGCGATCCGGTTCAGTTGGTGGTTCACGACCACGATGCACCGGTTCCCCCAACAGACGGCGTTCGATCAGAAAATCCAGGACAGCGAACTGGCCTATCTGTCGGAAAGCCGCGCGGCGCAGACCGTCCTGGCGGAGCAATACGTGGGAATGCCGTTTTGAAGATCGCCGAACTGTCCGACGTCGCGCTGCACTATCGCGAAGATGGCGACGCCGATGGCGCGCCGCTGGTCTTTGCTAACTCGCTCGGCACCGACATGCGCCTTTGGGACGCGATGTTGCCGCATCTGCCCGCCGGGCTCAGGATCATCCGCTACGACATGCGTGGCCACGGTCTGTCCTCTTGCCCGGCTGCACCCTACACCATGGGTGCGCTGATCAGCGACGCCGAACGGCTGCTTGACTATCTCAAGGTGCGCGACTGCGTTTTCGTCGGGCTTTCGATCGGCGGGATGGTGGCGCAGGGGCTGGCCGTCAAACGGCTCGATCAAATCCGCGCCATGGTCATCTCCAACACTGCCGCCAAGATCGGCACCGCAGACACGTGGAGCGCGCGGGTCGTCGCGATCCGCGAGAACGGGATAGAAGCGATTGCCGACAAGGTGCTCGAGAACTGGTTCGCACGCGAGTTTCGCGCGACACCCGACCTCCTCGCCTGGCGCAACATGCTGGTCAGGACTCCGCCCGAAGGCTATGCGGGCTGCTGCGCGGCGATCTCCGGCACCGATTTCTACACCACGACCGCCGGCCTGACGTTGCCGACTCTGGCGATCGCGGGAAGCGAGGACGGCGCGACACCGCCCGATCTCGTGCGCGAAACCGCCGATCTCATCAAAGGCGCACGGTTCGAACTGATCCGGGGCGCGGGCCATTTGCCGTGCGTCGACAAGCCGGAAGATTACGCTGCAATCCTCACGAAATTCTTGAAAGACATCGGACATGCCTGAATTTCATCCTGTCAGAAATACCTCGGGGGGTAACGGAGGGCAGCGCCCTACGGCCGATCCCGCCCCCTTGCGAGGCGCACAATGAACGATCGCCACGACAAAGGCATGAAAATCCGGCGTCAGGTCCTGGGTGATGCTCATGTCGACGCCGCCGAGGCCGTCAAGACCGATTTCGACGCCGCCTTTCAGGAGATGATTACCGAGGGCGCGTGGGGCACTGTCTGGGCGCGCGATACCATCGCGTTGCGCGAACGCTCGATGTTGACCATCGCGCTGCTCGCCGCGACCGGCAATTTCGAAGAAATCCCAATGCACATTCGCGCCACCGCCCGCACCGGTGCCAGCGAGGCCGACGTGATCGAGGCGCTACTGCATGTCGCAATCTATGCGGGAATCCCCAAGGCGAACCACGCGATCAAGCTCGCCAAGGCGACGTTCGCCGAAATGACGCGCGACTGATGCCGGCGAGCCCTCTCGACAGCGCAATTTACCGCGACCTGTTCGGCGACGCCGAAGTGGCGCGTCTGTTCACCGACAGCGCCGAGGTGCGCGCGATGATGCTGGTCGAGGGCGCATTGGCCAAGGTCCAGGGCAAACTTGGCGTGATCCCCGAGTTGAGCGGAACCGCGATCCACCGCGCCTCGCTGGAACTGCAACTCGATCCCGAAGCGCTGACCGAAGGTGCTGGCAAAAGTGGTGTGCCGATTCCCGCCCTTGTCGCCCAGTTCCGCGATCTGATGCAGGCACCCGAGCACGCGCAGTATCTGCACTGGGGCGCGACCAGTCAGGACATAATCGACACTGCGCTGGCGCTTCGTCTGCGCCAGTCTCTGTCGATTTTCGACGCGCGCCTGCGCGAGACCGCGCGCGCGCTCGCCGACTTGGCGGAAGCCCACGCGCGTCTTGCCATGGTCGGGCGCACCTTTGGCCAGGCGGCGGTGCCAACGTCGTTCGGCGCGATGGTCGCGGCCTGGGGTCAGCCGATCCTGCGCCACCTGACCCGGCTCCAACCGATCAGGGACGACATCCAGACCGTATCGCTTTCGGGCGCGGCGGGCACGCTATCGGCCATGGGCAACGAAGGTTCATCGGTGCGCGCGGGATTGGCCGAGGCGCTGGGGCTTGGCGATCCTGGCGCTTCGCGACACGCGACACGTGACGCCATGGCCGCGCTGGCGGCATGGATGACGGGGCTTTCGGGTTCGCTGGGCAAGATGGGCGTGGACCTTGTGGCGATGACGCAGTCGGGCATTGATGAAGTCGCACTTGCCACCACTGGCGGGTCCTCGACTATGCCGCAAAAATCGAACCCGGTTCTGCCGTCGCTGCTGGTAGCGATTGCAACCCAGAACGCGGCGCTCAACAGTGTCATGCAACAGTCGCTTGTTCACCGCCAGCAGCGCGACGGCACCGCATGGTTTGCCGAATGGCTGAGCTTGCCGCAGATGGTCCTGTTGACCGCCCGCTCCACGGCAATCGCCCGCGAACTCGCGCGATCTGTTGCGCCGAACCCCGCCGCGATGTCGCGAAATATCGCCGCCACGAACGGGCTGATGTTCGCCGAAGCACTGACATTCACGCTGGCGAAATCCATGCCGCGTCCCAAAGCAGAGGCGGCGGTCAAGCAATCGTGCGCACAGTCAGTTCAGTCAGGCAAATCGCTGACATCGCTGGCAAAAGAGGAATTCCCCTCGCTCGACTTCGGGACGACTTTCGATGCCAGCGCCCAGCTTGGTCAGGCGCCGAGTGAAGCACTCGCGTTCGCAAAGGCCGCCCGCACACTGACGAATTGAACAAATCAGTTCACTTTTGACTTCCCCGATCAAGCCGCTTTGCGTATGACCTCCCCAGTTTATTGCCAAGGTGCGCCATGCGTCTGCCCATGACCTTTATCTTGATGACGATGGTGATCGATTCCATGGGCATCGGGTTGATCCTGCCCGTGATGCCGGCGCTTCTGAAGGAAATCAGCGGCATTCCTCTGGCCGACGCGGCACTCTACGGCGGAATTCTTGTTACGGCGTTTGCCGTGATGCAATTCCTGTTCGGCCCGGTGATGGGGTCGCTTTCGGACAGGTTCGGACGTCGACCGATCCTTCTCGCGACACTATTTATCATGGCGCTCGATTATCTTGTGATGGCGGTTGCCGGCAGCTTCTGGCTGTTGCTGGTGGGTCGCCTGATCGGCGGGGTCGCAGCCGCAACACAGTCGACTGCCATGGCCTTCATTGCCGACATTTCCGAACCCGAGGAAAAAGCCGCGCGGTTCGGGATGGTCGGTGCGGCATTTGGCGTAGGTTTTGTCCTCGGCCCGCTTCTCGGCGGCCTTCTAGCCGAATTTGGCACCCGAGCGCCGTTTTTCGCGGCAGCCGGTCTTGCGGCGCTGAACATGACGCTTGGGTATTTCATCATGCCCGAAACCGTGACCGACCGCACAAGGCGCGCGCTTACTCTGAAACGTACCAACCCGCTTGGCGCGTTCGTCAATGTCAACAAGACGCCGGGACTTGGTCGATTGCTGATCCTGTTCTTTCTCTACGAAGTCGCCTTTTTCGTTTATCCGTCAGTCTGGGCCTATTTCACCGAGGCGCGGTTTGGCTGGTCCCCGGGCATGATCGGTGTCTCGCTGGCCTCGTTCGGAATTTCAATCGCGATCGTGCAGGGCGGCCTGATCCGGGTCATCCTGAGCTGGCTCGGGGATCGGGGAACGGTGATCTATGGGCTTGTCTTCAACGTCGCCGCGTTCCTCGTGATGGCCTTCATCACCAGCGGAACGGTTGCACTTTTGATCACGCCCCTGACCGCGCTAGGTTCGGTCGTGACGCCGGCCGTTCAAGGTATTATGTCGCGTCAGACAGCCGACGACAGCCAGGGAGAGTTGCAGGGCGTATTGGCCAGCACGGCGGCGCTTGCAATGATCATATCGCCACTGTTGATGACCCAGGTATTCGCGATATTCGCACGCGAGGGCGCAACGGTTTATCTGCCCGGCGCGCCATTCCTGGTCTCGATGGTGCTGATGATCGCCTGCGTCGGCGTTTTCCTGTCGCGGCCCCGAACCGTAGCCGCCTGAACCGTCAGAGAAGTGTCGTTTTCCGGCTTGCGGGCGACTACGCCGCGCAGCAGGGTCGGCCCGGAGAATGGAGATCTGACATGACAAAAATCCGCGCCGCCGTCTGCCACGAATTCGGCGCCCCCCTGACGCTGGAGACCGTCACACTTGCCGCACCCGAGGGCCGCTCGGTCGAGGTGGCGCTTGATGCGGTGGCGATCTGCCACTCCGATATCTCCTACATCGACGGTATCTGGGGCGGCACATTGCCGGCGGTCTATGGCCACGAGGCGGCCGGGCGGATCACCGCGACGGGAAACGCGGTTGCCGGATACGAAACTGGCGATCGTGTGATCGTGACGCTCATTCGCGCTTGCGGCACCTGCGCATCGTGCGGCAGCGGCCACCCCGTCGCGTGCCATGCGCCAGCGGGACCAAAGCCGCTGACGACAGCCGACGGTGCGCCGTTGGAACAGGCGATGTCGACCGGCGCGTTCGCCGAAAGGGTCGTTGTCGATCAAAGCCAGATCGCCCGTATCCCCGACACGATGTCGGCAGAAGTCGCCTCGCTTTTGAGTTGCGGCGTCATCACCGGAATCGGCGCCGTAGTCAACGCGGCAAGGCTGAGGCCCGGTGAGGACGCGGTGGTGATCGGTGCGGGCGGTGTCGGTCTCAACGCAATCCAGGGCGCGCGCATCGCCGGCGCTCGCCGGATCGTCGCCATCGACATGACCGAGGAAAAGCTTGCCGATGCGCGCGAATTCGGCGCAACCGACGGAATTCTGGCCACCCATCCCGCCCCCGCAGAACGCCTGCGCGAGTTGATCGGACGCGGTGCCGACGCCGTTTTCGTGACGGTCGGCGCAATCCCGGCTTACGACTCCGCGCCTGACTATCTGGCACCGGGTGGGCGTATAGTGATGGTCGGTATGCCGGCGGTCGATGCTTTCTCGAAGTACCAACCCGTCAACTTTGCGTCGGCCGGTCAGGGCATGGTCGGCTCGAAAATGGGCGACGTGGTGCTGCCGCGCGATATTCCCTGGCTCTGCGATCTCTATGCGCAGGGTCGACTGAAGCTCGACGAATTGATCTCGCGTCGCTGGTCATTCGATCAGATCAACGAGGCGATTGCCGACACGAAATCGGGGCGCGCGCGCCGGAACGTCATCGCTTTCTAAAGCGCGTCGTCCCAGCCGAAAAAGACGCCCGCCTGCTCCTTGCCGCCGTTCTTGCGGTAAAGCCCGAGTGCTGCGGGATTGTCGGGCTCGGTTCCCAGCCACACGCCCTCGCAGCCTCGCGACCGCGCGATGTCGATTATCCGGCGAAGAAGGCTGTCGCCGATCCCCTGCCGACGCACATCCTCGTGGACACCCAATTCGTTGACGAAAAACGCCGTCGGTTTGTCGGGGTGCATCAACGCGGTGCCACTGGCAAAGCCGACGACTTCGCCCCCCGCAAGCGCCACCACCAGTTCGTTGACGCCGGTCACCAGGAAGGCATACGCCCGCGACGGTTCGACCGGATTGTCGAACGTGCCTGGGCGGACGCGGTCGAGAACATGCGCGTCCTCTGGACCGAGATGGCGAATGGTGATTGGGTTGGCTGACATATTCTAAGCACTCTGAAAGGACCGCCCGTGAAACTCGCCGATCTTGACGTGATTGTCACGGCTCCTCCGGCCCCGGGATGGGGCGGGCGATACTGGATTTTGGTGAAAGTCACAACCGACACCGGCGTCACTGGCTGGGGCGAATGTTACGCGGCCTCGGTCGGGCCGAACGCGATGACAGCCGTGATCCGCGACGTGTTCGAGCGCCACATGGCAGGTGAAAACCCAGAGAATATCGAGCTGATGTTCCGTCGCGCCTATTCCTCGGGTTTCACGCAGCGTCCCGATCTGACGGTCATGGGTGCATTTTCGGGGCTGGAAATCGCGTGCTGGGACATTCTTGGCAAGGATCGCGACCGTCCGGTGTGGGCGATGCTGGGCGGTAAGATGAACGACCGCGTGCGCGCCTATACCTACCTATACCCAATGGAGCATCATCCGATGCCGTCGTTTTGGGGCGACGCGGACATGGCGGCCGAAGCGGCGGCCGACCTGGTAAGCAAGGGCTGGACGGCGGTCAAGTTTGACCCCGCCGGACCCTACACGATCCGCGGGGGCCACCAGCCAGCGATGGGCGACATTTCAACCTCGGTCGCCTTCTGCCGCGCCATCCGCGAGGCAGTCGGCGACAAGGCGGACCTGCTTTTCGGCACGCATGGCCAGTTCACCACAAGCGGCGCGATCCGGCTGGCGCGGGCCATCGAACCCTTTTGCCCGCTCTGGTTCGAAGAACCGGTGCCGCCCGACAACGTAGCCGCGATGGCGCGCGTTGCCGCCGCAACCTCAATCGCGATCGCGACTGGCGAACGGCTGACGACAAAGGCAGAATTCGCAACGATCCTGCAACACGGAGCGGCGTCAATCCTGCAACCGGCGCTTGGACGTTCCGGTGGCTTGTGGGAAACCAAGAAGATTGCCGCGCTGGCCGAGGCGTCGAATGCGCTGATGGCACCTCATCTTTATGCGGGGCCGGTGGAATGGGCGGCCAACATCCACTTGTCGGCGTCTATCCCCAATATCCTCATGGCCGAAAGCATCGAGACGCCGTTCCACGACGCATTGATCAAAGGCGCGATCCGGGTCGAAAACGGTTTCATCACACCCCCCAACGGTCCCGGACTTGGCATCGACGTCGACGAGGCGCTTGCGCGAAGCCATCCCTATACCGGCACAGGTTTGCACCTTCAGATGCAGGAAGCTCCCTGCGATTACGTCAATCGCAACCTGTTTGAAGGTGGTGCACCCGCGAAAACCTAAGAACTTAGCCGACGGCGAGATTGCGGCGGTGCCGGGCCACGGCGTCGCCAACATCGTCAAACCACGTCGCCTGCCCCAATTCGATCACGATGGCCGCGTCGCACATGCGCTGCAACGGGCCGAGCGAATGGGAAACGACAATTGCGCCCCGACTGGTCAACCTGTCGGCCAGCAAATCCTCGCTCTGGCTGCGAAAAGCGGCGTCGCCAACACTCGTGACCTCGTCGATCAGATAGGTATCAAAGTCGATTCCCATGGAAATCGCGAATGCCAGCCGCGCCTTCATGCCCGCCGAATAGGTTCTGAACGGGTTGTGAAACTCGGTGCCGAGACGCGCCGTTTCGGCAACGAAATCAATCAGTGCGTCGGTGTCGACGCCGTAGATCCTCGCCACGAAGCGGGCGTTCTGAGCGCCAGACAAATCGCCGTGAAAACTGCCCGCGAAGCCGACCGGCCAGGACACGCTGCCCGTTACGGAAATGCGTCCGGCAGTCGGACGCATCGTGCCCGCAATCATTCGCAACAGACTCGACTTACCGGCCCCGTTGCGCCCGATCAGCGCCACCGCCCTGCGCGGCGGAATCGTCAGGTTCACGTTCGCTGCGATCGTTCGGGCGACACCGCCGGACCAATAGGTTTTCGTCACATCTTCCAGCCGGATCATGCGCGCTACCGCCGGTCCCGCAGACTGTAGAATATCAGCGCACCGGTCGCCCACGCGGCGACCAGAAAGAACGCCGTCACCCCAAAAAGCGTCAGCCGTCTGGGATACTGAGCCGATTGCGCGCGGGTCGGTCGGATGTGCGCGGCCAGGTAGCGACTTTTCCGCCGCGCTTCGGCCTGGGCCAGATCGAACGCCATCATTGCCGCCGTGTAACTTTGGCTGGCAAACTCCCGGTTCATCGCCAGGCGTTCGAACTCGCTGATAACGTTCGCATAATCAGCACTGTCTCCATCTGGCCCGATACCGACGCCCAGATTGCGCCGCTCATCCGCAATCCGTCGCTCGATGATCGCGATGCGTCTATCCGCCTGCGACAGGCGTATGTCGTCCGCGCGCGTATTTTGCCGAAGCATGTCGGTGTCGATCATCGCTGTCGCAAGTTCCCGTTCAAGCGTGGCGAGCAGCCCCATCTGACCTTGCAGGTCGGCGCTTGGATCGACGATCTGGGTTCGCGATCGAAAGGCGGTCAATTGTTGACGCGCACCACGCAGCCGCGTCTCGGCTCGGGCAAGTTCGGCGCGGGCGAATTCGGTGGTGTCGTCCTGTGCTATGGCCGACAGTTCTTCTACCAACGCCGCGCTTTCACTCAGGATGCCAGTCGCGATATCCTGCGCATCGTCGGCCGCAAAGGCCAGAACGCGCACTTCGATCAGTCCGGTTGCGGGATCGTGAAGAACGCGCACCATACGTTGCCAGTATTCGTGCAAATCCTCGATCGTACCAACCGGATCAAAGGCGAATACAGGATCGTTTTCGGGCAGCGCGAACACCCGGGACAGACCAAGCGATGCTTCCAGCCGTTCCACCATATCCTGACTTTGAATGAATGCATTGAGGATATCGGAATCCTGTGTCCCGGAGCCGGCGAAATCCGCAAGTCCGCCAAAAAATTCGACCGGCGACGGCACGGATTCGGCGCGCACCGAGAAAGCGACGCTGGACGCGAACTGTTCGGCGGCCCGTGTAAAAAGATAGCCCGCCACGACGAGGGACGGGATGGCGACAAGTATCAGGAACGAAACGAAAATACCGAGATGCCGACGTCGAAGTCGCGCTGGTGGTGCGGGGGGAAGCACAAGCGTCAGACGCGCGCTGTCAGAGGTTGGCATGACTGTCATTTCGACCATGAGACTGCGCAGGTCGTCGTTAATTCAACGTAAAGGCAGGCGGTCTATCACAGCGATAGATGACGCTGATGAGTGCACCGATCACCACCCCGAACGCCGCACTCCCGCGACGCAGCGGCGCGCGCGCGCACCGCACGATCGTGGCATTGATGCTGCGCGAAATGGCGACCACGTTTGGCAGGTCGCCCGGCGGCTATATCTGGGCGTTGCTCGAACCGATTGCGGCGATCGCCCTGTTGTCTTTCGCGTTCTCGCTGGCCTTCCGCGCGCCGCCACTCGGCAGCAGTTTTGCACTGTTTTACGCCACCGGATACCTGCCCTACATGGTCTTCCACGATATCGCGCAAAAGACCGCTGCCGCCACGCGTTTTTCCCGACCCCTATTCACTTTTGGCGCCGTCGGTTGGGCCGAAGCGGTGCTGGCACGCATCGTCCTGAACACGTTGACGCACCTGATGATCTTCGTGATCGTCATCGCGGGCCTTGTAGCGACGCTTCCCGGGCCAGCGACCATCGACGTGCCGGTCGTTCTTGCCGCGTTAGCGATGGCCGCATTGCTCGCCGCCGGTATAGGCACCCTCAATTGCTATCTTTTCATGGCGTTCCCCGCGTGGGAGCGGTTGTGGATGATCGCCATGCGCCCGCTGTTCATCGTCTCGGGCGTGCTGTTTCTGTTGGAGGACGTGCCGAGCGCATATCAATCCCATCTCTGGGCAAATCCGCTCTTTCACGTGACGGGGATGATGCGCAGCGCGTTCTATCCAGACTACTCGCCAGACTACCTGTCACCGGCATTCGGGTTCGGATCGGGCCTGCTTTTTCTGTTTTTCGGCGCTTCGCTCTTGCGCCGATACCACGATGATCTGGTGGCCAAGTGAGCTTCGAGCAACTCATTCCCGATTCTCGCCCGGACGAACGGCAGATCGTGTCACGATATGCCTGTGATCACGTGACGATCCTGATGGGTGTCTGCAATGGGGCGTCAATGCTTGACGCTCAGCTTCGCAGTCTCGCGGGGCAGACGCATACGAATTGGTCGTTGATTGCGTCGGACGACGGATCGACGGACGAAAGTCGCGCTGTGGTTCACGCCTTTGCTCGCGCCGCTCCAGAGCATGCAGTGAGCGTAAAAGACGGGCCAAAGCGTGGGTGGCCGCAGAATTACCTCAAGCTCATTCGCGCCGCCGGACCGGCCACGCCCTATGCAGCTTTTTGTGATCAGGACGACGCCTGGTTTCCCGACAAGTTGACCCGCGCAATCGCCCAACTGCGTCAGGTGCCGGTTGGCATTCCGGCACTTTATGGTGCGCGCACGATGATTGCCGATGACGCCCTGCGCGCGCTGCGTCCGTCGCCGTTGTTCGACCGACCGCCGTCGTTTCGGAATGCACTGGTCCAGAGCATCGCTGGCGGCAACACCATGGTGATGAACCGCGCCGCGCTGGACATTCTACAGTCGGCCAGTTTCGGTGCCGAGGGCATCGCGTCCCACGACTGGTGGGCCTATCAGGTCGTCGCGGGTGCCGGTGGGCGCATTATTTATGACCACCGTCCTGCGCTGTTGTATCGTCAGCACGGCGGCAATCTTGTCGGCGCGAACGATACGCTCGGCGCAAGCATCATCCGCCTCGCCAAGGTGCTCGGCGGACGCTTTCGCGGCTGGAACGAGGCGAATATTCAGGCGCTCGAAAATGTCGCTCACCTGCTGACTCCGGACGCTCGGATATGCCTTGCGGATTTCCGGCGTGCGCGTTCGCGTAATCCGATCAACCGCCTTTCCGCGATCAGGCGCGCGGGCTTTTATCGACAGACTCGCCGGGGCTGTGTCGCACTGTGGTTTGCAGCGGCACTCGGGAAGTTGTGAGGATCGGATTCTAAAGAGACGCTCGTGGCGTTCCTCGGGTCGACATGCTCCTAAAAGACGACGAACTTGAAGAACTTCACGACCAGTCGCTAATGCCGGGTATGCCCGTCGGCGCCAACGTGAAAACGGCTGATCTAACTGCACTGACATACCTGAAGGAACCGGGCTCTGACTATTTCACACGGGCTTTGCGCGACGACCGCTCAGGCGGCCCTGCGCTCCGTCGCTCTGTTGGTTTCAGCAGGAAGTTGTGCAGCATTCGGATTGCAATTGGCGCGACGCTGGCCGACGAGTCCCGAAAATGTCCGCAACAGGATCAACGCATCCAGTGCCAAACTTCGACGTTTTTGATAGATCAGGTCGATGCGCGCCTTGATGGGAATGCAGCGCGTCCGATAGACATGCTCGGTTTCGGCGGCGGTCCGGCACGCCGACAAAAGCCGCTCTTCGCGGCAATGCACCATGACCGTAGCCAGTCCCGTAACGCCGGGCACAATTTCCAGAACTCTGGCGTAGAGCGTCGGAAATGCCTCGACATGACGGCGCAAGGGCGGGCGCGGACCGATAAACCGCATGTCACCTTTCAGAATGTTGATAATCTGCGGCAACTCATCCAGCCGGTACTTACGAAGTATGCGGCCAGCCGGTGTCACCCGTCCAAGGCAATCCCCACCGGGAGCGCCTTGTCCGACATCCCCGGACCTTGCGGGTTCCATCGTTCGGATCTTGACGAGCCTGAAGGACTGACCCGGTCGGGACATGCGTTCGGAGGCATAAAAGAATGGTCGACCCTGCAAGGAGATCACGCAGAGCCAGATTATTCCCAGTCCAAGCAGCACTGGTATCAGAAGCAGCAGAGCCACGAAACGGTCGGTCCAGCCAACCCGAGAGACGTCGGCCGGCCGCCGGAAATGCGTGTTCTCGACATCAGCCACCGCTGTCATGATCGACTGCCCTCCATAAAATCAGCGTTCCGCTTCGGTTTTAACGCGGTGAGGTAAGTGAAGGATTACCGGGATCCAATTAAACCGATTTGGCTCACGCTGATTTTCGAAGCAGCAAAGCAGTGCCCGCCAATTCCGCCGCCAACGCCGACACGACTTCCGACAATGGAGCACCCAATTTTCCAAGGTCGATCTGCCGCTCTTGCGCGGACACTTTTGGCGCGTGCCAGGCCGTTGACAGAGCCGCTGCGAGCGACGTGGCATCTGGGTCGGAAGACTGAATGGCAGAGCTCAGGGTTGAGAGGTCCTTGCCGCCGAAACCGTTTGTCACGACCCGGGCACCGGCCGCTGCCATCTCGATCGGAAGATGGCTTGGGTGGGGCGACAACATCAGCGACAGCCCGACATCGACGCCCGACAGAAACTTCGGATAGTCGGCCCACGGGATCTTGCCGCAGCTTCGCAACATTTGACCGCGCGAAAATCGGACATCGGGATGGGGAAGACCGACGCTGACGAGGTCGATATCCCTGGACGAAAGTCGTTCGACGGTCAGAAATTTCTCAAGCGCCTGAACAGCGGTCGGAAACAGGTTGCGAGATACCTCAGGGCGACCATAAAGCGCCAATCGCCGGATCGGATGGGTATGTCGTTTGAGACCGCTGTAGTGGGCGATGTCTATTGCGGGGCAAAACGCCAATGGTGCCGCGCCGCGTGGTCCAATGTTCTGCGCCGCGAAATAGTCACGCAGCAGCGTGGAATTGAATATCGGAGTGTAATCAAACGCATAGCTTGCCATAGCTGCAGCGCATTCATCACCCCAAGGATAGAAATTCGGTTCGAAATCCTGGATCAGATAATAGAATCGCGGGTTTGTGAAGCCTCCCTGCAAAATCAGATGTCGCGCGACATGCGCACTCCACCAAGCCGTGGCCAGAAACCTGTCCTTGCGACCAAATACGATACTGGCTGAGGTCACGCCACATGCCAGTCGCAGGCGGTCAAGGGCATCAGGCGGCGCGCCGCAGGAATGGGCACGACGCGCCACGAACGCTCGGGACGCCGCCATCGAAGCCACCGGAAGATCGCACGCGATGAGCGTGACCGGCACCCCCGACGCCGCCAGTCCTACGCCGATGTCGATGGCAGTGGCGATGCCTGCGAATATCTCGGTCGGGTTCAGGGTCGGAAGCAGAACGACAAGTCCGCCATCTCCGGCCGGTTCGACAACGGGGCGAAATTTCGGGCTGACGCGCGGGTCGGTAAACGTTGTCGCATTAACTACTTGCGCCATCGCGCCCGTCTTTTTTGGTTCGGCGACCAGACCGGGTTGGACACCGGGTGCCAGACTGAACCCCTTACGATCGAAGTCGGCAAGTTCGGGCACCAGACCCGCGCGAATGCAGCGTTTCACCGCCCAGCCCAGTCGCGCCAGTCGCAAAAGAGAAAATGTCAGTGCTCGACCCGCCAAAGCGAACCTGCCGCGAAGTGCCCAGACAAGCGCGTCGCCCAGAAATGTCGCGCCAGTGCCGCAAATTGCGAGATACGGTGCCAAAGTGCCCAAGGCGCGCTGGTTCACAGCCGCGGCTTCGATTTCGGCGACGTCAGTCATCCGCAAATACAAGCACTTTGCCAGATATCCAGCGATGAAATAATCGCCGGCGCGTCGTCGTCGCCAAACCGCCGAACCCGGTCGGACCCATTGCGCGGAGCCATCAAGCGCGCCCACCGCATTCGAACCATGCTGGCGATAGTCGACGAGCGCGCGGTCCACGAAGATAACGCCACGCATCGCGGTCGCCACCAGCGCCAGCCACAGATCGTGATGAAAGAACACCGCGGCCTGCGACGGGAACGGCAGCGCCGATTGCACCAGTTTGCGGCTCATCAGGCAGGTCATGCCGGTGAC
>JBBKWG010000140.1:0-8528 GCA_037968835.1 Paracoccaceae bacterium
ACTCTCAATGATCCGGCTTCTTGGCGTCGCTATAATCATCGAATGCGCGCAGCTCTGTTTCACGCCTGCCAGCGGAGGGCATTCTCCTATCACGACTTTGCAACATTTTTTTCGGAGCGAGGTTACGTGTAACTAGCTGATTTATAAGAAATTAGTTTAGAGTCACTATCGCAACCTTATCCGCGGATAAGGTTACTCTAATCCGTCGATCAGCGAGGCGATGGCCCGCTCCAAGCGTGCGCGGTCGATCGATGAAAAATCCCTATCTACCTTGATTTCCAGACGGCCTGGCCCGGCGGTACACTTCACCTGTCCCGCCGTGCTGCGAATATGAAATGTCGTCTTGGTGTTGGACGCGCGCCCTGCCCTGCCCGGCTTGATCTTGGCCACTGGATTCTCGTCAACACTACCAAAGGCATCGGCGCCCGCATAACGGCGCAATACATCAAGCTCTTCAGTGATGCTCCGCTTTTCCCAACCGTTCAATTCGTTCTGAATGCGCCCCACATTCTCTGGGCGTTCTTTGATTGCACGTGCCAGCGCCACACCAAGAGCGCGCGGGATCTCAGTCGGATAGTCCAACGACGCCCCGATCATTTCCAGCAGGTAAGCGAAAGAACGAATATAGCTCCGCTTGGAATAGGGTGCAGACTGGAACAGCGCCGCAACGGCTTCAGTCAGGTCTTTTGCCCCCGTCGCCGGGTCAGCTGCAAAGTTCTGCGCGGCGTGTGCCATCTCAGCAAAGGACAGGTCCTTGCGAACCACGTTCTCATCGACCATCCGTCGATAAAGACCCGCGATATCATTCTCGCCTGGCATCACCAACGCCGGGATCGTGGCCCACCCCGCCTGCCCCGTCTCTTCAAACAACCGACGATACGCCGTCAGCCGTCGATAACCTTGAACCAGTTCAAATCCTGTCCCATCAGGCCGCGGAAGCACGCGGATCGGGTTGGATAGCCCTAACTCGCGGATCGATGTTACCAGTTCCTCAAGCTCAGCGTCCTCACCCGGCATCCGGTCGCGCACCAACATAAAGGTGTGCACGTCATCAAGGGGCACGTCCTGCACGACCAGCCCGGCTTCGCGCAGCGCTACGAATTCATGTGCCAGCGCGTCGTTCTCTTCGCGGATCGCCCCGGCTGTTGTCTTATGTGCTTGCAGCGCTTCGGCGTTCTCGGCAATGGCACTGGCCATTGGCCCTCGGCGTAGACTCGCGGCCTGAACTGGCACCTCAACGGACTCGTCCGGCATTTCGATATCGAACATGCGTTTCTTGCGGGTCATTCCTGATCTCCTTCGCCAATGACCTTATCCGCGGATAAGGTTTCGTCCGCCATCGCCTGCCAATGCGGCAGCATCGTTTCCTTGTACTCACCGTAGGCCCGGTCAAAGCTGGCGCGGGCCCGACGCCACGTTTCCCGTGTCATCTCACGATAATCCATCTCATAAATCGAGCTCAGGAAACGCCCGGACTGCTCAACAGCCCGTGTCATCTCTACTGGATGGACCGCCAATTGATCGCCGAAAACCTTGCTAAAGGCCTCGTACATCGCTTTGTGTAAATCATTGCCCGGCTCATAGCGGGTCAGCAAGAACCGTACATCTTGGAACACCTTGGGTAAGGTGACCTTACCCGCGGATAAGGTGCCATCGAACCCATGGGCCAAATCCTCAAGCGCTTCACTTAGCTGGCCGATGAAAGACGTCGTGCTGTCGTATTCCCAATAGCCGGGGCCCGATGGGATATACAGCATATCAGCCGCAAAGACCGCGTTCATGGACTGATAGCCAATGGCAGGCGGACAGTCGAAAAAAATCAAGTCCCACTGATCATCGGGCAACTGATCAAGGAATCGACTGACCGCTGCAAAAAAGGACCATTCCGGGTTCAGGTGGCGGTACTGCGCTGACGCGAACTCTACAAAGGCGGCGTTGGCACAGGACGGAATTATGTCGATTGTGGGCCAGTTCGTTGGCTGGATAAAATCAGAGACCCTAAGGTCCTGAAGCCCAAGGTCCGAAATGCTGGCCGGAATCGAACGACGGGGCAGGGCGGCCCCGCTTGCAGCGCCGCGCGGAGCGTTGTTCTGTGCCTCAGTTTCGCGCATTAGATCACGCGCCATGATGCCCCACACGGTGTGTTCTTCGCTGACATCCGTCAGGCCCATGGAATGGCTAAGAGTCGCCTGCGGGTCAAAGTCCACACACAGAACCCGGAATCCATCCAGCGCGGCGGCGTGGGCAAAATGCAGCGCCACAGTTGACTTTCCAGCGCCACCTTTGAAATTTGCAATCGCCGTTCGGAATGCGCGCCCACCCGGGCGAGGCGGCATTAACGGCTTGCCGCGTGGCTTCAACTTGCGGCGCAGCGTATTGACCTCATCAAGCGTAAACCACCGTTGTCGACCGTCGGGTTCGACTATACCCGCAGGTAAGCTTGGGTCAGATGCCATCTTGCCGCGAAAGGTCGACTGATTAATCCCAAGAATCAGTTCCGAAACTTCCCACGAAGAAAACCGGCGTAGGGTCTTTTTATTCTCTGGAGAAAAAGTCTGTTGCCGGATCCACCCCTGCATCTTGAGTGACTTGTTCTGCAGTTCTCTCAATTCTATATGGGTTAGCATATTCACCTCGGACGTAGATTCTCACATTTTTCTGATTTACGCTGAATTTGCACTTGTTGTCGAGACATCTGATTATAGCGCAGCGAAGGAATGCAGGCGCCCGTCGACGAGGAAATCAAAGAGCATGAACGCTCATGTGCGCCGAATCACCTTTCAGAGGCGTGCCAGGTTCCTCCACCAAATGGAGAGACTATTTGGGGGACACGAAAACACGGTCCCCTACATCTTGCGGGGACATGATGCCTAAATTGGGTGACATACATGGCGTCCCCTAATACCAAGCAATACCTATTTTCTTTTTAAACTGAATTGAGAAGGTGATCATCAGACAGCGAATCCTTGACAATGAGCGGTCTTCCAACGCTAATCAGCGCAAGATCGGGAAAAGCGTTTGATAACTGTCTCGCAGCTAAACGAGACGAGCCAACCCGAAGAGGCCAAACCGGCAAAAGACCGGACCAGGAGCAGGCATGGACATTGGACGGGCAGGGCTGCTCAGTTCTACACAGAAAATTACCGGGCCCGGCGCATCCGCGCTTAAGTACGATATTGTGACGGCGTTGCTGGTCACGGCTGCGCGCGGTGACAAAGTTGAAGCTCGGCTGGCATTGCGGTTGTCACTTTTAATCACGGCCCGTTTCAACTGGCGTCTCGGAACTTTTGCTGTTGGTCAAAAAGAGATGGCACGAATGTGGGGTGTCACCGAGCGCACCGCAAAACGTGAAATGGCAGAACTGCGCGTGCGTGGATGGATCAGTACTGCATCGCCCGCTGCACGCGGCAGGGTAGCCCAGCATCGGATCGAGATACCAAATGTCCTGCGGGCAACGATGCCCCATTGGGATGCGGTTGGCCCAGATTTTTCAGCGCGGATGACCGACGCACCGCATCCGGATGGGCAGGTGGCTACAAATGTTGTCCCTTTACGGCGCGATGCTGGTTTGCTGCCGGAAGAGGATGCAACTGGATGGGGAGTGGCGGCGCGCAGGCTGAAGGTTCAGGATCCGGCAGTGTATGGTGCCTGGTTCGCACCACTTCGACAATTGGCCTTGGAAAGCGGGATCCTAACGCTTACAGCTCCAAGCCGTTTCATTGCCGATTATGTGACGACGCATTATCACGGGCGGCTGCTGGCAGCCCTTGTGGCGAGTGATCGCTCTATCCGCGAAGTTCAAGTTATTATTCGGGGCTAGCCGCCCTACAATCCGGCGGCTTTTGTAAGATTTACGCGAAACCGATCGCGGCGACGCTGATAGCGACGGGTCATTTCAGCCGACGCATGGCCAAGCTGCTTCTGGATATACCGCTCGTCCGCCTCAGCGCTGGAAGCGAGGCCAGCGCGCAGGGAATGGCCCGAGAACAGCGCAACTCTCTCTTTCTCGGGCAGATCGCCGCGAATGCCTGCGTCCAGCACTGTCTGCTTGATCAGTCGGACGACGTGCTTGTCGGAAAGCCGGGCATCTAGCACGCGTTTGTTATCGCGGGTCGTACGACGAAATACCGGTCCAAAATCGATCTTCGCGTAATGAAGCCATTGTTCCAGCGCGTACACCGGGCAGGTCTGCTCGAAGGAGCCACGTCCGATCTCGACCTCACGCCAGCCGGTCTTGGCGTTGAGGGTGAGGTGGGCGCCGGCCTCCCGGATCTCGATCCAGCCACCGCTGTCAGTTGTGTCATCTTTGTGGACATCGACGCTGACAATCTCGGACCGCCTGAGCCCGCCTGCAAATCCAACCAGCAGGATCGCGCGATCCCGCAACCCCCGCAGATCGAAGGACAGGGTGGCCACCATGGCGCGGATGTCTTCGGCCAACACGGCCTCTTTCTGAACTGGTGGTCGGGCATGTTTGCGGCGGATGCCGGCCAGGACAGTGGCGATGTGGCGGTCCTTGCGATCCAGCACAAAGCCCCGCTGCTGATAGTGCCAGGCAAGGCCGGACAGGCGGCGTTCGATGGTCGACACCGAGAGGGCAGGAGCCTTGGTATCCGGTGCCGCACAGTTCGAAATGTAGAGACCGATCAGTTCCGCGCTTGGCGGCAAGGGGTCCGCGCCACGTCTGCGACACCAGCGCGCAAAATGCGCCCAGTCCTTCTTGTAGGCCTTGTTGGTGTTCTCCGCGGTGGCTTGGCGCGCATAGTCGCGCGCCGTGTCTATGAGGCGGTCGAGGGTCCCTGAGGTAGGGACGTCGCACGGCAAGGAGATTTCGGAATCGGTTTCTTGTGAAGCCGCAGAGCCTGATTTATACTCCTTTGACATGCGTATACTCTGAGAGGATGTGATGGGCCGGGTTAAAGTAAATTTGACGCTTGATGCCGAGGTTGCGCAAACAGCGCGGGCGCTTGGCCTCAACATGTCGCGTCTCGCCGAGGCCGCGATCCTTGAGGCGGCGAAGGTGGAGCGCAATCGTCTTTGGCGCGCGCAGAACAGCGAAGCGATCGCGACCTATGCCGAGGAGGTGGCCCAGGACGGGCTGCCTCTTGCGCGATTCAGAAGCTTCTAGGGTATGATGCATGGCGCTGTTTGATCTTTATCGCCTGAGTGGCGGTCAGCTTGTTGTCGATTTGCAAACCGATCTGATCGGCATCGAAGCCTCCCGCATAGTCGCGCCTTTGCGCGACGCTGGCCGGTATGCGGCGTTTCCGGGCCTGACGCCGTCCGTCGAGGTTGAGAAGACGCACTGGATCGTACGGGTCCAGGAACTTGCCGCCTTGCCGGGGGGAGAGTTGCACGAACGGGTCGGAACCTTGGCGGAGCATCGCGATGCATTGAAGCGCGCGCTGGACATCCTGATCGACGGCGTGTGATCGCTCACGCCAGCCGACGTCCGCCAAATTCGCGAGATCCGCGCCAAAGGCGGGCAGGGGGATTGCCTCGGCGGCAAGGCTGCCTCTCTCGCTGTCCTCGTTGGATAAGGGCGCAGCTCTTGCCTCTGAGGTCGAATTCTCGTGTATTTCTGACATGTCGCTGAGCATATGTTCTTACGTCCGATAATGCAAACTTATTGGACGTAGCGGAAGGCCGCAGGGTGGGGCGGTTTGCACACTATTTTCTGGATCAAAGCGCCGCCGTACGATAGTGTTGTGGCATGACCTATGTCCGACCGACCTTCCGCAGCGACCCTGACACGATACCCGGGATGCCGTCCTGGGTCACCTCCGGACGCGCGGAAACCCCTGAAGATGTGGCGTTTTTGTCGGGCGCAGCCTTGGCTCATCTGCATCTTGTGTTGGCACGTGAGGACGTTCCCCAGACCTTGCTTCGGGAGCGCTTGGCGCTGCGCGCAGCCGAGGTCTGTGTCACGCATTCTGGTCGACCGGAGCGAGCCAGAGAGTTGCGGGATGCGGTACAGTTTCTGCAGCCCGGCGACCAGCCGGGACCCGCAGGCGCGGTCTATCTGTCCTGGCGCCAGGCTGTCGCGCTGCCGGTGTCGGTCAAGGCGCTGCATCGCGCGCTGCCGAGCGTAGAGCCGGACCAGATCGCCGTTTGGCTCGACGAATGCGACCCGCGCGGCGCGCGGCAGGGTGGCCCCATCTCGCGTGCCGCCTCGATCCTGCAGGCTGTACTCGAAGACAGTCCCCGGGCGCATACCGCGGCGCTGCTGCTCACGGATGCGGCTCTCGCCCAATCCCTTGGGTGTTCCCACGTCACACCGCTTTTGGCACTTGGTCTCAAGCGCGGTGATCTGGGTAAGACAGGCGAAGAGCTGGGGTTGGCCTGTCATCGCGCTGTTGCGGCGGCCTCATTCGAAGTAACCCGCGAGGCGACGGAGCTCAGTCGCCGGACAGCTCGGCTGCGAGAGGTCGCGCCAAAGCTCCGGGCTAAAGGGGCTGGGGAGGCGGTGGGTCTGTTACTGGCGCGTGATGCTTCGGCACCCTCGGCGCTCACCTCGCTGCGGTCGGACCGGGCCGCGCGCCGGTTCTGCGATCGGTTGGTCGAGCTTGGGGCGGCGCGCGAACTGACCGGCCGCGACACCTTCCGGCTCTACGGGGTCTGAAGATGGCCAGGGACCACACCGATCCGGAGTTCGACCGCGAGCTGGAAGATCTGCCGTCGGAGCAGCGCTGGCGCGAATGGATGCGCCGTATCGAGGCGGTGCTCTTCGCCAGCGCGTCACCTGTGCCGCGCGATGACCTGGCGCGTGTGGTGGGGCAGGGGGCCTCGGTGGACCTGCTGGTTGAAGATTTGGCGGCGGACCTGGAGGGGCGGTCCTTCGAGGTGGCGCAGGTGGCCGGCGGCTGGATGCTGCGCACGCGGCCCGCCTACGCCCCCGCGATCCGTGCCGCGGCGGATGTGGGCGCGCAGGACCTCGATCTCCGGGAATTCGACGCCGCCGTACTCGCGGCAATCGCCTATCACCAGCCAGTGACCCGCGACGGTCTGAAGGACATCTTCGGCAAGGAGATCAGCCGGGATCTGATCGGTCGGCTACATGCGCGAGAATTGATAGCCACTGGCCCCCGCAGTCCGCGGCGCGGCGCGCCCTACACTTTCGTGACGACGGAGCAGTTTCTCGTCGCATTCGATCTGGAGAGCCTGCGCGACTTGCCCGATCGCGAGCAGATGTCGGATGCGGGTCTGACGGAGGAGTGAGACAAGAGCCATTTCGCGGGCTCGGCAGGGACTGTGAGATCGAGAAGCTCCGTGCTCGGTTTCGACCTTTGCCCCGCTACACAGCCTGTTTGCATGTTGTTGCTCAAATTGGAAAGACGGATCGATCTCGTGGACCCATTTTGCGAGCCGTGTTTCGATATGGAGATAGACTCGCTTTCCCGCGCCCAACCGACGGAGTGATCGTATGGAAGTTCCGAAAGTGGTGCGCGAGAACGGCACGCTCCCGTCGGACATCCGTGCCAACGACCCGGACTGGGAGGAGTTATGGAAATGCCCAGAGGGCTGCGCAGTTGCCCACCGGTACTACTGAACCCCCTTTACATCCAACGCATTAGGGCGTATATACAGTGCCATATATACAAAAAGGGGACGCACCGTGCCACAAGTTGCGAAGGTGTTTAAGTCGGGCAACTCTCAAGCCGTTCGGTTGCCGAAAGAATTTCGGTTCAGCGTCGAGGAGGTTGAAATTTCACGTGAAGGTGACGCGATCATCTTGAGGCCGCATTCTGAGAGCAAGCATGGATGGAGCTCATTGAGGTCGGCGTTGAAGCGTGGTGTCAGCGAGGATTTCATGAAAGATGGCCGCGAACAACCAGGAGAACAATCTCGTCGTGATTTGGATGACCTGTTCAATTGATCCGCTTCTTGTTCGATACCAACGCTGTCATAACACTGCTCGGCCAAAAGTCCGAAGCACTGACCAACCGCGTCCTGCACTGTTCAGAGGGTGACATCGCCGTTCCAGCGATTGTCTGTCACGAACTCTATTTCGGCGCCTACAAGAGTCAGAAAGTCTCCTTCAATCTTGAGACAATCAGATTGCTATTGAGAGACTTTGACGTGCTGCCCTTTGACGATGAAGATGCGCGAAAGGCAGGCGAAATCCGTGCTGCGCTCAAAGAAGAAGGTCGACCAATTGGTCCATATGATGTTCTCATCGCCGGTCAGGCCAAAGCTCGTGGCTTAGTGTTGGTGAGCAACAATGTGCGTGAGTTCGAACGGGTCTCCGATCTCCAACTGGAAGATTGGACGGTGTCGTGAAGAAATAACCATTCAGGGTTTCCATGCGTGAGCCATTCCCCAACTCTTGGTCAGTTTTCCGGCTGATCTCAACCACTGCCTGCACTTGCTGATCGGTTTCGATGTGGTTGTAGGCGGTGATACAGCGCCCGCGCTTTCAATTTGTCGGGCTCTGACTTTCAATCGGTCGAAGAGTTAGCCGCGTAAAGCGTATCTCCGCGTAGATGGGCCATCCTCCACTTGACAATCAAGGCAACAGGCACGGGCCA
>JBBKWG010000141.1:0-7665 GCA_037968835.1 Paracoccaceae bacterium
GCCACCGTGGTTGCCGCCGCGCGCGGGCCCTTCCCCGAAGACCCGGCTTTAGCATCGGCTCCGCGGGTTTCCGGCTCCATAACTGGCGCGCGGTAAATGATCTTGGGCTTGGATCGTCGCGCCAGCGCCAGGAAATACGCGCCGACGAAGATCGGCACGATGCCAAGGACAACGCTTGCAGCAACGGCACCGTAGGAATCGGCAATCGCGCTCCAGCCGGCAGCCAGCAAGAACCCGGCGCCCACCAGCAACAGGATTGCACCGACGCACGCATAAATCGCGCGCCGGACGCTATCCTCGAGCCGAAGTTGCAGCGCCGCGAGAATTCTTCCAAACATAAGCCTAGCGACGGTTGCTCAGAAGAAGCCCTGCGAAGAAACCCAAAGCTGCGGCGATACCGAGGGCGGTGCCCGGCTGCTCACGCACATACGTGCCGGCTTCGCGCCCGTAATTCTCGGCTGTCACGCGCAGCGCATCGAGATGCTCTTCACCCGACTTGCGGACATCTTGGCCCTTCTGTTTCGCCACGCTGACAACGCGACTGGCTTCCACCTTGGCAAGCTCTGACACGCTCGACGTCAACGTCGCAATGTCATTCTTCAGCGTTTCGATCTGGTTCGTCAGATCGTCAACACTCGGTTCTTTCGCTTTTGTTTGTGCGGTACTCATGGCAACTCCTTTTGGCGCTGTTGCGCGCCGTCCTCACGGTCGCAACAGACGTATATTAATTTTGTTATAGCACAACTTATTAACTTGAAGCAGGTTCCATAGACTTGCTGGCGACAAGCGAACTTCGGACGGCCTTGATATCGGCACTAAGGACGAGAACCCAAAGAAGCAGCGGGATCGCGATAACGCCGCCAATGGGTCCCCATAGCCACAGAAAAAACACCAGCGCCAGAAAGATCAGAAGCGGATTGGTCTGCATTGCCTTGCCGACAAGCGCCGGTGTCACGAACTGCGCTTCGATGATGTTGATCGTCAGATACAGCCCTGCCGGAAGCATCGAATAAGCGCCGTCGAACACCACCAACCCTGCCAGCAGAAACGCCGCGACCATGACCGCCGGGCCGAGGTAGAGGATGTAGTTCATCAGCCCCGCCGCAATCCCCCAAAGGATCGGCGACGGCAGTCCGATTGCCGCCATCGCAACCGCGACGACCACGGCGTAGACGCTGTTGATGACGGTAACAGTCAGGAAGTATCGCCCCACTTGTCGCTCCGCCGCCCGCAGACGATGCGCAGTTTCCAGCCGCAGTTCATCCGGAGCAAGCCGTCTGGCGACCCAGGCATAAACCTCGTCACGGGTCAGCATGAAGAAGAACAGAACGCCGACGAAGATCATGATTTGCGACAACACCGCAGGCGCCATGAACAGGGCGTCCTCGACTGTCGGCAAAGCTGCACCTGCCGATTCCTCCGCAGCCGGTTCGATCACCGCCTCGCCGTCATTCAACGCCTGCGCGACATCCTTGCTGGCGTCCTCCAGACCGCGCAATTGGTGTTTCAACTCGACGATCAGACTGTTCATTTCGTCTATGGCGAACGGCATTGCACTGCTCAGCCGCCGCGCCGATGGCTCAAGGAAAAACGCAAGTGCGGCAACGACCAACAGGATGATTAGAAGGCTGGAGAGTGCGGCAAGACTTTTGGGCAAGCCAAGTCGATCAAGCGTGTCGGGCACCGGCGACATCACAACGCCGACGACCAGGGCCAGCAAGATCGGCGCGAACAGGTTTTGCCCCACGTCGAGCACGGCAAAAAGGGCAGAAATGCCCAACCCGATCAACGCCACATGCGCCCACGTTTCCAGTTTGTTCATCGGAGACCCTTTTCTTGCCAACGCAAGTCTAACGTTCTGGTTCCAATATAGGAAATGCTGTCTCAGCCGAGAGCGTATCCCGCGCCGCGCACGGTTCTCAGCGGATCGTCATGATCCGGCAGCGACAGCGCCTTTCGCAACCGACCGATGTGAACGTCGACCGTGCGCGTATCGACATAGATGTCGCGTCCCCATACCCGGTCCAGCAATTGCTCGCGCGACCAGACGCGCCCGGGTTTCTCCATGAATGTCGAAAGCAGCCGAAATTCGGTCGGGCCAAGTTTGATCGCCTGCCCGGAGCGAAAGACCCGGTGCGTTTCGGCATCCAACACGATATCCGCGAATTCCAGTCGCTGGCCCACAGTCGACGGTCGCGTGCGCCGAAGCTGCGCACGCACCCGCGCCATCAGTTCCACGATCGAATAGGGCTTCACGACATAATCGTCCGCCCCGGTTTCAAGCCCCCTCACCCGGTCGACTTCTTCGCTGCGCGCGCTGAGCATGATGATCGGCACCGCGCGAGATTCAGGCCTCGATTTCCAGCGCCGGCAAATCTCGATCCCCGACACGCCCGGCAGCATCCAATCGAGCACGACTACGTCCGGCGCGACTTCATCGAACAGCAGAATTGCCTCGTCGCCGGATTCCGCGCGGGTGACGCTGAACCCCTCGGCTTCGAGATTATAGGCCAGAACTTCGCGCTGCGCTGGCTCGTCCTCGACGACAAGAACACGGGGTCGGTCGGCAGACATCGCGCTCTAGCCTTCTTCAGACATATACGGCGTGCGATCATCCTTTGGCCGCGCATCGTCGGGGATCGAACCGGTCACCAGATAGATGACCTGCTCGGCCACCGATGTGACGTGATCGCCCATCCGCTCGATGTTCTTGGCGATGAAATGCATGTGCATCGACGGCGTGATGTTGCGCGGATCCTCCATCATGTGAGTCAGAAGCTCGCGGAACAAAGCGTTGTACATCTGATCCACGTCTTCGTCGCGCAGGATCACCTGATGCGCCAATTCGGCATCGCGCTGAATATAGGCGTCAAGCGCATCCGTCAGCATCAACTGCACTTCCCGCGCCATGCGGCGGATGCTGGCGGACGCCCCATCGACAAGCGGCAAGGACGCCAGAACCGACGTGCGCTTGGCCATGTTCTTGGCATAGTCGCCGCAACGCTCCAGATTGGCGCTGATCTTTATGACGCTCAGAACGGTGCGCAAATCTGAAGCGGTCGGCGCGCGCAGCGCGATCACGCGGGCAGCATCCTCGTTCAACTGCTCTTCAAGCAGGTCGATGGCCTTGTCGTTCTTGCGCACCTTTTCGGCCAGCTCGACATCGCGCAGTTCAAGCGACTTGGCGCTGTCGACGATGGCGCTTTCCACCATCCCGCCCATCTTCATAATCCGCGCCTGAATCGCCTCGAGGTCGCGGTCGAAGGCCGATGCTATATGTTGTTCGTGCATGTCTGGTCCCTACCCGATCCGTCCGGTGATGTAGCTTTCAGTCCGGTTGTCCTTCGGTGTGGTGAAAATTTCGGCAGTGTCGCCATACTCAACCAGATCGCCGAGATGGAAGAACGCGGTTTTCTGGCTGACCCGCGCCGCCTGTTGCATCGAATGCGTCACGATCACGACCGAAAAGTTCTGTCGCAACTCGTCGATCAACTCCTCGACCTGCGCAGTCGCAATCGGATCGAGCGCCGAGCACGGTTCGTCCATCAGCAACACCTCGGGTTCGGTCGCTACAGCGCGCGCAATGCAAAGGCGCTGCTGTTGCCCCCCGGAAAGCCCGGTTCCGGGCTGGTCCAGACGATCCTTGACCTCGTTCCAGATCGCGCCGCGGCGAAGCGACTTTTCCACGATCTCGTCCAGTTCCGCCTTGGACCTCGCCAGCCCGTGAATTCGCGGTCCATACGCCACGTTATCATAGATCGACTTTGGAAACGGGTTCGGTTTCTGAAAAACCATTCCGATCTTGGCGCGCAATTGCACCGGATCGACCTTTGGATCGTAGATGTTCTCGCCGTCCAGCAGGATGTCGCCTTCGACCCTCGCCACATCAATTGTATCGTTCATGCGATTGATACAACGTAGAAAAGTCGATTTTCCGCAGCCTGATGGCCCGATGAACGCCGTCACTGTCTTGTCCGCAATATCGACTGTCACATCCTTGATCGCGTGATTGTCGCCATACCAGACGTTCACGTCTTTCGCAGCGATCTTGATATCCATCATGCCCGTCATTCTCTCGATTATACGCTGAT
The DNA here is from genome assembly GCA_037968835.1 of Paracoccaceae bacterium. GTDB lineage: Bacteria > Pseudomonadota > Alphaproteobacteria > Rhodobacterales > Rhodobacteraceae > JBBKWG01. The sequence continues at coordinate 4,092 of JBBKWG010000141.1, forward strand.
CGTCCATAATTTGCGTCCCGTTACCAGCGCCGCTCGAAGCGACGACGCAGGATGATGGCAATTGCATTCATCACCAGCAGGAATGCCAAAAGCGCGATGATGGCTCCGGACGCGCGCTCCACGAACGCCGGATCGGCGCGCTGTGTCCAGTTGTAGATCTGCACCGGCAGCGCCGAGGCGGGATCGAAAAAACCGTCCGGCGGCGCACCGGGATAATCCCGTACGAACGCCACCATGCCGATCAGCAAAAGCGGCGCTGTCTCGCCAAGCGCCTGCGCCAGTCCGATGATCGTCCCGGTCAGGATGCCCGGAGCCGCCAGCGGCAGCACGTGATGCAGAACGGTCTGCATCTTCGACGCGCCGACCCCCAGAGCCGCTTCGCGTATCGACGGCGGCACCGCTTTCAACGACGCGCGCGTGGCGATGATGATTGTCGGCAGGGTCATGAGCGTCAGAACAAGACCCCCGACGATGGGCGCGGATTGCGGTAATCCGGCAAAGTTGATGAAAATGGCCAGCCCAAGAATACCGAACACGATCGACGGCACGGCCGCGAGGTTTGAGATATTCACCTCAATCACGTCGGTGAACCAGTTCGTCGGCGCGAATTCCTCCAGATAAATCGACGCCGCAACGCCGATCGGCAAGGCAAGCGCCAGCACGATCAGCATCATGTAGAGCGACCCCAGGATGGCAACGCCCAGCCCCGAGGCTTCCGGCCGGTTCTCCGAAGCATCGGGAGCCGTGATGAAGCTTGAGTTGAAGCGCGTCCGAAGCGCCCCGTTGCCCTTCAGCGCATCGGCAAGCCGCAACTGCTCGGGCGAGACGTTGCTGTCGCGCGCTGCCGACGCCATCGTCACGCGGCCCTTGTAATATCCGTCGATACGTCCCGACGCCAGGAAGTTGAACTCCAGCGTCTCGCCAACCACTTCCGGACGCGCCAGCACGAAATCGCGAAGCTGCGCGGCGGCATCCTTGGAAATCAGATCCTCGGCATCGTCCAGCCCGTCGATGCTGATCCCCGCCTCCACCAGCTTCGCCGCCATCGCGTCCTTGATCAGTGGCGCATAGCCGAAGGTCGATACCTTCGCCATTTCCTCGCGGTTGCGATTGCCCTGCTTGTCCAGTTTGTCGGCCGGAAGCGCGACATCAAGCGTGATGTAGGTCTGAAAGAACGCGCCTGATCCGTTCCGGACGATCGACGTCAAAAGCACGACCAGCGCCAGAAGCCCGATCCCAAGCGCGATCATCCCGTAGATCCGAAACCGGCGCTCGGCCGCGTTGCGTTTGCGCGTGCGTTCGTCGGGTGCCAGAAGCGAAACTGGCCGCGCCTCCGGGGTGGATGTGATGTCAGTCATTCGTACTGCTCCCGATACCGGCGCACAGTCCAGAGCGCGAGTACGTTGAGGCATAGCGTGATGGCGAAAAGCGACAGGCCAAGCGCGAAGGCAACGAGGGTTTCGGGCGACGCGAAGTCGGTATCGCCCGTCAGTTGGCTGACAATCTTGACCGTGATCGTGGTCATCGCCTCGAACGGGTTCACCAACTCGCCCAATCCGCGGTTGAACTGCGCTGCTGCCGCCCCTGCCCCGAGCACGACGATCATGGTCTCGCCAATCGCCCGGCTCGCGGCCAGCAGAACCGCGCCGACGATCCCCGGCAGCGCGGCGGGAAGCACGACCTGGCGGATCGTTTCGGACTGCGTCGCGCCCAAGGCGTACGATCCGTCCCGCAACGTTTGCGGCACCGCGTTGATGATGTCATCGGACAGCGAAGACACGAACGGAATGAGCATTATCCCCATGACCAGCCCCGCCGTCATCACCGACGACGAGCTTTGGCCCAGCCCAAGCGGCATCGCGAAATAGTCCCGCAGCAGCGGACCCACGGTGATCAGCGCGAACAGGCCATAGACGATGGTCGGAATGCCGGCGAGAATCTCGATGGCCGGTTTGGCGACGGCGCGGGTTTTCGGCCCGGCATACTCGGACAGATAAATCGCCGCGAACAGCCCGGTCGGAACCGCGAAAAACAGCGCAATGAACGAGATGTAGAGCGTCCCCCACAACAGCGGAAGGATCGCAAGTTCGGAATTGCCACGGAAATCCGGCGCCCATTTTGTGCCGAAGAAGAAGTCGGTCCAGGGGTAGGCTGCGAAGAAGTTGCGGGTTTCAAACAGCATCGACAAAACGATGCCAAGCGTGGTCAGAATGGCAATCGACGCGGCCGCGACCAGCACGATCAAGACCCCACGCTCGACAGTGTTGCGGGCGCGGAAATCCTTGTCGGTCACTATGTAGGAAACGGCAAAGCCACCCGCCGCCGCCGCCAGCACCACAACCGCCAGCAGGATGGACGCCGACGCATTCAGCGCCCGAAGCCGCTCGGCGGCGACAAGCACCTCGGGCGCAATATCGGAACCAAGCGCAATCCCGACCTTGCCAAGTCGATCACGCAGAGCACCGTCGCCGATCAGCTCCGCCGCCTCGCCCTCGTCGAGCAGTCCGGCCTTGATCGCAAGACCGATACCGTCCGCCACCCGGCGCACATCGCTCATCACCAGATCGCGTGTCGTGGTGTCCGCGATTGCGCTTTCCGAAAGCAGAGACGACACCCGGTTCTCGACGACAAGGGGCTGAAACAGCAGCCAGAGCGCAAGCAAACCGAACGCCGGCGTGATGACGGTCAGAAAGACGTTCAGTCCATAATACTTCGGCAGCGAATGCAGCCGCCGCGAATCTCCGCCCGCCGATGCTAGCGCACGGCTACGTCCCAGGAAAAAGCCTGCGCCTGCGATCGCGAGAACGATCAGAACCAGCCAGAATACCGGCATTTGCCCCCCGGGAATCCCCAATTTCCAAATGGATGCGGAAGAGCGCCGCACGCTCTTCCGCAGATTGGTCTTACGAGCCCGAGGGCATCATTTCTTCGTTTTCGACCGCCATCTGGGTGGTCGCCAGTTCGGGATCGGACACCAAACCGTATTCGGCCAGCGGACCGTCAGGACCGGCGATTTCGTCAGCGACGAAGAATTGCGCATATTCCTTCAGACCCGGAATAACGCCGATATGCGCGCCCTTGATGTAGAAATAGAGCGGACGCGACACGGGATATTCGCCGCTCGAAATCGTCTCGGTCGATGGCGCGACACCTGACATCGTGGCCACCTTCAGCTTGTCCGTGTTGTTCTCATAGAACGCCAGTCCGAACACGCCAACACCGTTGGTGTTGCTGCTGATCCGCGCCTGCGTCTCGGTGTAATCGCCGTCGATGTCGACAGCGCGACCGTCCGTGCGCACGCTCATGCAGGCATCGGCGGCGGCGTCTTCGTCCATGCCCGAACCGGTCATGCCAGCCAACGCGCCCGACGATTCGCAACCGGCCAGGATCACCTTTTCCTCAAAAACTTCGCGCGTGCCATGCTTGGTTCCGGGAATGAACGCCTGAATTTCGGCATCCGGCAGCGACGCGTCGATCTCGGACCACTTGGTGTAGGGATTGGCCTTCAATTCGCCGTCCATCCAGACGTTCTCGGCCATCGCCTTGTACCACTGCTCTTCGGTGAACGCGGTAA
>JBBKWG010000142.1:0-12858 GCA_037968835.1 Paracoccaceae bacterium
CAGGTTGCCCGCAAACGCTGGATCGCCGCGATGAAGCCGCGCGGTGACGTTCGCGTCGATGATGGGGCCGCGCGGGCGCTAATGCAGGGCAAATCGCTTTTGCCCGCCGGCGTCACGACAGTCGTGGGTCGATTTGGCCGCGGAGATCCGGTGGCAATCCTTGGCCCGACAGGCGCGCGACTTGGGATCGGCCTGACGCGGTACACTGCCGAGGAAGCGACGGCAATTCGGGGCCAGCGATCGGATCGCATCGAGGCGTTGCTGGGCTATCCCGGACGCGCCGCGCTCATTCATCGCGATGACATGGCTGTCTGATCTGGCGAGACGCGTATTTTTCCGGTATCCATGATCAGTAACGCGGGAACAAACGACATGAAAGATGCCCTCGATATTTATGAAACCATGCGGGAAATTGGCATAGCAGCGAAAGCGGCTGCGGCTGAATTGGCTTTTGTCAGCCCGGTGTCCAAGACCACGGCGCTGAACGTGGCCGCTGACTCGGTCTGGTCGCGCCGTCAGGAGATCATTGACGCTAATGTGCAGGACATGGAGTTCGGTCGCGATAAAGGCTTGTCACCTGCGATGCTGGATCGCCTGATGTTGGATGAGAGCCGAGTTCGCTTGATATGCGACGGTCTTCGCGCGGTCGCAAGTCAGCCGGATCCGGTCGGTGAAGTGATGGCCGAATGGGACCAGCCAAGCGGGCTGCACATCACCCGTGTCCGCACGCCTATTGGCGTTGTCGGCGTCATCTATGAATCGCGTCCAAATGTGACAGCGGATGCCGGCGCACTTTGCCTCAAGGCCGGGAACGCCGTGATCCTGCGCGGTGGATCAGAGAGCTTCCATTCGTCGGGTGTCATCCATAGCTGCCTTGTCGATGGGCTGGACGCCGCCGGTCTGCCACGCGCCGCAATTCAGCGTGTCCCGACCCGCGACCGCGCCGCGGTGTCCGAAATGCTGACGATGACCGACACCATCGACGTTATCATTCCGCGTGGTGGCAAGGGGCTTGTAGCCCTGGTTCAGCGCGAAGCCCGCGTGCCGGTATTCGCACATCTCGAAGGCATCGTTCATATTTTCATCGACGCCGACGCCGATCCGGTAAAGGCGCTCAATGTCGTTCTGAATGCCAAGACCCGGCGCACGGGCATCTGCGGCGCTGCCGAGTGTCTGTTGATCCATGCCGACATTGTGGACACCATCGGGCAGGGCGTCGTCCGCGCACTTCTAGATGCCGGAGTCGAGGTGCGGGGTGATGCGACCATTCAGACTATCGACGGGGTGACTGCGGCGGAGGATGACGACTGGGGGCGCGAATTTCTGGACATGGTCATTGCCGCCCGTATCGTGAGTGACGTTGACGAAGCCATTGCCCACATCCGGCGCTATGGGTCGAACCACACCGATTGCATCATCACCGAAAACGACGCGACGGCGGATCGCTTTTTCACGCGCCTCGATAGCGCAATTCTGATGCGCAACGCCTCGACGCAGTTTGCCGATGGTGGCGAGTTTGGAATGGGTGCTGAAATTGGCATAGCGACCGGTAAACTGCACGCCCGCGGACCCGTTGGCGCATCGCAACTGACCAGTTTCAAATATCTCGTGACTGGCGACGGAACCGTCAGAAGCTGAGAGTGATCGTTTGTTCACTGATCTTTGCGGTCACCGGTCTGCCGACCTGCGCAGCGGCTTGTGGCACAAGGGCGAAGTGAACATCGGCTGCCAGCACGTTCGCAGACGGTCCCGGTTCGGACACCAGATCCCATAGCCGTTCTACGATCCGCAGTCGTTCGCCGCGCCCGCTGACGTGCCAGCAATCATCGGTCTTGGTGATAAGTATCTCACCGCCCCACGGCAGCGCGCTTTCGAGACATTGCACCAGCAGAAACGCGAGTTTCACGTCTGCGCGCCGCGCATCCTCGCGAATTCGCCATTCGATGGTGGTGCGACTGCCTTTGAATACATCCTCCAGGATTGAAACGGCTTCCGCGCGACTGAACATCGCGTCATTGCTGGCAGCCCCGAACGCGACGCGGAAGAAACGGATGCGCGCGTTTGCGTTGTCTATGGACTGTGCGATCAGCGCAATCTCGGGCGCCGGGGGCAGTCCGGACATGTTCAGCAATTCGACACCATTGCTGATGGCGCCCAACGGACTTATCAAGTCGTGGCAGATCCGCGATCCGACAAGCGCATTCAGATCGTCAACACTAATGCCCGCGTCCATCAACTCAGTCCCTTCAATGATCCATGCCTGAAATTACTTCGCTCCTTGAACCCGGAATGCTCGTGCGACATCCGGGCGCGCCCGAGTGGGGGATTGGACAGGTGCAGTCCAACGTTGGCGGTCGCGTAACCGTAAACTTCCCTGATGAAGGAAAGGTTGTCATTGATGGACGTCGTGTTCAGCTTGTCCTCGTTTTCGATACCGACTGACGACGGCTTGAATTTTCCGTAACACAACCATAGCGAGCAATCAATCTTCGATGCTCAGCTTGACCGCAGCCGTTGCATTGAAGCGCCAGCGCTTCTAGAAGGCACCAACTCCCAAGGCCCGGACCCGAGGATGCAAACTGACAGCACTCATTTCACCGTGCGCCTTGCCCAGAGCGATCGCGATCTGCGGGCGGCCGAAAGGCTGCGCTATGATGTCTTCGTGCGCGAACTGGGTGGTAGCGGACCGCTGATCGACCACGATGGCATGTTTGAGAGGGACGCATTCGATCCCTATTTCGACCACCTCATTCTGGTCGATGACCGCCGCGAGTGTGAAACGCTCCGCCATGTCGTTGGCGTTTATCGCCTGATGCGGTCGGAACGGGCGGTAGATGCCGGGCAATTCTATTCCGAAAGCGAATACGACATCGGCGTCCTGAAGCACTCGGGAAAGCGGTTGCTGGAACTTGGGCGTTCCTGTGTGCACGCCGATTATCGCGGAGGCATCGCGATGTTGCAGCTTTGGTACGGGCTGGCCAAGTATGTCCGCAAACACGAGATCGACATTCTTTTCGGCGTCGCCAGCTTTCATGGCAACGACCTAGAAAGCCTGGCCGAACCGCTCAGCCTTCTCTACGACGCGCATCTTGCACCGCCGGATCTGCGGGTCCGCGCCCTGGAGAACGTGTATCAATCAATGGATCTGGTTCCTGTCGACAACATCGACCGTACCGCGGCAATGCGCGCGGTTCCGGCCCTCATCAAAGCCTATCTGCGGTTTGGCGGTTTCGTGGGTGATGGCGCGTTCATTGATCATGCATTCAACACGACCGACGTTTGTCTTGTCATGGACACAACCCGTCTGACGGCTCGCGCACAGGCCCTTTATGACGGGGCGCGGGGCTGATGGTGGAACCGACCTGGCGTTCTGAAATACCGTTGGTTTCGCGTCGACACGGGCCGCTAGGCTGGATTCGCGCCACCTTGCGGGGAGCGGTGCTGGCAATCGTCACATTTGGTTCGCTTGCGGTTTTGCTGCTCGTGCGGCTTGTCGAACGTCCGCTTTACGGCGTGAAACGGCCCTGGACGCCGTACATTACCCAATTCGTCTGCCGATCGGCTTTTTTCATCATGGGCATTCGATGCGAAACCCACGGCGCGCGCATGGCCGAACACGGTGCCGTCGTGTCCAATCACTCGTCGTGGCTCGACATTTTCACGTTGAATGCTGCCAAGCGTATCTACTTCGTTTCCAAGGCCGAGGTTGCGGAGTGGCCGGGCATCGGGTGGCTGGCCCGCGCCACCGGAACCGTCTTCATCCGGCGTGACACGCGCGAGGCGCGAACGCAGAAAGAAGTTTTCGAGACGCGTCTGAAAGCCGGCCACAAGTTGTTGTTCTTTCCCGAAGGCACATCGACTGACGGGTTGCGGGTGCTGCCGTTCAAGCCGACTTTGTTCGCTGCTTTCTTTTCCGAAGAGCTGCGGGACTTGCTGTGGGTGCAGCCGGTTACCGTCACCTACCATGCGCCCGCCGGTGAAGATCCGCGTTTTTACGGATGGTGGGGAGATATGGATTTCGGGTCGCACCTGCTGAAAATTCTCTCCGCCCCGCATCAAGGGTCAGTGCAAGTGATCTGGCATCGTCCTGTGCGAGTGGCGGACTTCGCGGAGCGAAAATCACTCGCCAAACACTGCGAAGAGGCTGTGCGCTCGGCTTTCGATCCTGTCGCAATCACTTAGCCAAGTAGCTAAATCTCAGCGATGAACCGACCCAACGCGGCGGCTGCATCGTCCTCGCGCCAGATTTCCTCGCCAAAGGCAAAGAAATCGGTGACCGGCGAAAGTTCCCCCACCAGCGTTTCGCTGAGCGCGCCTTCGGCCACCACCGGAACTTCGATCACTTCCGACCACCACGCGAACAACTCGCGATCCGCCACCGTGCCGTCGCCGAGGGACGATGTGCCAACGGGTCCGAACGCCACATAATCGGCCCCAGCCTCGCCCGCGATCATGCCGTCGTGACGCGAGGCGTGGCAGTACGCGCCGATAATCGCGTCGCCGCCAAGTGTCGTGCGAACCTTGCGAACCGAACGTGCGCCGTCGTTCAGATGCACACCGTCCAAACCGTGCCGCTCTGCCAGTGCGACATGGGTCTCGATCACCAGCGCCACGTCCCGCGCATGGGCAATATCGCGCAGCGCATCCGCCGCTCGACCAAGTCGATCCTCGTCCTTTGTCGCCATCGACATGCGGATGCAGGCCACTTCGTGGGCGTCAAGCACCTCGGCCAGACGCGCTGGAAAGGTCGAGAGTTCAAAGTCGGGCGGCGTTACCAGATAGATTTGCGGGCGCTCGGAGTCGGCCATTTCAGGCTCCGTTATCAAGGTCTTGCGCAGCCTATAACCGGGATCGTCGGGCTTGGCTACTTCGGCGGAAGCGACCGGGCGTGCGCCAGTGCCAGCGCAAGAACACGAGCGCGCCTTTCGTCGTCTGTAAGCAGGGTTTCGTCCAGATCGACCATGCCGCCCATTGGCCGCCCGGTGAACGCCATCGGCGCAGTGCCGGGGATTTCAAGCGCCTCGCTGTGTGCATCCTTTCCGACGCGCGCCATGCCGCCGCCCTTGTGGACTCCGCACAGCATGTTGCCGTGAAGCATGAAGCACAGTCCACCGAACATCTTGCGTTCGGTGATCCCGTCGAGGTCGGCAAGATCGTTGCGCATGACCTCTGCCAGCCCTTCGTCGTATGCCATCTTTCGTCTCCCTTGTGCTTCGTTGCGGCGAATCGTAAACCCCGCACGCCCGTCAGAAGAAAGCCTAGCATGACCCAACCCACCTTTGTCCTGGTGCGTCCGCAGATGGGCGAGAACATCGGTGCTGCCGCCCGTGCAATGTGGAATTTCGAGCTGGATCGGATGCGCATCGTCGCGCCGCGCGACGGCTGGCCCAATCCGAATGCGGTGGCGATGGCAAGCGGAGCGGGGCGTCTGCTGGACGAGGCCCAACTGCACGCCACGACCGTTGACGCGATCGGTGACGCCGCTTTCGTCTTTGCAACGACTGCCCGCTCGCGCGATCTGACAAAGCCTGTTTTCTCACCCGAGGCTGCGATGGCCGATGCCGCAAACCGCATAGCGGCGGGTCAGCACGTGGCGGTTCTGTTCGGACCCGAGCGGGCCGGTCTGGAAAACGATGATATCTCGCGCGCCAACGCGATCATTTCGGTCCCGGTCAATCAGGATTTTGCATCGCTCAACCTGGCGCAATGCGTGCTTCTGATGGCCTACGAATGGCGGCGCGCGAAACATCATATCGAGGAACAGACGCTGGAAATGGCCGGAACCGAAATCGCCAGCCTGATCGAAGTCGAAAAACTTGCGCAGCACTACGAGGAAAGGCTGGATCAAGCCGAATTCTTCTTTCCCGACACCAAGGCCGAGACCATGAAGCTGACACTCCGCAACTTCTGGTCGCGCATGCCCATGACCAAAGCGGACGTTCAGATCATGCACGGCATCCTGCGTCAGATGGTCCGCTGGAAAGAGCGCGGATGACTGGACGGCCCAGTCTCGCGAACTTAGGTTGCGCCTGACACGAGGAGCAGGTCATGAGTGAAAAGCGCAGCATCTTCGAAGAGGTCGCGTCCGACACCAAATCCGCCGCCGCCCCGAAGGGTGGCGTGATCGACGCGTCGCGCCGTGGCGCGCGTGGTGCGATCCGGATCTGGCTGATGGTTCTGTTCGCGCTTGTGGTAATCATGATCGCCGTAGGCGGCTTGACCAGACTGACCGATTCCGGCCTGTCGATTACCGAATGGGCACCTGTCACCGGGGCGATTCCGCCGCTCAATGACACGGCTTGGGCCGTCGAATTCGAGAAGTACAAGTCGATCCCCGAGTATCAACTGCAAAACAGCGACATGAGCCTGTCCGAGTTCAAGTCGATCTATTGGTGGGAATGGGGACATCGCCAGCTTGGACGGATCATCGGTCTGGTCTGGGCGGCCGGGTTCCTGTTCTTCCTTGCAACGCGAAGCATCCCGGCGGGCTGGACCGGGCGACTGCTGGTTCCGGGCATCCTTGGTGGGCTGCAGGGGGCCATCGGTTGGTGGATGGTCTCTTCGGGGCTGTCGGGAACGATGCTCGATGTGGCGTCCTATCGCCTTGCTCTCCACCTCGGACTGGCATTTGCGATCCTTGGACTGATCGCCTGGTATGTGTTCCTCCTCGCCCGCTCTGAAGCGGCACTGATCCAGGCCCGGCGCAGTCGCGAGCCGCGCCTTGGCGGAATGGTGAGCGGCCTCATGTACTTCACGATCCTGCAAATCCTGCTTGGGGCCCTTGTCGCGGGAATCGACGCCGGCCGCAGTTTCAACGAATGGCCACTGATGGGCGGACAGGTTTTCCCACCGAACGCGTTCGATCTGGAGCCGCTCTGGCGCAACTTTTTCGAGAATGCGGGACTGGTCCAGTTCATCCACCGCATTACCGGCTACCTGCTTTTCGCCTTCTCGGTCGCGGTCTGGGTGCGGTCGCGCAGATCCGGCAACATCCGAACCCGAACGGCAATCACGCTCGCTTTCGCCATGTTGGTCCTCCAGATGGTTCTCGGCATCATGACCGTGCTCTACAGCGCGCCCTGGGGCCTTGCGATTTTGCACCAGTTTGGGGCCGTCGTTCTGTGGACTCTTATCCTGCGCGCCCGTTTCCTGACCCAATATCCACTTCCCCAATCCGTCCGAGGCTGAGAATGACCGCATACGAAGACCTTATGGCGTTTCAGCGTGAGACCGAGGCTCTGGGGCAGATCATGGGGCGGCTTGGCTGGGATCAAGAGACGATGATGCCCATAGGCGCATCAGAGCAGCGCGCCGAAGAGATGTCGGCGCTTGATGGTGTCCTGCACGCACGGCGCACCGATCCGAGGATTGGTGACTGGCTCGACAAGGCAAACGCCTCCGATCCTGTCGCCGCCCGGCAGATCGCAAAGATACGCTTCGAATACGATCGCACCCAACGCGTTCCCGCGAAGCTTTCAGCCGCGCTGGCCCGCACGACATCGTTGGCTCACCGGGTCTGGGCCGAGGCGCGCGCGAACAACGATTTCGCGATGTTCGCGCCGAAACTGACCGAAGTGCTGAATCTGTCGCGCGAAAAAGCCGCGGCACTCGCCGACGGTGGCGATCTTTACGATGCGTTGTTGCAGGACTATGAGCCCGGCACCACCGGCGCGGAACTGAGCGCGATGTTCGGCGCACTTCGCCCGCGACTGGTGGATCTGCGCGAACGGATTATCGGTTCGGAACGCCGAGTTTCTGTGCTTGATCGCGATTTCTCGGAAGACGGGCAGATGGCGGTCTCGTCCGAGCTTGCGCTGGCGTTTGGCTACGACCTGACCCACGGCCGGATCGACAAGGCAATTCATCCGTTCTCGTCCGGCTCCGGTCTGGATGTCCGGATCACGACGCGTACCGAGCCCCACAACCCGTCCAACTGTTTCTATTCCACGATTCACGAAGTCGGCCACGCCACCTACGAGCAGAGTATCGACCGGGCTTTCCTGCTGACGCCGCTCGGGCGCGGCGTTTCGATGGGCGTTCATGAAAGCCAGAGCCGCATCTACGAAAACCAGCTTGGCCGGTCGCGCGCCTTTACCGGCTGGCTTTATACCCGGATGCAGGCGGTCTTCGGCGACATCGGACTGCGCGACGGCGATGAATTCTACGCAGTGATGAACCGGTGCGCGCCGGGATACATCCGCACCGAGGCGGACGAAGTGCATTATAACTTGCATGTCCTGCTGCGGTTTGACCTGGAACGCGATCTGATTGCGGGTAGGTTGGAGGTTGCCGACCTTCCAGTCGCCTGGAACGAACGTTTTGCCAAGGATTTCGGACTTGAAGTCGACGTCCCCGCGAACGGTGTCCTGCAGGATGTTCACTGGTCCGAGGCTTTGTTCGGCTATTTCCCGACTTACACGCTGGGCAATGTCTATTCCGGATGCCTCTATGCCGCGTTGCGCCGCGATGTGCCCGACCTCGACGACGCACTAGCCGAAGGCGACACCGCGCCCGCAACGTCGTGGCTGCGCGAAAAGGTTCAGCGACACGGCGGACTTTATGAGCCGCGCAGCGTGATCGAGCAGGCAACCGGCTTGCCGCCGAGCGAGGTCCCGTTGCTGGATTATCTGGAACGGAAGTACGGCGAAATCTACGGTATCTGACCTGCGCAATTGCGCGCGTCCATCAAATGGTGGTCTATCGGGACTCCATCAGCCAGTAATTTCCCAACCGCTCGTTACGTCGCCCTAGATTTTCATGCCTTGCCCTTCTTTCGGGTGCGGGCAAGGATGGCTAAAAGCAAGCGGGACGACATGCAGCCAAAACTCTCGGTGTCCGAGGTGCAGGACTTTCTCACGCGGGAATTTCCCCAGATGGCGGACGATTTCGTCGTCGATGACATCGGTCCAAAAACCGCACGCATCCGGATGAGTCCAGCCGAGCGTCATTTGCGCCCGGGTGGCACGATTTCCGGCCCGACACTATTTTCTCTGGCTGATTGCGGCGTCTACCTGGCGATCATTGCGATGATCGGCCCGCAAGCATTGAGCGTCACAACCAACGCCTCGATCGACTTCATGCGTAAGCCCGAGGCTGGGCGGGATCTGATTGCCGAAGTCCGGCTTTTGAAGCTCGGGCGGGTTCTGGTCGTCGGCGATGTTCTGATCCATTCCGATGGGATGGACGAAGCTGTTGCCCGCGCAACGCTGACCTATTCAATCCCGCCGCAGCGCACCTAGCGTGCCGCGCGCCGCAACCGACCTTCGCGACCACCGCGCCGTCCCGGCAACATCTTGGACCGCTGCGGCAGGGTCTCCATGATCTCGCGCCGCGTCTCGGGCGACAGCCGCGACCAACCCGCGATTTCATCGGCGGTGCGATAGCACCCCAGACAAATCCGCGCCTCGGGATGAAGAACGCAGGTCTTCACGCACGGGCTTTCAATCTCGGGTCGCGTCCAGATATCGTCGCTCATCCATCGGCCTCCAGATGCGCCATCCGATCCAGCGCACCTTGCAGAATATACGACGCCGCCACTTGGTCGATGACCTCGGCGCGACGTTTGCGTGACGTATCCGCCTCAAGCAGCGCGCGTTCGGCGGCAACAGTCGATAGCCGCTCGTCCCAGAATCCGATGGGCAGGACGGTCAGTCGTTCAAGATTGCGCGCGAACGCGCGTGTCGATTGGCAGCGCGGACCCTCGGACCCGTCCATGTTCAACGGCAATCCAAGGATCAGCCCCTTGATGTCGCGGCCCGTGCAAATGGCCAGCAGTCGCTCGGCGTCGATGCCGAATTTCGTGCGCTTGATCGTCTCCAGAGGCGATGCGACCCGGCGCATCCTGTCGCTGACCGCCACACCAATCGTCACGGTCCCGAGATCAAGCCCGACAAGCGCGCCCAGTCGCGGCAGAGCGGTAGCGAAGTCCTTGAAATCCGTGACAATCATTCAGCGATGCCCGCGCGCGCCCGTGCTTGCGCAATAAGCTCCATTGCACCGTTCTCGTCCGCGAAAACGCTTTCGGCCTCGGTTGCGATCTGTCGAGCCTGATCCGTCTCGCCAAGAACGCCCAACGCCGTGATCAGTCGCGCCCAATCCTCGACCGGGCCGCCGTCGCTGGCGAGCCTTTCGGCCAATCCCTCGACCATGCCCCGGATCATCTCGTCGCGTTCCTGCGCACTCATATCGCCTGCGGCCGCAATGTCACCAGCGTTTGGTCCACGCGGAGCGGGCAGCTCATAGTCGACGCCAGCAGCCGCAGCCACCCCGTCGATCTGCTCGCGTATGACCGGGACCCACGGCGCATTCGGCGGGCTATTCTCGAGCAAACGTCGCCAGATCGCGAAAGTTCGATCCGCGCGGCCGGTCTGAAGTTCAAGCAAGCCCATGTAATATAGCGCAATTCCCTGCTCCGGATCGTCGCTGAGCAATTCGCGGGAAAGCGTCTCCGCTTCGGGCGAGACATACCCCCCGGCGGCCAAAACCATAAGGTCCAGCAAGCCCGAGCGGTCGTCAATCGACGCGTCAGCACCCTTCGAGACAATAATCCTTTCTTGCGCCGCGCGCGCCGCAGACATGTTGCCAAGTCGCACTTCGTTCTGCGCCAGCAAGGTCAGTCCCTGAATATCGTCGGGACGCTCTTCCACGGCCGCCCGTAAGCGTTCCATCAACTCGGTGAACCGCGGCTCAACCTCGGTCGGCTTCGGCATCATCGGGGCCGCCTCGGCCTCGGCTGTCGCCTGATCGGGACGTGTTGCGCGGGCCTCCTCGGATGCCGCGAGACGTGCCGACATAGGCAGGTCGCCATAACCCGGCGCGCCGATCCAACTGTAAAGACCCAGTGAGCCACCGACGATCAATGCGGCAATCAGTGCGAAAACGGTGCTGTTGCGAGATTCAACCGTTGCCTGATCCACTTCGCCCGCACGCCTGTCTGCCTCCAGCAAACGGCGCGAAACCTCGATGCGCACCGCCTGCGCTTCGGTTGCACTCAGCGTTCCGCGTGCCAGATCGCGGTCGACCTCTTTCAATTGGTCGCGATACACCGCCATGTCTGACGTTGCCGGCGCAAGCGCGGAATCGTCGACCTCGCCGCTGCGCGCGGCCCGGACAAGGACAATCGCGACGATGGCCGTCAAGCCGATGGCAATACCCCAGAACAGCATATCGAACCTCCTCGGTCCCACTTAAGCGTCCCAGATAAGAGGGAAAAGCCCAAATGGCACTCATGTCGCAGGCTTGTGTCGCGAATCCTGCGTCCGGTGCCGTTTGCCGCCTTCACACTCAGACGTTTTTTGACGATGTAGGTGGTAATCGCCGGAGTGCGTCCGGTGCATCGGAGTTCGAGGTCACATGAGCCGTTATTCCGTCTTTGCCGTCGCGCGCGAAGCCATGCGCAACCATCAGGGCTGGACCCGCGCATGGGGCTCGCCCGAGCCGAAGCGCCGCTACGATGTAATCATCATCGGGGCAGGCGGCCACGGTCTGGCGACGGCTTATTATCTTGGCAAGAACCACGGCATCCGCAACGTGGCCGTGCTTGAGAAGGGTTGGCTAGGCGGCGGCAATACCGGACGCAACACGACGATCATCCGCTCGAACTACCTGCAAGACCCGTCGGCGGCCATTTACGAAAAAGCCCGCTCGCTTTACGAAACGCTCAGCCAGGATCTGAACTACAACGTCATGTTCTCGCCGCGCGGCGTGATGATGCTGGCACAGACCGAACACGAAGTACGGGGCTACAAGCGCACCGCGCACGCCAATGCTCTGCAGGGCGTTACCACCGAATACATAAGCCCTGAGCGGGTGAAACAACTTTGCCCGATCATGGAAATTCGCGGACCCCGCTATCCGGTGCTTGGCGCGCTGTGGCAGTCGCGCGGCGGCACGGCCCGCCACGATGCGGTCGCTTGGGGCTATGCGCGTGCATGTTCCGACATGGGTATGGACATAATCCAGCGCTGCGAAGTCACCGGCGTTCGGACGCAAGACGGCAAGGTCGCCGGCGTGACGACGACACGCGGTGATATCGACTGTGACAAGCTCGGCATCGTCGTTGCGGGACATTCGGGGCATGTCGCCTCGATGGCTGGATTCCGGCTGCCAATCGAATCCGTGGCACTGCAAGCACTCGTCAGCGAACCGATCAAGCCCTGCATGGATGTCGTCGTGATGGCCAACACGGTCCACGGCTATATGAGCCAGTCCGACAAGGGCGAGATGGTGATTGGCGGTGGCACCGACGGTTACAACAACTACACGCAGCGCGGATCGTTTCATCACATCGAGGAGACTGTCCGCGCGCTGACCGAAACCTTCCCGATGATCTCGCGCCTGAAAATGTTGCGCCAATGGGGCGGCATCGTGGATATCACCGGCGACCGCTCGCCCATCCTGTCGAAGACGCCGCTTGCTAACTGCTTTATGAACTGTGGCTGGGGTACCGGCGGATTCAAGGCGATACCGGGTTCAGGCTGGGGATTTGCCGAGCTGATGGCAAAAGGTCATTCGCCATTGACCGAGGCGTTCGGACTCGAGCGGTTCCGCGAAGGTCGATTCATCGACGAAAGCGTCGCGGCGGGAGTGGCACATTGATGAAGAACGTCCAAATGCGATGTGCGTCTGCCGTTAAGGGCGAATCTGTAAATATCGCCGGGGCGCGTGCACTTGGCTTATTTCCAGAATTTCCGCTTGGCGCGACCGCCCTTGGAGCGGTCCGATTTGCCGTCTGGCCTGCGGTCAAAACCTCGCCAGACGCCAATGACGGCGCCGGCAAGCAAGAGGGTAAGCGGGATAATCTGAAGGACGGGTTTCATTACTTTCACCTAGGCACACGTTCAAGCATCTACAATACCA
>JBBKWG010000143.1:0-36147 GCA_037968835.1 Paracoccaceae bacterium
CCGCCGGAAAGCGAGCCAATGGGCGTCGTGGGAGGAATGTTCTTGGAAATGCCGACCCGTTTCAGCAGGTCACCTGCGACCTCGTTCATCCGTTCCTGATCCATACGGTCGAGGAAGCCAGGCCCCTGGCGTAATTCGCGGCCCAGAAACAGGTTCCGGGCGATGGAAAGCTGCTGCACGAGCGCGGAGTCCTGATAGATCGTCTCGATGCCAGCGTCGATTGCGTCATTGGTAGACCGCAAGGCAAGTGGCCTACCATTTATCAGTATTTCGCCGGAAGTATAAGGAACTGCACCAGAAAGGACCTTGATAAGAGTGGATTTTCCCGCGCCGTTGTCGCCGAGAAGACCCACGATTTCACCGCGAGGGATAGTCAGATTGACGCTCTTGAGAGCATGGATACGGCCGTAGAACTTCTCGATATTGCGCATTTCGACGAGTGGTGTGGCGCTCTCAGACATGGCTCAAACCCCTTCGTTGTGGCGTTTCTCGAGTGCGGCGTGCAGCGCCATCATCCCGAGAATGATTGCACCGATGAAGATGTTGTACGCCAATCCCGGGACACCGATCAGAACGATACCGTTCCGCATCAATCGCAAGATCAATACGCCAAGGACAGTGCCAATGATCGTGCCGCGACCACCGGTCAGGACGGTGCCTCCGATGACGACCATCGCTATGACCTCGAGTTCATATCCCATGCCTGAGTTGGGGTTGGCCGCCGAGACCCGTATCGATGAAATGATACCGGCAAGCCCTGCCATGGCCGAAGTCAGCATGAATAGGATCAGCTTCACCTTGCGGATCGGGACGCCGCGGTTGCGGGCGGCGCCGGGGTTGCCGCCGGTCGCCTGTATCCAGTTACCGAAGCGTGATTTGGTGAGCAGATAGTGAAAGGCAAGCGCGATCAGAATGAACCAGATCAGGCTCATATAGATGCGAAGTCCACCAATGTAGAAGTCGCCCACCAGCACTTCCGCCAGCCATTGCTCGCCGGCCTTCCAGGTACGCTGCGGAAACCCGGAGGTGAGCCAGAGCGCGGAGCCCCGCACCATCAGCAGCATGCCCAACGTCACGAGAAAAGAAGGAATGCCGAGACGGGTTACGAAAAGACCGCTGAAAGCGCCGATGGAGACGGCCACGAGAAGCGCCAGAATGAAGGCCGGGAAAAGCGGCATCGTCTCGGAATTGAAAAGCGTCCACATCACGACAGGCGTGAACCCGAAGACGGAACCGACGGAGAGATCGAACTCGCCGCTCGTCATCAGAAGTGTCATTGCCAAAGCGATCAGGCCAAGTTCTACCGTGAAAGTAAGCGCGTTGGAGATATTCGTCAGCGACAGGAACGCCGGGTTGATCGAAGTGAAGACGATCAGCATGACCGCGAGCAGGACAAGCGGTCCGAACTCGGGCATTGCGATCAGCAGTCGGACGATGCCTGGGCTGCGTGGAGCCGCAGCGGAAACAACCTCAGAATCGGTTTCCGACATATATGCTTGTTCCTATCATTGAATTTGGATTGGTGCCCGCGGCGTTTACCGCCGCGGGATGACAATACATGCCTCAGTTTCCGCCCATGATGCCGTGATACAGCGGCGCCGTGTCAGCCTCGTAAAGTGCGCCAGTGATGATGTTGAAGCCCACGGGAATGCTACTTGTCTCCATAAGAAGCGTTGACAGACACATATAGGAAGTGGCCTGAGGATCCTGCCACATGGCGGCCGAAACGTAACCGTCCATCACGCCCTGGGTGGTATCCAGGGAGTTTCCCCACCCGACAACAGGAATGTCGCCCGGTGCCAAACCGGCCTGGTTCCAGACCCGAACAACCGATCCGGTCACCATGTCGCCAAGTCCAATCATCGCGCTGATCCGCTCTCGGTTGGCAGTGATGTAGTCTGTCATCCGCTGGATCACCTCGGCCTGGTCGAGTGTGGCGTCGGTGACTTCCCAGGTTATTCCGAGCGGTTCGAAGACTTCGGCAATCCCCTTCTCTTCCTCGACGCCGTATGAAGCACCTGGTACCTCGACCGGCATCCAGACAAAATCGCCTTCCTTCACGTGCCCATTGTCGACAAGATATTGCGCCCAGGATCGACCAACGTACAGAAGATCGCCACCGACGTAGGCGTTCCAGTCAGGAGCAGCGTCGGGGGTGTTGAAGTTGACGATCGGGATGCCCGCCTCGCGTGCTTCAGCCACGACATCGACCATCGAACCGGGATCGGGACTCGTCGAGCAGACACCGTCCGCACCCGAAGCGATGGCGGCGCGGACCGCCTCCTGCTGGCTCGGCACGTCACCGGAGTGGAACGAAGTGTTGACCTGATGACCAGTATCCTCGGCCCAGTCCTCGGCGCCCTGCAAGAAATACGTCCAGACCGGGTCAGCCGGACCGCCGTGTGAAATCCAGAAGAATGTCTTCTGTTCCTGCGCGAGACTCGCGGCAGGTGTCAGGACCAGCGCAGCAGCGGCCCCCACCAATGTACGTCTAAGCATAGTATTCCTCCCTGTTTTCGGCCGGCTATTTACGCCGGACTTTGGTCGTCATTCCGCGTCAGCGCGACGCGATAGCCTCGCGAAATGCCGCGAGTTCACTGTCCGGCATCCGGACAAGATGTTTTTTCTCCGGGTATGCGCCGCTCTCGACGTCATTTACGAACTCGCGGAAAGCAGCAACGCGTTCGGCCTGCATTCGTGCGAACTCGGCATTGAAATCCCGGTAGACTTTCGAATGCCGCGGAATGTGCCCATCAGTATACCCGAGAATGTCGTTGGCGAAGAGATATTGCGCGTCGCATCCTGACCCAGCCCCCATCGACCATAGCAGAATGTCGACTCGTTTGGATATCTCGCTGGCCACTTCCTCCGGTACAACCTCGATTTCGACTGCGAAGGCGCCTGCGTTCTCATAGGCTTTTACTTCGTCAAAAAGCCGCAGCGCATCATTTGCCGACTTCCCGACCGCGCGAAATCCCCCCGTCCAGGTGGCGCGAGCTGGGACCAGACCAACATGGCCGACGATGGGAATATGTTCGCGGGCAAGGTACTCGACAGTCTTCAGCGAGCCCGAACAGTAGAGCGCGTCGGCCCCTTTTTCGATCGCGTGACCGCACCAGCGGAGATAGTCGTCAGGTGTTCCGGCTTCGAGGTGGGTCTGTCCTGTCATGGAGAAGACCGAAGGCGCGGCTTCGCGGTAACGGGGATCGGACAGCAGTTCGGGAGGAACGGAAGCAATGTCGATCCCTGCCGCCTCGGCAGCGCGAGCTTCGTCGAGCGAGAAGAATCGCAGCATCGTGAGCTGCCGCTGCCCCTTTTGCATGCGCAGGTCGAGAACGGTGGGCAGCACGCGAGCGGTCATTCGAAGGACATCAGGACGAGACCGTCTGCGAACTTTGCGGGACATGTCACGAGATCTTCGCAGACCGGCGCGTGGAGCGTTCTGCCGGAACGGAAGACAAATGGGCCAATATGCTTGGGATACTCAATCTGGTCATCCATAACTAGCCGGTCGGCCACGTGCACCTTTCCGTGCGTGCACAGCTCGTCTGTGAAGCAGAAATCGCAGTCCGTGCCAAAATAGATCGCGAAGGTGCTGTCGCCGTTATCCCATCGGATCAAGTCCTCCCTTTCGATCTCATCGGCAGAGCAGACGTCTATACAAGGCATGGCGCCCTTTCGTCAGGAATGAGCGCGTTCCGGCACGGACACGTGCAGGTCCTCGCGGTAGGGTTTGGCCGTTTCTGGCAGTTTCTTTTTCAGAAAGTAACTGGGGTCGCGACGCTGGCGCATGACTGCACCGATCATCTCCCGGTAGGCATCGAAAACCGAAGTATTGGGAGGCGGCAGGTCATGTTTGATGAGCTTGTGAAGCTCCGGAAGCGAGTAGTACGGAACCATGGGAAACATGTGGTGTTCTACATGATAGTTCATGTTCCAGTAGATCCAGCGGCTGACCGGGTTCATGTAAAGCGTGCGGGAGTTCAGACGGTAGTCCAGCACGTCCTCGGCCAAACCGCCGTGCTGAAGAAGCCCGGTCATGATCATGTGCCAGCAGCCATAGGCGCGCGGCCCGCCAATCAGAAGCAGGGGGATCGTCGATTTCCAGCCCATGCCAGAGACCAGCATCGTCAGTGCAGCCAGCGCGGCAACGGCGTAAATAAACATGTGCACCCGCGCCCAGAACACCGCCGTTGGCCACTCGCTCTCGGGTATGTAGTCCTTTTCGTCCGGCGAGAGGTTCCCTGACGCGTTCCGAGCCAGTACGTTTAGAGAGAGCCAGACTTCCCAGACGCCGACATAGGCTAGCGCCTTCAAGCACAATTTGATCGGGTGCATCCAGGCAATCTCGGGATCGCGGCCGACAATGATAGTGTCGGTGTGATGGCGCACATGACTCCAGCGCCAGTTGACCGGATTGCGCATAACCTGAAACGAGGCGATGTGATAGACGACGTCGTTCAGCCAGCGGCTGCGGAAGGCGGTGCCGTGCCCGCATTCGTGCCATCGAGAATCGCAGGCGGATCCATAGATTACTCCGTAGGCCAACCAGAATGGCACGGCCAGCCACGAACCCCAGAAGTATATGCCGCCAGCCGCGAAAACCACGTGCAGCAGTACCCAGAGGAGTGAGTCGCGAACGGCGGGCGCGTCGCGCCGTTTCATCAGGTTTTTCATGTCCTTGCGAGAGACGTCGGTGTGATACCAGTCGGCTGCCGCCAGCCCGGTCTCGACAGCGCGGCGTGAAGTGGCCCCCGTGAGGGAGTAATCTTGCGCCTGGATGTCCGTCTCAGCGTTGATCGCTTGCCCTCCTCTGCATTGGCGTGTTGCGCCATAGCTGGGCCGGACAATCCGGTGTTCCGCGCTTGACCTCAATTGAAAATCACATCAGATCACATCAGATGGGACGGACGACGATCACGGGAATTGCCCAAAAGGCGGGAGTGTCAACGGCGACCGTTGACAGGGCACTGAACGGCCGCGCCGGCGTCAGTCCGGCCAATCGCCAGAGAGTACTGACGGCGGCGCGCGACCTCGGCTATCTCCCCTCGGAGGGCATGGTTATCCTGCCCTCTCGTCCCGCCAATCTCGAATTTCTTATCCCCTTCGGCCACAACGCATTCATGCACGACGTGACCGATGCCTTGATCAGCTTTTCCGCGTCTCTGCCGCTGGTCGAAAGCTGTCGGATCGTGCCGATGAATGGGGTCGGGCCGGAAGCCGTTCTGCCGGCGCTCGAGCAATTGTCCCTCAGGACCGAAGGCGTTGGCGTAATCGCCACGGACCATCCACGCAATCTGGCAGCGTTGACGGCACTTTGCGATTCCGGAGTACGCTTGGTAACGCTGGCTTCGGACATACCCGGCACGCCGCGCTCGGCCTATGTTGGTGTCGACAACAAGGTCGCCGGACGAACAGCTGCGCGGATCATGGGACTGACATGCTCTCACAGTGGCGGTAATGTCGCGATTTTTCTCGGTAGCCACGACTTTCACGGCCATCGCGAACGCGAGGCGGGTTTTCGCGAAGTCATGTGCCAGCTCTATCCCAGCCTCAACCTTCTTCCCGCGATAGAGACCAGCGAAGACAGCCTGCGCTCGCGTAGGACGATGGAATTCTTGCTTGAGCGGCATGACCGGCTGAGCGGAATCTATTGCATCGGCGCAGGCCGCAAGGGGATCGTCGAGGCAATGAATGGGGCCAGATCAGGGGCGCGTCCGTTCGCCGTCATGCATGATTTAACCGAAACCTCCGCCGGCTGGCTGAGCGACGACCTGATCGACGTGGTGGTCGATCAGAATGCACGGATGGTAGCTGAACAGGCAATCATCCGACTACTAGGCTCGATCGCCGCAGGGACGCCATTGCTTCCGGCCTTACATATTGAGCCACGGATTATCTTTCGCGAAAATGTGCCCATCTGAGGTGACCGTTTGACGAAGAGTTCCACAGCAGCGAGGGCTATGTCAGATGAATGTTAGAACTAGGGCCTACTGATTTTGGGCTAGACATATTGTGACCCGTCGCGACCTTTGAGACAGACCAGGTGATTTTGCTAAGCGAGGGTTCTTGGCTCATCGTAATCCTGAAGGGATACGAGATGAGATCGAAGACCGGGCCGATTGGATCGGCTGCACGTAAAAGTGCTCAAGCGTAGGCGCTTTCAAACCAACGAACTAGTCTCTACAAGGACAATGTAGCTGCCCCTTCAGCCGCGCCGAGACCGCGCCACTCGTTAAGAGCAGCAGCGCGGTTGGGCTTGAAATTGTCGCGTGAATTGAGGTGGCGTTCCGAGTTGAAATGATTATGAACTGATGAATGGACGGCGGCAAATTTCTGCAAACACCGAATTTGCCTCAAGCGCAGCATCGCCCGTTCCCGTCGTCGAAATGGCAGGTGCGAATTTTCAGCGCGATTAATTAACCAGCGCCCTGTTTCTTGCTTTGACGCATTGCCGATGACCTTCAATGCAGCTCCATAGGATCGAAGTCTGACCGTCGCGATTACTTCCGGCTTGCCGTAACGTTTCATTGATTTCCTCAGGAATTTCAGTGCGGCCCTGCGATCTCGTGTCTTCGTGACGAAGCTTTCCAAAACCTCTCCCTCATGATCCTCAGCGCGCCGGAGGTAGTGAATCTCGCCATTGATCTTTACGAAAAATTTCGTCCAGGTGCCACTGCCGGTCCGAATAGGACCGCATCCGGCTGGCCCGCTTCCGGCGGATCTCAAATGCAAATAACGGGTCAAATCTGTTCCACCAGAAGCGAACGGTTTCATGGCTGATTTCGATACCGCGCTCGTGCAGGAAATCTTCGACATTGCGAAGCGAAAGTCGGAATCGGCCATAGAGCATCACCGCCAGGCGAATGATCTCGGGGCTGGTTTTGAAGTAGCGGAATGGGCTGCGTTTAGTCATCCCGAGAGGCTAAGTTACCGACCGGCTCGCCTTAACCTAGTTTTCTCTGACAGTGCCCGGTCATGACTTCGCCCCACAATGGGCGTCAACGATACGCTGCACCATCGGCGCGAAATGCCTGAATGGCGGCGTCTCCATGTCGGGGTGTTTGCCCGCCTCATCAAGGTAGCGGACCTGAATGATCCGTTCGAGATTCTCATTTTTCTGAAACTCCGCAACTTCTTCTGCGGTCATCGGACCGCCCTGCAGGCCGAGGGTGTGAACCGAAGCAGCGGACAGACGTTTGAAATATTTAGGTTTGGTAGCACAAAGATAGCGTTTGGCGGCAACATGGTAACGGACGCAATCGGTCACGAGGGTGGGAAAGAAGGCCGCCAACACCTCAGCGCCCGCCTCTTCGTGGTGACGATCATGAGTGTCATCGGGGGAGTAAGTGCCAAATTCCGAAGTGAAATGACCGATATCGTGCAAAAGCGCCGCGACAATGACGACTTCTGGCATACCGTTTTTCTCTGCGATCGTGGCCCCCTGAAGCATATGCTGTGCCATCGTGACGGGTTCACCCAGGTATTCTTCGCCACCGCGACGTTCGAAGATATCTTCGAGGAAGGCCACGATATTGCCGGAGTCGAGATCGGTCATTCGGCAGTTTCCAATGGCTGTGCTTGCAGGGCAGCGAGTGTCGAAAAGAGCCCGTCCTTATCGGCGTAGCAACCTTGCAGCCAACGCGTGCCTGAACCGGAATAGCCCTTTCGGGCGTGTAAAACGCGAGTATTATCTACCACGAAGCTTTCGCCCGGGTTAAGGCGGAACGTGACCTCCATCGCGGGGTCGTCAATGATTTCCCCCAAGCGGCGATAGGCGGCGTAATAGGCTTGCATATCTTCAAAAGGCACATCGGTTATGGCGGCGGTGGAGCGGTTGTTGAAACGCACGGCGATCAATTCGCCATCCGGGGCTAGTTCGATCATCGGACGGCGGGAGGTCAAACGCACGCCCGCCTCGCCCGCATACTCAAACCGCGCGCAATATCGGCTGAGCAGACCGAAGGCTTCGGGATTTTCCGTGCGCAGTCGCAAGGCCGCGGCAAAGCCGTCCACCACCATGTTTTCACCACCCGCAGCGGAGCTCTCCAGACAGTAAAGGACCTGTATGGTCGGGACCGGATCACGGTAAGGATTATCGGTATGGGCCTGAAGGCCACGGCCGGTATAGGCGAGGTTCGTGGGGTTCACCTCTGTGCGCACTTCGAAATGCCGCCCGTAATTGGTTTCGCGGACATAGCCGAAAAGATCGACGATCTGCATCAGGGCCAAATCTTCGATCGGGCCGTTAACGAGTTTGCCAAAGCCATATCGCGCGACAAGGGCGAGCCAGTCGCGCCGGGCGGCCGGGTCGGCCTGAACCTTGCGCAAGTCAGCAACGGGGACGGAACCCGACAACCCCGCATCCCATAATTCAACCTGCGGCGCGGTCCACCCTTTTTGCGCAGCAGAATCATGGTCATAGCGGTGCGCCATGAGCCACTTCGGATCGTAGTGAACATCCTTGTTTTCCGGTTGGAACGTCAAAACGACCTGATCGCCCTGAATCTGTGCGGCGCTGATCCGCGTCTCCGCCGGGATGTCGCGCAGGGCAATCAGGCGCTGGCCATTGCCGGGTGCGCGCGTAGAAGCATCCCAGGCATTGTCGCGCAGCCAGATAGCGTGAAAGCGTGCTGTCGTATCGGGGCTGACAAGCCTGATTTCTTTACCATCGGGACTTTGGGTGACGCTGAACATTGCGTGGCCTTTCGCATATTTCGGATCGCAGTTTTGTCGATATGCCCTCGAAACACAATCAAGCAATATCGCAGTCACAGCCGCATTCTTGACATATCAAAACCAATGTTAGCCACACCGACGCTTGAGTGGATTTATGACTTTGCGGCGGCGGAATGCCTGGGAAGTTTTTTCGCGGCAGCTGCAGACCAAGAAAACCAATTAGCGCCCGCGCCAGGCCTGTGTCGTGCCGAGAATCCGACGCGAGGCCATCAGGTGCAGCAGGCGCGCTGCCGCATTGGTATAAAAAATCATCATCCCCATTGCCGCCGCCGGCGCGATATCACCCGCATCATCCATGTTAAGCACGGCGACCGAGGCTAGTGCAGTATGCGTGGAATACAGGAACACGACTGCCGACACCGTGGTCATGGCGTTGACGAAAAGGTAGATGGAAATATCGAGGATCGCCGGAAGACAGACCGGTACCGTGACCCGCGTAAACAGCCGGTAAAACGGTTGACGCAGCGAGCTCGCGACCGGTTCAAACTCCCCATCTATCTGCTTCAAAGCGGTCAGCGCCGTCAAATGGCCCACGGTATAGAAATGGGTCACGGTGGACACGACAAGAATTGCCATGGTGCCATAGATGAAATTCAGCGGGTTATCGGGATTGTTGAAGAAGAAGATATAGGCCAGCCCCAGCACCATCCCCGGCACCGCCATCGGCAGCATGGCCAGAAATTGAAACAGGCCGCGTCCGGTTCTGAAACCGTCAATCTTTTCCACCATGTAGGCGCCGGTGAAAACTATCACGGTCCCAATGATTGCCGTCAGTCCGGCGAGCAGGATTGAATTTTTATAGGCCGCCCAGCCGCCACCATCCATCTTGTTGAAATCGTAGTTGTTCAGGCTCAGGCTCAGGTCATAGGGCCAGAACTTGATGAGGGCTGCAAATTGGCAGACGGCAATTAGACCAACGATAAACAGGGCCATTGTGCCGCACCATGCAAGGCAAATCATTTCAAACCGCGCATCGGGTTTCGGCTGAAAAGGCACAGAGCGGGCAGACAACAGCGAAACCTGTTTCTTCTGAACCTGCCGGTCGACGATGAAGGCCAAGACCGCCGGGATCAACAGGATCACTGAGACCACCGCACCCATCTCGAAATTTTGCTGACCGATCACCTGTTTGTAAATGTCGATGGCCAGCACATTGTACTGTCCGCCGATAACCTTCGGCAGGCCAAAATCGGTGATAACCAACGTAAAGGTCACAAAAGCAGCTGAAATCAATCCATAGCGCGCACCGGGGATGGTTACAGTCCAGAAGGTGCGCCACTTGCTCGCGCGCAGGCTTTCGGCGGCCTCATACTGGCGCTGATCAGCAATCGACAGCGCCGTGGAAATGATGATGAACGCATGTGGGAACGTGAAGAATACCGACCCGATCACAATGCCCAATGGCCCATAGATCGACTGGCCCATCAGAAGCTGTTTCAACATGCCCTGATTGCCGAAAAGATAGATCAATGCGATGCCCGGCAACAGCGACGGCACGAGAATAGGCATCATCGCGACCATCTTGAAAAACCCTTTGAAGCGCATGCAACTGCGATTCAGGGAATAGGCAAATCCAAAGGCGAAAAGCACCGTCAGGATGGTGCTGACGCTGGCGATGAACAGCGAGTTTTCGATGGATGAAAACAGCGCCGGGTTGGAGAAATATTCAACATAGTTCTGCGGTCCGACAGATTTGACCGGACGCAGGTTGATGCGGCGGAAAGTGTTGCTGTCGTACTCATGCCATTCGGTAGTGTTTTGCAGGTCAAGCCCGACAAGATACGGCGCGTCTGCCACAGTACCACGCAGTCGGTATTTCACCGGGCTGCGGAAGTTGAAATCTGGAAAGAACTGTGTGGCCGACAAGCGCCCGTCAGAGCTTGATCGCAGATTGTCGCTACTGATCACTCCAAGGCGTTCATTGATTGCGGCAGCAGATTCCCCCGGCCCGAAGTTTCCAGCCTCATCGCTGACCTGAAATTCATAGCGGGTCAGATCAAAACTGAAAGTCACAAAGCTTTTCGACAGCATCGCGTAAAGCGGAAGGGCAAGGGCGACGATCAGGTAAAGTGCGATCACGCCCATAAACAGCCGTTTGATCACCGCATCTCTGTCGAGTTGCAGTTTGACGGTGCGACCTGCCGGCAGGCTTGCGTCGCTCATGCACCAGTCCCTTTCGGGAACACAAGTACACGTTCGGCGGGCAATTCAATGCTCATCGCCAAGCCGGGTTTCAAATCCAGCCTGCGCAGGGCGTTGATCGAGAAATTGGCAAACAGTGGCACGTCACCGAGCGCCGGGCTGCGCAAATGGCAGCGCCAGAACGAGCCGAGAAATTCCATATCCGTCAGGGTGACGGGCAACATGTTTGCAATGCCATTGTTCACTTCGTCCAGGCTGTGGGGCACCACATCTTCGGGGCGCACCGCCACAATCACTTCCGTTCCTTCGCGAATGCCTTCAACTTCCGTTGACAGGGCAATGTCGCCCAGCTTGACCTGCGCGTCCTGATATTTGGTGGCTACCTTGTTGGTTTCGCCAATGAAATCCGCGACGAAAAGCGAGGCAGGATGCCGGTAAATCTCTGTCGGGGTGCCGACCTGCTCAACGGTGCCGTGGTTCATCACCACGATCCGGTCAGCCATCGAAAGCGCTTCTTCCTGATCGTGAGTGACCATGATCGTGGTGACGCCAAGTTTGCGCTGCAATTCCTTGATCTCATGTCGCAAATGCACGCGCACTTTGGCGTCCAGCGCAGACAACGGCTCGTCCAGCAGCAACAGGCCGGGCTTGATGGCAATGGCACGGGCCAAAGCGATGCGTTGCTGTTGTCCGCCGGAAAGCTGGGCGGGATATTTATCAGCCTGTTCGGGCAACCCGACGAGCGCCAAAAGCTCCGCGACCCGCGATTTGATCTCTGCCGACGGGCGCCCTGTATTTTCCAGCCCGAAGGCAATGTTGCGGGCAACCGTCAGATTGGGAAACAGCGCGTAGGATTGAAACACGATGCCATAATCGCGCTTGGAGGGTGGCAGTTCAGAGATATCCCGGCCACCCTGATAGATCGCGCCACGGGTTTGCGGATCCAGCCCGGCGACCGCGCGCAAAAGCGTAGTCTTGCCGCAGCCGGAAGGGCCCAAAAAACATATGAATTCACCCGCCGCGATATCCAGGCTGATATCCTGAAGTGCCAGAAAATCGCCAAATGCTTTCCAGAGCTTGTCGATGCGCAAATAAGGGGCGTTGCCAGTACTGGCTTGATTAGCGGAGCCGGCACCCAGTGAACCTGCATGAAGTGACGTCATCTATATCCATCCGGTTCCGGATATGAGGCTGCTGGGGCGCGACGGACTTGCCGCTGCGCCCCCTTGCAGATCAAAGGTGAACTTTATCAACCTTTGGGTTCGGACTTCGTATCGTAACGGTTTGTCCATTCCTCGAGGATCGACGAACGGTTGTTCGCAGCCCATTCGAAATCATTCTCGATCATTGCATCGGTGATGCCTTCGGGGAAATGTTCGACCGGCTTTGCCATGCCCGGAATTGCGACAACGGCGTAACCAACGTTGTACATTTCCATTGCTTTCGGGGTGATTGTCCAATCCAGAAGTGTCTTGGCCGCCTCTTCATTGGCCGTTCCGGCGATGATGGCCGAAGCCTCCATATCCCAGCCGATACCTTCAGATGGAACAATGATTTCAATCGGTGCGCCTTCAGCCTTGGACTTCGCCCCGCGGAACGCGAATGAAACCCCGATCACTGTCTCACCTGAAGCCGCCATCTTGCAGGGTTTCGATCCCGAGTGGGTGTAGGCCGCGATGTTGTTGTGCAGCGCGTCCATGTATTCCCAGCCCTTGTCCTCACCGAAGATCTGCAGCCAGGACGATACGTCAAGGAAACCGGTGCCCGAAGACGCCGGATTCGGCATAACGACATGGCCTGCATATTCCGGTTTGGTCAGGTCCATCCAGCTGGTTGGAGCGGACAGGCCCAGCTTGTCACCTTCCACCGTGTTGTAGCAGATCGACGCGACCCAGGCATCCATGCCGACCCAGGAAGGGGGCGTGTCGCTGTCGACGAATCTTGGGTCCAGCTTGTCAAGGCCAGCGGGTGCATACGGCTCCAGCATACCTTCGGTCTTCAGCACCAGAAGTGAGGTTGCCGCCAGGCCCCAAATCATATCGGCCTGCGGATTGTTCTTTTCTGCCAATAGCTTGGCAGTGACAACGCCGGTAGAATCACGGACCCAGTTGATTGTGATATCCGGATGATCCTGGTTGAAGGTTTCCGCATAGCGGGCAAGGTCCTCGGCCTCCACAGCCGTGTAGACCGTCAACTCGGTTTGTGCGACGGCCATGGTAGCAGACAGTGCTGATACGGCGATACCGAGGCTCAAGGTTTTTGAGATAGTCATGTAGCTCCCCTTTTTATCTGCAAAGCAGTTTTGAATTCGAAGATTGTTTGACGCCGTGTTTCGGCCCGTCTTCGTTTGGTCTTACAGTTTCCCTTTGTAATCGCTTCGCACCGAAATCCGAAGAGTTTAAAGAAACCAATCCCTGGAAGAGTGTGATAAACCGTTAACGATAAGTAAAATCTATTTATTTTATAGTTGTAACGTTTTTGGTGATGAAAGTTGGTCAGCTTGCCGACGAAAGCGCCACGACGCCTGCCGCCACGACGACTGCGGCAATCAATCGGCCGCGCCAGGGCCGCTCTCCAAAGAAAACCAGCCCAATCAAGGCAGCAATAATCACTGAAGATTCGCGTACTGCGGAAACCGCTCCCAAAGGTGCGATGGTTTTGACGTAGAGCACCAGCCCGTAAGCCGTCACCGCAAAAAGCCCGCCGATCATCCCAAGAACCAAAGTGCGTGGCGAAAAATGACCACCGATGCGGCGACGTTGCAGAGCGATCGCAATGGAAACCGGCAACTCGCAGAGAAACAGCCAGCCCATATATCCGGTGGGCGTTCCGGCTTGGCGAATGCCGATGCCGTCGGCGACCGAGTAGACGCTGATGCAAAGTCCCAGCATCAGGGCAAGCCCAATTGCGTTGCCGGTTGCATGCACGGCCCCGCGCTGCAACGCCAGAAGGAAGATGCCAAAGCTGACCGCGGCCAGTCCAGCCCAGCCAACTGTGCCAAGGTCTTCGCCCAGCAGGAGATAGGCCGAAATCGCCACCAGTGCCGGCGCGATGCCGCGCGATATCGGGTAGACTTGGCTAAGGTCGCCGTGGCGGTAGGCGCTGAATAGCAGCAGATAATAGCCGTAGTGCACGACGGTTGAGATGAAGATGGCTGGCCAGCTTGCCGGATCGGGGATAGGCGATAGCGATATCAGCACGATTCCTGCCAGGACATGCATCAAAGACACCGCGCCCAAGATCGCTGCACGGTCATCCACGGCCTTCAGCACCGCGTTCCACGACGCATGGAGCAGCGCCGAGAACAGCACGATGCCAAGCGCGAGTGTGCTCACTCGTCGTGCTCGGCCAGTATCGCGGTTTCAACGATGCTCAGTGCGCAATCCAGATCGTCCCGGGTGATGGTCAACGGGGGCGAAAGCGTCAGTACACAGCCCGCGCTGATCTTGAAACTCAGACCCGCCTCGAGACAACGATAGTAGATACGTTCCGCGCGATCGCGAGCCTCGGCACGACTGTCGCGGTCTTCGACGATCTCTATGCCGAACAACAGACCCCGGCCCCGCACATCGCCTACATACCGACTTTGTGGAGCAAAGGTGTTGAGCCGATCCAAAGCGTAGGAACCAAGCTCGGCAGAACGGGCAACGAGACCCTCCTCCTCGATAATCTGGATCGTGGTCAGGGCGGCGCGCGCCGTGACCGGGTTTTTCTCATGCGTGTAGTGGCCGATGGCGAAATCGCCGCACACGTCCAGATCGTGACGCGCGACGACAGCGGCAATGGGCAGAACACCGCCACCAAGGGCTTTGCCTATCGTCACGATATCTGGGATCACCTCATCATGTTCAAAGGCGAACATGCGACCGGTCTTGCCAAGCCCGGTCGGGATTTCGTCCATAATCAGCAGCGCGCCGTGGCGATTGCATGATTCGCGTACAGCTTTCCAGAAGCCCGGTGGCGGCACGATCGGCACCGCCCGCATCGGCTCCGCTATCACCGCAGCGACATCTCCTTCGCGCCCCAGCACGTAATCCACCATTCCGGCGCAGGCCAGGCCGCAGGTTTCAGGACCGGGATGATTATAGGGGCAGCGATAGCAGGCGAAAGGAGCCACATGTTCGGTGCCTGGCATCAGCGGCCCGGCAATATGGGAGCGAAACGTCGCCTCGCCGCCGACACTGGCAGCCCCCAGCCCGGCGCCGTGAAAGGCATCCCAGAAGCTGACGGTCTTGAAGCGCCCGGTGGCGGCACGCGCGATTTTAAGCGCAACCTCGTTGGCATCCGACCCGCCGGTGGTGAATAGCACCTTGTTCAGATTTCCGGGCGCAATTTGTCCCAACTTTTCGGCGAGTTCGACGGCGGGTTCATTGGTAAACCTGCGCGGGGCGAAGGAAAGCCGATCCAACTGGTCCTTAATGGCGGCAATCAGGCGCGGGTGGGCATAACCGATATGGTGAACCGAGTTGCCGTGGAAATCCATATATCTGCGGCCTGCGGTATCTTCGATCCAGATACCTTGGGCGCGGGCGATGGTGGAAACGCAAGGACTGGACAGGCTTTGATGCATGAACGCCTCGGCGTCACGGTGCAACAGATCGCGGGTTGCGGCATCGGGGTGTTTGGCGGCCCAATTGCGCCGCGCGGCCGAGGTGTTGGATTCGCCTTCAGTGTGGGTGATTTTCATCTGACATGCGCCCTAACGGAAAAACGCGGCCCGAAGGCGGCGCGACAGCAGGTTAAAGCCTGCTGCCTCAGCGGGGCCAAGGCAAGGAATAGGTTTTGACATTGGTGAAGAACTTCATCGCCTCCAACACGCCTTCCTTCACCGCATTGCCGCTGTCCTTGATACCGCCGAACGGCGACATTTCGATCCGGTAGCCGGGCTGTTCCCAAATATTGACCGTGCCAACGTCCAGTCCGTTCACATAGGCGATGGCGCGATTGAGATCATTGGTGCAGACGCCCGATGAAAGCCCGAATTGGGTGGAGTTCGAAATTGCCATGACCTCGTCGTCGTTATCGGGAACGCGGACGATGGGAACGATGGGGCCAAAAGTTTCTTCCATCACCAGTTCGCTGTCATGCGGCACGAAATCGACTACGATCGGCGGCAACAACGCGCCCTTGCGACCAGGATGGTAAAGTATCTTGGCGCCCTTCTTCTCCGCGTCATAGACTCGGTTCTCAAAGGTCTCGGCGGCTTTCGCGTGGATCACGCAACCAAGTTGGGTCTCAGGGTCCATCGGATCGCCAAATCTGATCGCTTTAGCCTTTGCCAGAACCATTGGCACAAACCGCTCGGCGACAGAATCCTGCACCAGGATCCGCTTCACGGCAGTGCAGCGCTGACCTGAATTCCCGGTAGCCCCGGCAACCGCGATGGTGGCGGCGCGCTCAAGAT
This sequence comes from Paracoccaceae bacterium, assembly GCA_037968835.1. Taxonomy (GTDB): domain Bacteria; phylum Pseudomonadota; class Alphaproteobacteria; order Rhodobacterales; family Rhodobacteraceae; genus JBBKWG01. The sequence goes on from JBBKWG010000143.1 coordinate 16,286, forward strand.
CGGCATCCGACAGATCATTGCAGATGATCAAAGGATCATTGCCGCCCAGTTCCAGCGCCATCCGCTTGTAGGCACCTTTGGCCGCGATCAGTTTGCCAACCGGAACGCCGCCGGTGAAGGTAATTATGTCGATATGCTCATTGGTGATCATCTCGTCGCCAATGTCTTTCGGCCAACCGGTTACAATCTGGAACATTTCGTGCGGAAGACCTGCCTCATATAATATATCAGCCAAGGCAATCGCGGTGAGCGGCGTCAACTCGGTCGGCTTGCAGACCATACAGTTATTGGTCGCGATTGCAGGCGCGATCTTATGGCTGACCATATTCAGAGGGTGGTTGAAAGGAGTGATGGCCGAGATCGCCCGCACCGGTTCGCGCAGCGTGAAAATCTTGCGCTCCTTGCCTTGCGGCGTCAGATCACACGAGAAAATCTGACCGTCATCCAGTATGGCCATCTGGCCTGCGAGCGTGAAGACGTCGTAGGCACGTCCTGTCTCATAAAGCGCGTGTTGCTGGCAAATCCCCAGTTCCAGCGTCAGCCAGTAAGCCAGATCATCCCGGCGTTCCTTGATCAACTCAGCGGCGCGAAACAGAATTTGCTGACGCTCGTAACGGCTGAGTTTCGATTTGTAGGCTGCGGCGATTTCGAACGCCCGGCGGGCATGTTCGGCCTTGCCCGCAGGCACGGTGCCGATAACTTCGTCGGTATATGGATAGTGCACTTCGACAACGTCATCGGTGAAGATCTTTTCGCCACCGATGCGCATTCCTTCGTGACGAATTTTGAGTTTCCGGCTCATTTGCGTGTCCTTCATGTCAAAGCGCCGCCGCGGTTGTGGCGTAAAAAAAAGCATCAAAGTTGCGCAGTCTGGGCTGGCTCGGCAGGTCCGACAACACACGGTTAACTATGAATGGCACTTCTTGCTCTGTCAGGCCGCCATGGCTTCGCAGCGGCTCATTCAGAGCTGCCAAGTCGTGGCGATGGGCAGAAGTGCCGATTGTCATGTTTTCGGTCGAGATCATGACAATATCGCCGATCCGGTCTGCGGGCAGTTCAAAGCGTTTGACGGCCTCGGCTTTGTCCATAACCTCAAGAATCTCGGGGCGGGTTGCGAGGCGGGCAATGATATCGGCCTGATCTGCACCTTGTGGCAGATAAGCGGTGGCAAACCCACCCAGGGCGCCGTGGTGAACAACGTAAGGATCGGTAATCGGCAGGATCACACGGGCCGCAGCCTCGCCCAGCCATCCATCGAGCAGATCCTGAACGTAGATGACCTGCGGGTCGCCATTGGTGTCATGCTTGGGCTTCATTCCGTGATCGGCGGTAACGACAATGGCAGCGCCCATTTCATCTAACTGGGTGAGATACTTGTCGAACATCTTGTAAAAGCTCTGTGCTTCGGGCTGTTCGGGGGCATATTTGTGCTGCACGTAGTCGGTCGTGGTCAGATACATCACGTCGGGCGTCCATTCGGCCAGCAGCTTCACTCCCGCTGCAAAGACAAATTCCGAAAGCTCCGCTGAATAAACCTCTGGCTGCGCCATACCGAGCCATTTTGAAGCAGCCTCCTGGCCATGTTCGGCCCGGGTCGAGGTATCGGACTTTTCTGCCGAGAAGCACTTTGCGCGGTCATCATCGAAATGCAAGCCAGCCCCCAAAAGCGCGCGTAGCTTGTCCTTGGCGGTGACAATGGCGACACGGGCACCTGCATCGTAGAACTTCTTGAAAACGGTTGGCGCGCGCAAAAAGCGCACGTCATTCATCATCACTTCCTCGCCGGTTTCCGGTTCGTAAAGGTAGTTGCCGCAGATGCCGTGGACGCTCGGTGGACGACCGGTGGCAATAGAGAGGTTGTTGGGGTTGGTGAAGGACGGGATTACGGAATGGGCCAGCCGATCGGTGCCGGATTCGCGCATCCGCTTCAGCGTCGGCATCAGGCCCTCCGCAATCGCCTGCGTCAGGTACTCCGGCTCACAGCCATCAAGGCAGATTGCAATCGCCGTGACTTTCGGCCACAGGTAAATTCGACCATTCGCCTCGACGGCGGCGTGGGTAGGATCGGTCATTCAGGGTCCTTTACAGCATTGTTCCGGGGCCGCCTCAGGCAGCGAGTTTGGCGCGTTCAGCGATGGCTTCGGCAGGCGGGGTAGCGGTGTCGACCCCCATTTCGGCAAGCGCTTCCTCTGCTGCCTTGACGACACGGATCATGACATGTTCATCCATCCGACCGATACAGCCGATGCGGAAGCTATCCACCACGGTCAGTTTTCCGGGATAGATGATAAAGCCTTTTGACTTCATCAATTCATAGAATGTGGTGAAGACGAACTTTGGGTGCGCCGGACAGAAGAATGTCACGATTATTGGCGACAACCAGCGGTCCTTCAGCAATGTCTCAAAGCCAAGGCCCCGCATTCCCGCAACCATCACATCGCGATTTCGGGCGTAGCGTGCACCCCTTCCCGCAACGCCCCCTTCGGCGGCATGAAGGCGCAGCGCTTCAAGGAACGCCGCAACCACGTGGGTCGGCGGCGTAAAGCGCCACTGGCCGGTTTTCACCATTGCAGCCCATTGCGCATGGACATCGAGCGAGAGCGAATGACAGTTGCTCTTGCACCGTTCGAGCTCCGACTTGCGGGCAATCACGAAGCCAAAGCCCGGAACACCCTCGATGCATTTATTCGCCGAGGACACCATCGCCTCGTAGCGGATCTTGTTCACATCCAGATCAATCGCCCCAAAAGCGCTCATGCTGTCGATCAGCAGCTTGCGGCCGCGGGCATAAGTAGCCTGCGAGATTTCCTCGACGGGGTTCAAGATCCCGGACGAGGTCTCACAGTGAACCGCAATGACATGGGTGATCGCGGGGTCAGCATCCAAAGCTGCGCCCACTTCATCGCCGCGCGGAGGCATATAATCGCCCTTGTCGATCAGCGTGAATGCCCGGTTCAGATAGCGCATGGTTTCAGCTGCGCGCAGTCCGTATGCGCCATTTGCCAGAACCAGAACCTTGCCATCTTTGGGAACGAAAGTGCCCAGCAACGCCTCGACCGAAAAAGTGCCGGAACCCTGCATCGGGACGCAGGCGAATTCGCCTTTCGCATCGCCCGCGATTGCCACCAATTGGTCGCAGAGCGACTTGGTCATTGCCCGAAAATCAGAGTCCCACGATCCCCAGTCGCGCAGCATCGCTTCTTTCACGCTGATCGCAGTGGTTAACGGCCCGGGCGTCAGAAGGTACGGCTCTCCCAGAGCAGGATGAGGAAAGGCCGGAGTTGCGTCTGAAGCCATCTGAGACATCGGATTTCCTAGCTGTCGGAAGAAAAGTTAATCCGGTTTTTCACACCACCTAATATATGTAAAATCGTTATTTTATATCAATCTATAAGTTTTTCTGTCTACCTTAATTCTGCGAGACGACTTTGCAGCAGACACCTGATTTTCGTAAGTATGCGATAGGCCACCGTTACCGGAAGCGAGTTCCCATGCGTTTTGTGCAGCTTCGTGCCTTTCATTTCGTGGCAGTATGTGGCGGCTTTTCCCGGGCAGCGGAAGAGCTTTGTCTGACTCAGCCCGCGATATCAGATCAAGTCCGGAAGCTGGAAGAGGAGTATGATATCCTCTTGTTTAACCGCCATAAAAAGCAGGTCACGCTCACCCCGGCCGGTGACAGATTGCTTGAAATTACCCGGCGGATGTTTGACAGCGTTAGCCAGGCAAGCGAGCTTTTGTCAGAAAGTCGGGCGATGCGGGCCGGTACGCTGCGGATCATGGCCGACTCCGCGCAGCATGTTCTGATCATTCTTGCGCATTTTCGCGACAAGTATCCCGGCGTCGGCATTTCGGTCCGCGCCGGAAATACCGAAACCGTTATCGAAAACCTTTTCAGCTACGATGCCGATATCGGCATACTGGGAGAGATACCGCCAGGACGGGAATTTGAAACGATCTTGCTGAATGCAACGCCGATCTCGGCTTTTGTGGCAGCAGAGCACCCGCTCGCGAAACGCAAATCGTTAAGTTTCTCCGACTTGATAGACTTGCCTCTGGTGATGCGCGAACGGGGATCAAAGACCCGAAAGAAGTTCGAAGAAGCCGCAACCTCCAAGGGTTATGAATTCACGCCTTCGATCACCGCCGAGGGGCGCGAGGCCGTTCGGGAAATTGTAGCCTCCGGCGCAGGGATAGGGTTTGTCTCAGTCGCCGAGTTCGGTGAAGACCCCCGACTGGTGCGGATCCCGCTTGAGGACGAAGAAAGCATGATTATGGAAGAGACGCTGATATGCCTGCGCGAACGTCGGAGCGGAAAGCTGGTCAGCGCATTTCTGGAGATCGCGAAAGGGTTCGCGGCGATACCCTAAAGCGATATGCGATCGACACTTATCTGGCTTTATGCGAACTGCAGCAGACAATTGAAGGTTACAGCTGCCTCTTGCTTTCGGTACGGCGCACGCACGAGCGAAAGGCCCAAGACTCAGATTGCAGGTTTCAAGTGGACTCTCGCGGCGAACCGATCACCCGCAAGGTCAATGTCAAACTGACCTTCCGTCAAGTAGGTATGATCGATCAGCCGCTTCGGTTCCGATATCCATGCAAGTGCGACGGGCCGACCAAGCGTGTGACCGTATGCGGCTGAGATCAGCTTGCCCACTGCAACACCATCGCGCAGGATCAGTTCACCGCCCCAAAGCTGCGGCATCGGGTCATCAAGGCTGACCTGCACGATACGTTGATGCACCCCACCCAGCGCGCGCGCCGCTAGCAGCGCGCCCTTGCCGATAAACCCGCCTGGCTTGTCGTAATCGACAACAAAGTTCAGTCCGGCCTCTAATGGATTGATGTCAGGCGTGAGTTCCCGCCCCCACGCGCGATAACCCTTTTCAATCCGCAATCCGTCGAGCGCGTAGTATCCGCCATCAACCAGCCCCGCACCCGCCCCATGCAATGCTTCATAGACGCCAAGTGTAAATTCGACCGGCACGAACAGTTCCCAACCGATCTCGCCAACATAGCTCATTCGGTTCGCCAATACCGTGGCATAGCCGAAATTGATCTCCTTGACGGTGGCAAACGGGAAAGCGACATCCGACAAATCAACACTGGTCAGAGTCTGCAACAGGTCGCGCGATTTCGGCCCCATCACGGCGAGAACGGACCAGGCATTGGTGACATCCGAAATCCAAATATTGGCATTCTCCGGAGTGTTTTTGCGGATCCAATCTGCATCATGCACAGCTTGGGCCGAACCGGTAACGATCATGAAACGATCTTCGGCCAGCCGAAAAACCGTCAGGTCGCTTTCATAGCCCCCGCGCTTGTTCAAAAGCCCGCAATAGATCGAACTGCCGATTGGCCGGTCGAGATTGGCGGTGCATAGATAATTGAGAACGCTTAGCGCATCTTTGCCCTCGACCAGCAGCTTGGAAAAAGAGCTCAAGTCAAACAGCGCGACATTGTTGCGCGTTGCGTGATGCTCTGCGGCGACGGCCTCATGCCAGTTCTGGCGGCCAAAAGAATACTCGATCCTGGCCTCGTCACTCTTTCGCGCAAAGTAATTCACTCGCTCCCAACCCATTTTTGATCCCCAAACAGCGCCCTTCGCGTCAAGTACCGGAAACAAGGGTGAACGGCGGAACGGGCGGGCACTTTCCAGTTCGAGATTGGGCCAAGGCATTGAATAATGCAGACCAAGCACCTCTCGTATACGGTCGTGCAGCCATGTCATGTTGTTGTTGAATTTCGCAAAACGGCGGATATCGACGGGCCAAAGATCCATCGTCGGTGCACCCTCGACGATCCACTCGGCCAGTGCCTTGCCTGCTCCACCGGCCGAGGCGATGCCCATCGAGTTAAATCCGGCACCTACATAGAAATTTTTCAGCTCTGGCGCTTCGCCCAACAGAAAGTTGTTGTCCGGCGTAAAGCTTTCCGGTCCGTTATAGAACTTCTTTACCTCAGCCTTATCCAGATCAGGCACCCGGATCAGCGCGTTTTCCATCAGGATCTCAAATTGATCCCAGTCATCAGGCAGCAATTGAAACTCGAAGTCATCCGGGATCCCGGCCATCCCCCATGGCTTGGCCGATGGTTCAAACCCGCCCATGGCAAGGCCGCCGACTTCCTCTTTGAAATAGATGTATCCATCCGGATCACGCATCACCGGTAGGTCGGGGTGGACCCCTTCGACTTTTCCAGTAACGATATACATGTGCTCCGCCGAGTGCATCGGCACCGACACACCACACATCAGCCCGACCTTGCGGGCCCATTGGCCCGCGCAGTTTACCACGATTTCCGCCGTGATCGTCCCTTGCGCGGTTTCAACGCCCGTGACGCGCCCATCGTCGGTCCGAATACCGCTGACGCGGATTCCTTCAAACACCTTCGCCCCGCCGCTGCGCGCCCCTTTTGCCAATGATTGCGTCAGATCGGTCGGATTGGCCTTGCCGTCCCCGGGCAGCCAAATCGCGCCTTTCAGATCGTCGATAGCCATTGGTGCCCACATATCGCCCGCTTCCCGGGGGGTCAGCAATTCGACGTCAACGCCTTGGGAACGCGCCGACGCAACAGTCCGTTTCAATTGGATCATTCGTTCATCCGTACGTGCCACGGATAGCGACCCACATTGCTTCCATCCGGTCTCAAGACCGGTTTCGACATGAAGCTCTGAATATAGCCTTGTCGAATACTGGATCAGGGAGGTCATCACGGAATGACTGCGTAGTTGCCCCACCAGCCCTGCCGCGTGCCATGTGGTGCCAGAGGAAAGCTGCCCCTGCTCCAGCAAAACCACATCGGAAAACCCCAGTTTTGTCAGGTGATAAGCGGTGGAGGTGCCGATGACCCCGCCTCCGATGATGACGACTTGGGCGTGGGTTGGTAGATCGGTCACGACAGTTCCCTCATTAGGATGAATGCAAGCTAATTCATTTGGCATTTTTTGGAAGGTTTTTTAATTTCTTGGCATATCGCTTTTTCTGTGGCACGCATGAGTTCAGCTAGACTCGAGGTGGGACATGTCCGAACTACCAGTCCGCCGACACGCACTGATTTTGCGGAATCTGGAGCGTTACGAAGGTGTTCGCACCACTGAATTGGCTCATCAACTGGAGGTGACACGGGAAACCATCCGCAACGACCTGGCGCATCTCGCCGGGCGCGGGTTGCTGCAGTTGGTGCATGGGGGCGCCGTCTTGATCGCCCAGCATGAAGCGGCCTTGTCGGATCGGTTAACCGAGAACGCGACGGGCAAGGCGGCCATCGCGGCGCGGGCGGCGGCACTGGTACCGGACGGGGCAAGGGTCGTGCTCGATTCCGGCTCCACCACACAGGCGCTGGCGTGTGAATTGCGGGCCCGCAACGGGCTCAAGATCTGGACCTCTGACATTGCGATTGCGCTTGATCTCATGGGACGGGCAGAAGTCACATTGCTGGGCGGTCAACTCAATCCGAAAGAACGCGCCCTTGGTGGCTATGACGCTATCGAGATGATGTTGGGCTACAGCACCGACTTCGCTTTTGTCAGCCTTGGCGGCCTAAGTAAGGATCACGGCCCGAGCGATTTTGAGCGGGCGGGATTGGCCCTGCGGCAGGCAATGCTGGCCACTGCAACACAAGGGTATTTCCTCGCCGACCATTCCAAATTCGACAGTAACGCACCGCTACGTTGGAAACCACCGCACAAGGCGCAATCCATCATTTGCGACGTGCTGCCCGGACCGGGAATTCAGAACCTTCTTTTGCGGCATGAACTGTCGTTAATTTCAGCCTAGAGGATCGTCTTTCAAAAACAAAAGACCTCACCCGGCAGGCAACCTGAGCGGCTCAAGGCTGTTCTATTACAAAGATCCGCCAGATAATTCTCTCGCGCGACTCAGGGCTGCGGTCGCGGGACCAGTCAGAACCTTACGTGCTTTTTCGACCACGTCGTCCGAATGGCTGGGATACGCCCAGCGGTCCAACATCGCATCCATGTCGATGGTCATGACGGTGAACAACCTGACGCCGACCGTGGCCTGAGCGAGCGAATTGAGCGCAGCAAAGGCGTCATCGGCATGGCCCCTGCCAAGAAGTTTGTGACGTATAGCTTCAAAACGTCATCAAGGTTATCGGGCATCTTCATCCCATAGACGTGCCGCCTGATTCCCAGGAAGACCATCGATGCATGCTACGTCGTCACCAGTTCCCGCTCGCCGCGCATGGCTGCCTTAGTTCCAAGCTCGGGTAGTCCGGCATCGGTGCGCAAAGCCGCAACTACCGGCAAAAAGAGGCCCGTGTTCAGCCGGTGACCGCGTCGCGTCGGCCACGAGCGACCGTCGAGGCCCGCCCTGATGAAAAGCCGCATCCTGATGTCGGAAGAGCGAGACACAAAATCCGAGTAAAACCGCAAGAGTTCTTCGCGCAGCGGACACTTTTCATTTATCCATGGTCCATCGTCTGGATCACGACCGAACATGCGCTCCAAGGTTCGCTCGATCAGGTCGTCTTTGGAATCGAAATATTTGTAGATCAGCGCCTGAGTGACACCCAAGGCACTCGCGATATCCCGCGTCGTCGATTCAAACCCGTGTTCCGCGAAATGGACAGCGGCATCCGCAAGCATGGAATCGCGCCGCTGGCTGGCTGGCTGGCAGACGCCGGACGACTTCGGTCGCCTCACGTTTTGATGATTGTCGCCTCTTTACCATTGCGGATTCTATCTCGAGCCGACCGTCAAGATCATGCATCCGAGCTTATTCACATCTTTTCGAAAGCGCCACGTCGCTGGACGGAGAGTTATTATTGACGGCGCGCGCGCTTCTGTGATGCCCACGCCTTTCAGGAGGAGTGATCTCCAGGCTCAAGGTACTTGAGTGGAGAGGTTTGACATCCGGCGAGGCTACGAAACCGCCCTGTCCGCCTCAAGTCTGTTTAGACAGACAACGCCCTATTGACGACCAAAGCACGACTCAAGCCAAGTTCTTCTGACAGGTCTGGCTGATCAAAAACCCAAAAAGAGGCCGTCCTTTCATGAACCCGCGACGTAACCTGCTTCCGATCTTAGTATTAATCGCGCGCCACCGAAATGTGATGTCCAAAATCGGTCAAACGATCCCGGTGGTCTTTGGCATCCCTGTTTCAACGGCAACATCAGGGCCGGAAACAAATCGACATCGCGTCGCACCACAGGCCGACAGCAGATTCCGACCCGCGATGACAGTGCGTATCATCATCTGAATGTTTGGTTAACTTGATGATGTGCAACTCGCATTGCTTGTCCGCGTGTCGCTGACGAGCTTGATCATACCCGCCTCTCCAGAGCATATGCTCGGAGCAGGTGTCTCAGCTTCGTACAGCCACTCATGTTGTTAGTGTATTTTACGGCTGCTCCGAAAAATCCCCTGATCGCGCTGTCGCGACGACCTGCAGCGAAGCACGATAGGCATGTTCATTTCGCTTTCGGCAAGCGGCATGGGGGAGTTCGCAGCCATCCCCTTGCGTCGCTGGATTTCCAGACGAACTTCGTCTGCAAGTCGATCAAGATCGACCGGCTGACACGGTCGCCCGCGGACTTTGCCCGGATGGTTGAGGTCTTTGAAAGTCATGACTCTCATCCTTGTCAGATTTCGAGTCTCCGGCAAACCCGGGACGGTTCAGTACGTACCGGGAGCTCGGTTCGGTCTATGAACTGGAACGGCAACTCCGCGACGACGGGATTTGTTCGAGGCTTTCCTTTTCCCGCGAGAGCAAGGCGATCGGAGGCCAGCCCTTCAGCCGCGGAGCCCTGTTCCACCTTTTGCGCAACCGGGTCTATCTCGGCGAGATCACCCACAAGGATAAGACCTACCCCGGCCTGCACGAGGCCATCATCGACCGGGACCTCTTCGACGAAGTTCAGGAGTTGCTGAATGCCAACGCCTTACGTCGGCGGTCGTCACGGGAAAAGGTGGCCGCATCGCCGCTGGTCGGACTGATTTTCGATGCAGACGGACATATCATGTCGCCCACAGCTCCGCTCCAACAGGGCCGGCGCAGTCGATGGAATGACGAAAGCCTCCGCCGTGTCTCTGCGCCGCGGATCGAAGGCGCGCTGACAAAGGCACTCGCCCGGCTGATACCGGGATGCTCTGACTTTCCGATCGATCTGATCGCACGCGTCGAGGTCCGGACCAGCGAGGTGGTTCTGCTTGTGCCGATCACGCTTCTCGCCGATCTGCGCACCCGGCTCAGCCCAAGTGAAACCGCAGAGCACGATCCGGCAGACCGCGCGCTTTGCCGGATCGTGCTTCCGCTCCAGTTTGCCGTCCGTGGCCGGCACACAGCCGCATGATCTGTCGCTTGCGCGTGTACTCGAATGCGATCTGCCGCTCTCCTGGGAAGATCAGAAGCAGGTATTGGGCTTTGCCCGGGAACCCCGTTTCACCTGATACAGGAGATAAACCACCCCCATAACAGGTGACAACTGGGGCCATAACAGGTGCAGATCCACCTGTTATCGGAGATAAACAGGAAGCACGGTGTTACGCCCCATAAGGCTCTGAATTTACGGTATTATTTCTGAATTCTCCCGACACCGAATCCCTGATTCACCTGTTTTTTGGCGCGAAATCAAAGAAATTTCCCTGATAACCGCGAAACTCATCCTCCGGACCCGCGGGCGGAGACCGGCCGTACCAATGCGCGGGAAAGGCCCTGAAAGCCGGATCTGAGACGGGTGGAAGAGCGGGATTCACCCTGAAAAGCGGCCGGAATTCCGCGGCTTGTCAGGCCGGCGCTGAAGCAGAGACGCTTTGCGGGGGCAAGTGGCGGAGGGAACGCGACTGACGTCGAACCTTCTCTGAGTCCCGTGAATATCGCCTATTGTTTTTAAATGATGTGCGAGAAGCGGAATCAGTTGCTGGATCGACTACGTCAATTTCCGACACCCAGTGCGCATTGGATAGGCGAGCCACGACGGCTACACCGCAAGCCAGATCTCCGCGACAATCTGCCATTATGGTCCCGCAACGCATCATTGAGCCAACTCTACCGTTGCGTGCGCCAACCGGACAGTCAATGCGCCGTCCGCAGCACGTGACGTCTCATTCCACGCTATCCAGACATTCGCGCCTGACGCCACCATGCGCGGAAAGCCGATCGTCCGCCCCGCGCGGACGAGGGTCAGCGCAACCGGTGCGCCGCAGCCGTCTGCCGGTGTGGCGCGGCAGACAAGGACGGCTTCGCCCACGGCGGTCCGCTCGACCCAGCTGAAGAGCGCCGAGCCATCGGACAGCTGCACGACGTCCACCCCACCGAAGGGCGCGCCGAGATCGATGCCGATCGCTGCGCCGAAGTTGGCACCCCGGTCGTCGGAAAATGCCATCCTGACGGCAGGAATGTTGTTCGCTTCCGTGTACCACACCAGTGCGACCCGGCTGCCGTAGGCATCGATGGCTGGGCCGTTTACCGGGCAGCCTGCAATCTCCCACCCGTCGCCGCTGATCCCGACGGGTTCAGACCAGACGCCATTGACCCGGCGCACCAGCGAGATGTCCCTGATTTCGTCCTCCGTCCGGTCGCGATAAGCCAGCAGGACCGTTCCGTCGTCCAGCGCCACCGCCGTGGTCTGGCAACAGGTGCAGGTCCGATCGTCGAGCAGAATTTCTTCTGAAAGCTCACCGTCGGCGGCAAGCGTGGTGGCGCGCAGCTGCATGGCATCCCCCTCAGCCTCAGCGGCACCCTGACTGTCTCCGGTATCGTGGTTTCGCCCGTCGAGCCACATTGCCAAGATGCCGCCGGACCCGTCGAGCACCATCGACACGAAGCCGTGCTGTCGCTCCGTCCCATCCCAATGTGGGACAATCCCTGCGCCCCATGTGGCACCGTCATCGTATGACAGGGAAATGTTGGTGTCGTAGGCAAAGTAGCTGTCGCCGTTCATTCGCGACCAGTTGATGGCGAGCGTTCCATCCGGCAGCGCGGCAACGGAGGGAAAATCGGCGTAATTGATGAACAGGTCATCACCTTCCACGACCGTGACCGGTTGCGACCAGTCAGATCCATCCAGAATTGCGGTCCTGACGGAGGCGTGAACCGGCCCGTCCGTCTCAATCCAGGACATCAGGACGCGGCCATCCGGCAGGATCGCGAGGGAGGGAGCCTCGGCGCCCTGCGCGGCCGGGGTCTCGATCTCGTCAAGCGACTGGAAGACCTGCGCCATGGTCGGCACGCCAAAGAGGGCGAGAAAAACCGCACCTAGAATGCCGGGGATTAAGGGATTACGCATCGGGGTGGCCTTTCATTTTGAAATGGCGGCAGAATCCTTGCCACCGAGATAGTGACCATTCCGAACTTCCGTGGATTGTCGGCGGCCCGCGCAGCCAGGCAACCCACCCGTTTCAGGCTCATATATCACCTCGATCGTTGGCGGAGACTTCTGCCTGGAACTCGCGCTGAAGTTTGGGCCAGGTGCTCTTGATATAGGCAAGGACGGCAGCGATCTCCTCGTCGGTCAGGACTTCTTCGAACGCCGGCATATCGCTTTCGTAACCGGGGACCACCGCACCGACGCCACCCCTGGTGATAATGAACAGATTTCGGTCGGAGTGGTGCCAGGTATGCCCGGACTCGTCGTGAGGGGGCGCAGGCATACGCCCGTTCTCAAGGCGTCTCTGCCAGTCGGGCTGGCCCTCCAGACCGGCGCCGTGGCATGACGCGCAGCTCTCGACATAGACTTCCCGACCCGTCGCGATTTCGGCCAACGTCGTGGGCTCGCCTAGGAAAGTTAGGTCGTCCACCTGCAAGTTATCGCCTTCAGGCTGAGCAAACACGGAAAGGCCGATCGCGGCCATAGCGGATACTGCGGTCCCCGTTATCACGGCGCGCCTCATGCCAGCCTCCGAAGATATTCTACAAGCGCGATGAGACCGAACACCAGAACGAACCCGCCACCGATCATCCTCAGGCCCCTCGTCATTCCCATGCATTCATTCATTGGAGTAGACGGTGATCCCGGCCTCGCCGAATGCGTAGGTCTTGAGCGTGCCGGTCTTTTCGAGCGCCATGCCCGGAGCGTTCGCAGGCATACCTGGCAGCGTAATTCCGGCGATGTCCGGCCTCTCGGCAATCAGTCGCTCGAGGATATCCACCGGTACAAGCCCGCTGACGTAATAGCCCTCGATCTCGGCCAGATGGCAACCGAGCCCCTGCTCAGGAACGCCAACCCCGACTGAACGTTTGTCGAAGTCCCGGTCGTCGACACGGATCACCTGATAACCGTTCTCTTCCAGGTAATCGGCATATACATCGCAGCACCCGCAACCCGGATCACGCCAGAGCGTGATCTGTTTCGGCCCGCCTGCCCCATCAGGTGCCGTTGGACCAGTCGCGTTTTCGGTGCTTTGCGCCGAGGACAGTGTTGTGAATGCGAATGTTCCGCCGACGCCAAGTGCACCAAGCGAAGCCAGAAAGTATCTTCTGTTCATGTGTCTCTCCATCATGCGACCGCGATCGCGGTCCAGGTTGCGCCACTGTCGCGGCTGAGTTTCAGGGTTCCATCAAGGATGGCGGCAATGTGACTTTCGGCCGAGGCGTGTACCGCAATGGCCTGGCCATGCCCTTTTGCCATCTGCGTCCAACCCACACCGCCGTCCTTTGATTTCCAGATCCCCGAAGGCAGCGCTGCGTAGAGCGTCATCGGAGACGACGGGGCGCTCGCCAGCGACAAGACCGAGTCGCCTGTGGGCAGCTGCGTGTGCTTAGGAACCGCGTCGCCCGCCGCAAGCGCGTCCATCGCGTTGCCGGGCTGGACGTCCTGCCAGCGGCAGAAGCAGTCTGGTACGCGGGTCAGGCCGGTCTCGGTGCCGGCATATATCCAGATGCCGCCCATGCCGGTTTCGAGATCGACCGAAGCCAGCGCCAGCGGGTCGCGCTCGGCCTCGTCGAGCCAGGGCCGGTCCATAACGAAAGTCCAGCTTGCGCCCGCATCCCCGCTTTTCCAAAGTCCATCACCGCGAATCGCGGCATAAAACAGGTCAAAATCCCCGGCAGCCACCGCGAGCGCTGTGACCTCGCCGGTCGCAAGCCCGTCCCCTAGTGTGATCCAAGTCGCTCCTCCATTTTCGGACACAGCGACCCCTCCTTGGGACAGTCCGGCGAGAACAAAGCCGGGTCGCGCGTGATGCGTCGCGAGTGAGGCGACGGATGATGGCGTCGCGCGCTCTGTCCAATTCCTGCCGCCATCGCTGGTGACCAACAGCGCCGCGCCCGCGGCCAGTAACGAGTCAGCGTCGAAGGCGAGCGCGCGAATATCCATTGGCTCGCCAGCCGCGCGCAAATTGCCCGGCAAAGTCAGGAGCGCGGCTGCACTCAAGCCGGTCGCCAGAAAGCGGCGCCTCGACTTTTCGGGAAGCTCGGTTTTGATTGTCATATCTTGTTCTCCAAGGTCGGGCGACAAAGATAACACCCATCATTACCGCGGCCAGGTGCTCGAGAATGTGGTAGTGGAACATCCAGTCGTCGGGATTGTCGGCATCGAAGGCGAATCCGACCCGTTCTGGGTGCCCCAACAGCACATGCGAGCGACGACGCAACTAGGGCGCGACGTGTCACAATATGTTTGTGTTTCGGTGTCATGGTCCAAAACTCTCTGATCTTTCGGACAGCCACCGATGCCGAGCGGCAACGGCACTTGGAAAAGTCCGGGTCGCGGACGCTCTCCGGCGTCACGGCATGACACTTCGGCCGCGAAAAACGCGGTGCGTGTCAGATCAAAGAAAGAGTCTTGGAGGTTGTTTGGTCGGCGGACTGATCAGACCATGAAAATCCCGCGCTGTCGGCATGCCATAGGCGCTGGAAACGGCGACGGGATTGCTGTCCGCCGACGCTTCCACCAGCGCGACGGCGGCGGCCGAGTTGCAGACAAAATCACACGCAATGCCCAAGGTGCCAGTCGCATCGTCATCGCATGCCTCACAATAGGCGAGAGCCGTCATTTCGACATCCGCAGCGATCATGTCGGATGCCATTCTGGCCGAGCCGACCGCATGCGCAACCGAGCTTGCCAAGAACGCGGCAAGGGCGACTATAAACATGAGGTGGGCGAAGAATTTCATAAAGATAAGTCTATCTGCGTTCGAAGAGCGGTTCTCGAGAAATGTGCTCGCGCTTCTGTGAGGTCGGATCGCGTCAGGTCGTCCATGCAACAAATCCTCGAAATTCCGAAGCGAAAGCGGAAATCAGACGTATAGCATCACCGCCGGACGTATGATTTCAGGACAGGTTTTGAAGTAGCGAAATGGAGAGCGTTTTGCCATCCCGCGAGGCCAGTTCACCGACCTGCCTGACTCAAGTCGGTACAATCTGACACTGCCTATTGGAAACTTTCGGCCGCCAATTGAAGGTGATCTGCCTTCGGCGGAGATGCGATCAAGAATGTGTGTTAACACCTGAGTGTGAGTCGAATGTTACCCAATTTCCATCAGGTTCAACGTCAGTTGGCAATGCCAACCTTACGATAACCCAAGAGGAGATTTCAATGAGAAACCTGGTTCATTTGACTGCTACAGCTGCCGTCCTTATCGGAGTTGCGCTTCCTGGCGCGGCTCAGACTGACGCTATGGATATGTCGAGCGCTAGCTGCGCCGATTTCATGGCGATGACACCTGAGGAGCAGACTTCAGCTATGGAAGCGATGCAAATGGCGTCAGACGAGATGGCGACTGACGAGATGGCGACTGACGAAATGGCGAATGACGAAATGGCGACGGACGAAATGGCGACGGACGAAATGGCCTCGGACGAAATGGCCTCGGACGAGATGATGAGTGAAGAAATGACGGCGATGATGTCAGCTTGTGACGGCAATCCCGATATGATGGCGATGGAAGCGATGAAATCTTCAATGGACAACTGAAACGAACAAGGCAACGTGTAGACACCGGCACGACGGCAAATGCAGACGTGCCGGCAATCATCTGAGAAAGCACACAGAAATGTCTATCGCTGATGCAGATTCCAATGCGACCCCAAAAGGAGGCGATATTGTCCGGCGACACCGTGTATCGACGAGGCTGTGGCACTGGATAAATTTCGCGGCACTGATAATCCTGCTGATGAGCGGGCTTATGATTTTCAACGCTCACCCGCGATTGTACTGGGGTGAATACGGCGCCAATCCCGATCCTTCCTGGTTTCAGATCGGCAGTCAGAATGGTGCAGGGTACACCCGCATCGGAAGCGTGCAGATAGGTACCACCGGGGTGCTGGGAGTCTGGACGGACGATGGCGGAACCGTGCGCAACCGCGCTTTCCCGGACTGGGCGACACTTCCGTCAGACTACAATCTGGCCCTTGCTCGGCGATGGCATCTGACCTTTGCATGGGTGTTTTCAATAGGGCTGCTTGTTTTCACGATCGTGAGCCTAATCAACGGCCATTTCCGCCGCGACCTGCTTCCGACTTCGGACGAAATCAGACCACGTCATATCTGGTCCGATATCAAGGACCACGCGCGCCTTCGGTTTCCGCGCGGCGAGGCCGCCCTGCACTACAACATTCTTCAAAAGACGAGCTATATCGGCGTCATCTTCTTTCTGATACCCGTCATGATTTTCACCGGGCTGACGATGTCGCCTGCATTGGATGCGATCTGGCCCTGGCTTTTGGACGTCTTTGGAGGCCGCCAGTCCGCGCGATCAATACACTTCATCACCGCGATCCTTTTAGTACTGTTCATCCTCGTACATCTCATCATGGTGATCCTTGCAGGACCGTTTAACGAGATCCGATCGATGATTACCGGGCGCTTTCGCTTGCCCAAGGAGAAAGGCTGATGTCCCGTCTGATTACCCGACGAAAGTTTCTGAATGGCGTCGCGCTGAGTGCGCCTGCGGTTGTTATCGGATGTGACCGCCTTGGCGCTGCGCCCAGCTTCCGCGAGACAGTATTAAGTTCGGGAGAGTGGCTTTCATATCGAGTGCATCGGCTCATGGGTTCCGGCTCCCTGGCTCGGGAGTATACAGAGGCCGATCTCTCTCCAGAATTTCGCACAAACGGGAACACTGATCCGGGAACGCAGGAGTATCGTCAGCATTTGGCAGAAGACTTCGCGAGCTGGAAGCTGCAAGTCGGCGGTCTCGTGAAGACAGCCCGAACCTACTCACTTGCCGATCTGAAATCACGTCCATCTCGCACGCAGATTACACGTCATGATTGTGTCGAGGGGTGGAGTGCGATCGGAAGCTGGAACGGAGTGCCCTTGGGCACGATCCTGGATGACGTGCAGTTGATGCCTGAAGCGCGCTACATTGTATTTCGATGTGCCGACAGCTTTGGAACCCGGACACCGACACCCTACTACGAGAGTATCGATCTGATTGATGCATACCACCCGCAGACGATCCTGGCATATGGAATGAACGGCGAGGCCCTGCCAGTCGGCCATGGCGCTCCAATCCGACTGCGGGTTGAACGGCAACTTGGCTATAAACACGCCAAATTCATAATGCAGATCGAAGCGGTAGCCAGTCTGACAAGTATTGGCCGGGGAAAGGGTGGCTACTGGGAAGATGTCGGCTTTTATGACTGGTATGCTGGGATTTGACGCGGGAATCCAAGGCGCTTTTACACGTTTCGCGCCATCGCCGGTCTCAGTCAGAATGGCTTCAGGGGAACCTGCGGCGGTGATGTGGCATTCCACCTTGAATTCGCTGCGCCAGCATCGCGGAGACAAACAACCAACAAAACGGAGCCTGCTTTTTCGCAAAGATGCAGAAAAAGATCGAACTTGCAATCGCAAGTCCCTCTGGAAAAATAAGAAAACTCAATCCGCCGGAACCCATATCGAGTAAATGCAAACGGCGCCTCGCTCTCGTGCAAAGCGCCGTTCGTGGGTCACTCACAGGGGCCAACGTGTCAGATTTCCGCGCTTGTACGCGCTAGGGTGAAATAAGCCCACGCCAGCACGGCACCGAAGGCCAGATGGCTGACAATGGTGATTGCGTTGCGCGCCATCTCGAACCACGGCCAGATCGCCGTGAACCCGTAGAAGTTGACTACATAGACAGCGAGACCGAAGACCGCACCCGCACCAATCGCAGCACCCAGCCTTAGGTTCATCCGGTTGATGATGAGCACAAAGATAATTGCCAGGACGACGGCGAGCACGAAGTGTACAATCATGCCGATCAGAAAAATACTGAGATCGAATGTCGGTGGCACATCCGGCATCGGCAAAACGTCCGGCCCGAGTAAAATGCCCGCGATCATCTTAGGCGGACCCAGTGGACTTCCGCCGCCCACCAGCGGCACGAGAACCATCTCCATAACGATAAATACCAGTCCAGCAATCAGACCAGCCAGAATCGTGGCCTTCCAGTCAGTGGACCGCGCGGAGGGGCCGGTATCCATATGTGACATTGTCTTTACTCCCTTCAAATTATCCGTTGCCGCCAATCACGCGCCCGATCGTATTGCCCGGAAGCGCCAGAGACAGTTGACCATCGGCACACAATCAAATGTTCAGTCACTGCTTGGGTTCGATCATAAGCTGCGCGACCGGACTCGACCATGAATGCGCTTCGGTACCCAACGCAGTTGAGATGAGAACTTGCGACGATTGACGCTGTTCCGAAATCCTCAATGAACTAAAGTAAAATCGGAGTGACTCAGCGTTATTCCAGCCCTAGACAGTCGCCCTCCTTCTTCGCCGCCGCTGTCCGTTCAGTCGAGGCGTGCCAGCAGCTTCGACGTTCGACACATACCAAAGCCCTCTCCGCAGGGTGAGGATGCCCCGCCATTTCAACTCCGCCGCCCTGGCCCGCAACCACCGGCGCCAGTCCGGCGGGAACTAATCCGCGTCACCATCACGGCCTTCCTGAGAGCGAGACCGCCCTTCCCGGCCCGCCTGAGCGCCGCGGCGCCGTTGGGATTGCCCAACTCCACTCCACGGGGCCTTGCGGTTGCCGGCGCCTCCTTCGAACCACCGTCTCGTCAGCGCAGATGCCGAAACCGTGGCCTTCCGGTGGAAAGACTACCGCATCAAGCGCGGGGATCGAATGAAGGTCATGCGCCTGCCTACGTCCGAGTTCATTCGCCGCTTCCTCGTCCACGTCCTGCCATCCGGCTTCCACCGCATCCGCCACACCGGCTTCCTCGCAAACGGCATCCGCCGCGACAGGATCGAGAAGATCAACCCCGCGCCCCTGGTCGGAAAGCTTCGTGATGAGACCGGCGATCGGCTAACGCCAACCTACAGCGTCAAGTCTGGTCGCCGTCATCGCTACTATGTGTCGAACCGACTGATCTCCGGTGGGCCGGACCCAACGGCCTGGCGCCTGCCGGCCGGGAAATTGGAAACATTGATCGCCGAGGTGATTGCGGATCATCTCGAGGCTGCCGTCGCCGAACACCGGATCCTGGCCTCTCCCGATCTGCGCGGCGGATCTGATGGTGACGTGAAGCTTCTCGACGTATTGAAGCAACTAAGGTCAGGCCAGGCAAATCTCCTGAGCAACCTTTTGTCGACCGGGACTATCGCACCGCAGTCCCTGATCCTTACACTCGGCCGCGATCACCTGGCGGCAACCCTTGGTATCCATCAAGATGGACTTGCCGAAAACATCGACCGGATCGTCAAAGACCTCCGGATGCGTCGCCGCGGTGTCGAAGCAAGGCTCATCATCGGTGAGAAACCCGCGCCCGCCGATCCGGTTCTCCTCAGAACCTTGCGTGATGCGCATCGCTGGTCAGCTTTGCTCAAGAGCGGTGTCGCGCTTGGAGACATCGCGCGCGAGGCCGGACATCACGATGTCCACATCCGGACCCGCGTCCAACTGGCGTATCTGTCCCCTAGAATCCAGCGTGCCATCACCGACGGAACATTCCCGCCGGACATCACT
>JBBKWG010000144.1:0-5641 GCA_037968835.1 Paracoccaceae bacterium
CCACCACCACAAGCCGCCAACACTGTCAGCGACGCACCTGCTATTAACATGCGATAATTCATCGAAAAAACTCCCCATAGGCTTTGTTCCATTGGATCAGCCGCGCACAGGAGAGGCAAGCGCGTTTGCACGTATAACGGTGCTTTTTCGATTTTACACTCTTAGGATGAGCAATCGGACCGACATTTCCGTGACCTTTCGCTCAGTGCTTTCTCTCTAAAGCCTCGCGACCGGCAAGTCAGATCGTAACCGCGCGACTCACCCTTGTGGCTGCATGAAGAACGTCTCTTTCACGATCTTCTCCTGATCGACTTCATAAAGCGCGATTTCTCGCATCTGGAACCGCTTGCCGGTGGACTTGTCGGTCGCGTCGATCGCGAAAATCACCGTGAAAAGATTCTCGTTGACGAACGGACCTTCGATTTCGACGCCGTGTACCTCCATATTCTCGTTCCACCAGTCGTGTTTGGCAGCGATTCCTTCGCGCCCCTTGGTCATCTTGTCCATCCCGTCCGGGACACCCGCCTCCAGCGAAACGGCTTTCTCGGAATACAACTCCTCCAGCCCCTGCTTTTCGGTGTGATTGCGGCAATGAGCGACAAGTTTCTGAGCGATTTCAGTGGTGTTCACGGCGTCCTCCCAAGACGTTTTAAATGTGATGCCCGAGCAAAATTATGTGCCCGAATGTTCTTTATATGTTCTCACCGTGCCCGAAGCTGCGCGTTCCGTCAAGCGCCCGCAGACCATGCGGTTTCGGCACTGGTAAACGCGACGGCGCGCGCGTATATGCCCGCCCATGCTGGACCGCTCGACAAACACGCCGACCCTGCCGCCCGAAATCGCCCGACGGCGCACGTTCGCCATCATCTCGCACCCCGATGCGGGCAAGACGACGCTGACTGAAAAGTTCCTGCTTTACGGCGGCGCGATCCAGATGGCCGGACAGGTGCGCGCAAAGGGCGAGGCGCGGCGAACGCGCTCGGACTTCATGCAGATGGAAAAGGATCGGGGCATTTCGGTCTCGGCCTCGGCCATGTCGTTCGATTTCGGCAAGTATCGGTTCAATCTGGTCGACACGCCCGGCCACTCGGACTTTTCCGAGGACACCTATCGAACCCTCACTGCCGTTGACGCCGCGATCATGGTCATCGACGGCGCAAAAGGCGTCGAGAGTCAGACTCAGAAGCTGTTCGAGGTCTGCCGCCTGCGTGACCTGCCGATCCTGACATTCTGCAACAAGATGGACCGCGAAAGCCGCGAAACCTTTGAAATCATCGACGAGATTCAGGAAAACCTGGCCATCGACGTGACCCCGGCATCGTGGCCGATCGGCATGGGCCGCGATTTCATCGGGTGCTACGACATGCTGCGCGATCGGCTGGAACTGATGGACCGCGCCGACCGCAACAAGGTCGCGACAAGCATCAAGATCGAGGGCCTTGACGACCCGAAGCTGGCCGACCACGTGCCCGCCGCCCTGCTGGAGACCCTGCGCGAAGAAGTCGAGATGGCGCGCGCGCTGCTGCCCGCTTTCAACAGGCAGGCATTCCTCGAAGGCACAATGACGCCGATCTGGTTCGGCTCAGCGATCAATTCGTTCGGAGTGAAGGAACTGATGGACGGGATTGCCAACTATGGCCCCGAACCGCAGCCGCAGTCCGCCGAACCGCGTCAGGTCTGTCCCGAGGAAAAGACCGTCGCGGGTTTCGTCTTCAAGGTGCAGGCGAACATGGATCCCAAGCACCGCGACCGCGTTGCGTTCGTCCGCCTCGCGTCGGGCCATTTCCTGCGCGGCATGAAGCTGACTCATGTGCGCACCAAGAAACCGATGGCGATTTCGTCTCCGGTCCTGTTCCTCGCGTCCGACCGCGAACTGGCCGAGGAAGCCTGGGCCGGCGACATCATCGGCATCCCGAACCACGGCCAGCTTCGCATCGGCGACACGCTGACCGAGGGCGAGACGATCCGCGTCACCGGAATCCCGTCGTTCGCGCCCGAACTTCTGCAATCGTGCCGTGCAGGCGACCCGATGAAAGCCAAGCATCTGGACAAGGCGCTAATGCAATTTGCCGAGGAAGGTGCCGCCAAGGTTTTCAAGCCGATGGTCGGATCGGGGTTCATCGTCGGCGTCGTCGGTCAATTGCAGTTCGAGGTATTGGCCAGCCGGATCGAGGGCGAGTACGGCCTGCCCGTCCGCTTCGAACCGTCGCAGTTCACATCCGCCCGCTGGGTCACCGGACCGAAGGCAAGAGTCGACGCGTTCATTGCTGCCAACAAGGGCCACATGGCCGAAGATAATGACGGCGACACCGTTTTCCTTACACGGCTTCAATGGGATATCGACCGGATCGAACGGGACTACCCGGAGCTCAAACTTTCGGCGACGAAAGAAATGATGGTTTGACGATCCTCTTGAGCAAGAAAAAGACCCTCGGAACGCGCGCATTTCGCTGTGGATAAATCTGTTGGGGAAATAACGCCCTGAAGTCAGTTCGTTGCGGACAATTCGCCGACAGAAAACTCACAGAGGGGTATCAGGACTGGGAAATGCCGCTGAGTCAGCCAAGCGACGCTACGTCAATTGACGCCGTGATCGCATTTCCGCACTGCAGCGTTAGCGCAATAATCCTTTGTTATAAGAAAATCTCATGATTTCCTGAGCTTTTCTCAATTTGGAAACAATTCAACAAAGATCGCAGGATTGTGTACGTCGCGTCGCAGCACATTGACCGCGAGGGGGGGATACACTAGGTGACACTGCAGTTGCGGCAGCTTGTGGATAAGCTCAGGGCCATACGGGTCCGCGCCGCTCAGCCGACGGGCCACGACTTGGTCCGTAAGTAACGGACCTACATGACCAAGTTCAGTGACCTGGCGTTATCGCCAAAGATCCTCAAAGCCGTCGAAGAAGCCGGCTACACTATACCCACACCCATTCAGGCGGGCGCGATTCCTCCGGCACTTGAAGGACGCGACGTTCTGGGCATTGCCCAGACAGGAACCGGCAAGACCGCCAGTTTCACGCTGCCGATGATCCATCGCCTTGCGCGTGGCCGTGCCCGAGCCCGGATGCCCAGATCGTTGGTTCTGTGTCCGACACGGGAACTCGCAGCGCAGGTGGCCGAGAATTTCGACACCTACGCCAAGAACGTGAAGCTCACCAAGGCGCTTCTCATCGGCGGCGTCTCGTTCAAGGAACAGGATACGCTGATCGACCGCGGCGTCGACGTGCTGATTGCCACGCCGGGCCGCCTGCTCGACCATTTCGAGCGCGGCAAGCTGTTGCTGACGGGCATTGAGATCATGGTCGTCGACGAAGCCGACCGGATGCTCGACATGGGTTTCATCCCAGATATCGAGCGCATCTTCTCGCTAACGCCATTCACGCGTCAGACGCTGTTCTTCTCTGCGACCATGGCCAGCGAGATCGAGCGGATCACCAATACGTTCCTGTCCAACCCCGCGCGCGTCGAAGTTGCGCGTCAGGCTACGGCAGGCGAAAATATCAGTCAGGAAGTCATCAACTTCCGCGCTTCGCGCCGTGACCGCTTGTCCAGCGAGAAACGCAACATCCTGCGCGCTTTGATCGAGCGTGAGGGCGATAAATGCACCAACGCGATCGTCTTCTGCAATCGGAAGACCGATGTTGATATCGTCGCGAAATCGCTGAAGAAGCATGGCCTCGATGCCGCGCCAATTCACGGCGACCTCGAACAATCGCAGCGCACGCGCACGCTCGACAGTTTCCGCGAAGGCAGCCTGCGGTTCCTGGTTGCCTCGGACGTTGCCGCGCGCGGTCTGGACGTTCCCGCCGTCAGCCATGTGTTCAACTACGACGTGCCGACGCATTCCGAAGATTATATTCACCGCATCGGTCGAACCGGCCGCGCGGGCCGCGATGGCAAGGCGATCATGATCTGCGCCAGTTCTGACGAAAAGAATCTGGACGCGATCGAAAGGTTGACCGGCAAGTCGATCCCGCGGGGCGAAAATCCCATTGGCGCGAGCGAACCGTCTGCCGCCACGATTCCCGAAGCCGAAATTGAGGAAAAACCGCGCCGGAACCGGTCGCGCCGAGGCAAGTCCGATGCGGCGACAAGCGAGACACCCGCCGCCCCGGTCGAAGTCGCACCGACACCAATTGCGCCGGTGCCAGCGCCTGAGCCGCACGGCAATGCTGCCAACAACGGCGAGCGACCGTCACGCGGGCGCGGTGGACGCGGTCGCGACAATCACCACAAGGATGGCGGCAAGGTTGTCGGCATGGGCGATCACCTGCCCAACTTCATTGCCATGAGTTTCGAGGAACGCCGCGCCAGTTAAGCGCGACCGACTGAACAAAAAAGGGGCCGCGCTCATTGCGCGGCCCTTTTTCGTTCGCCGGAGTGAGTGGCTAGGCCAGCTTGGCATCCATCGTGATTTCGGCATTCAGCAGTTTCGAAACCGGGCACCCCTTTTTCGCGGCATTGGCGGCTTCCATGAAGCTGTCCTCGTCGCCGCCCGAAACGCGCGCGGTAAGATCGAGATGGACCTTGGTGATCGTCAGTGTCGACGCATCAAGCGTGACGGTCGATTTAGTCTCGATCTTGTCGACGGTCATGCCGCGGTCTTCCAGTTGTCCTGAAAGCGCCATCGAAAAGCAGGCGGCGTGGGCCGCGCCGATTAGCTCCTCGGGGTTTGTCCCGCGCTCGCCCTCGAACCGGTGCTTGAACCCATAAGCCTGTTCGCTCAGCACGCCGGTTTCGGTCGAGACCTGGCCTTTGCCATCCTTCAAACCACCGGTCCATGTCGCGGACCCGTATTTCTTGATCATCATGATTCCCTTCGTGGAGTTTTAATTAGCTCAGTCTACTAACGACCAACGTCACTTCGGGTTTCTTGCCAATCTCGTTCTGGGCAGTTTGTCGCACGATCCGCTTGATTTCCTTTTCCAGCGCATGGTCATCGGCCATCGTCTTGCGTTTGGCACGACCGATGAACTGACTGAGGTCCGCTTCCAGCACTTCGATCAGCGGCGCGTTCGACGTTCCGGTTTCGGGCAGCCCCATCAATTCGACCCAGGGATCGCCAAGCGCCTCGTCATCTTCGGTAATCAGCGTCACGATCACATGTCCGTTCAGTGCCATGCGGATGCGGTCGCGCACCACGCCGTCCATCGCGCCGATCTGGACTTTGCCGTCCAGATAAGTGCGCCCGGCCTCGATTAGCTCGGCGACCTTCGGTGTCTTGCCCGTCAGATCGACCATCGTGCCATTTGGCGCGACGATCCCGGGAATTCCCCGCACCTTCCCCAACTTCGCATGTTCGCGCAGATGGCGATGCTCGCCGTGCATCGGGACCAGCATTTCGGGCTTCAGGATCTCGTGCATCTGCTCCAGATCGGGGCGATTGGCGTGACCTGACACGTGGTAAAGCCCGTCGCTATCGTCGACTACATCGACACCCATTACCGAGAACGCATTCATGATGCGGGCCACACCACGCTCGTTCCCTGGAATGGTCTTGGAAGAGAACAGAAACGTATCGCCCTCCTTCATGGTCAGCCCAAGAAATTTGCCGCGTGCCAATTGCGCCGACGCCGCGCGCCGTTCACCTTGCGAGCCGGTCACGATCAGCATCAGGTTGTCACGTGGGATGTCTG
>JBBKWG010000145.1:0-14413 GCA_037968835.1 Paracoccaceae bacterium
GTCGAAGCCCACCGTCTGGCGCTGGCAGGAGCGCTACCTCGACGAGGGCGTGGACGGGCTGAAGCGCGACAAGACCCGCCCCTCGCGCGTGCCGCCGCTGCCCCGGGAAACGCGGCTCAGGGTGATCGCCAAGACGGTGCAGGAAGCCCCGCCGAACGCCACCCACTGGAGCCGGTCGTCCATGGCTGAGGCGGTGGGGATCTCGCCGTCGAGCGTCGGGCGCATCTGGGCCGAAGCGGGGTTGAAGCCGCATCTGACGCGCAGCTTCAAGGTCTCGAACGATCCGATGTTCGAGGAGAAAGTCACCGACATCGTGGGGCTCTACCTCGACCCGCCGGAACGGGCCGTCGTGCTGTGCGTCGATGAGAAGTCGCAAATTCAAGCGCTCGACCGGACCCAGCCGGGATTGCCGCTCAAGAAGGGGCGCCTGGCCACGATGACCCACGATTACAAGCGTCATGGCACGACCACGCTGTTCGCCGCGCTCGACGTGAAGTCGGGCCTAGTCATCGGCGAATGTCTGCCGCGCCATCGCGCCAAGGAGTTCCTGCGGTTCCTGCACCGGATCGACCGGGCCGTGCCTACGCCGCGCGAGGTCCACCTGGTGCTCGACAACTACGCCACCCACAAGACGCTGGAAGTGAAGGCCTGGCTGGAGAAACATTCACGCTTCAAACTGCATTTTACGCCGACCAGCGCATCCTGGCTGAACCTCGTCGAACGCTTCTTCGCCGAGATCACGTCGAAACGCATCCGGAGGGGCAGCTATACCAGCGTCGGCGACCTCGAAGCCGCCATCTACGACTACCTGCTCCAGCACAACGCCAAGCCGAAGCCCTTCACCTGGACGAAGACGGCCGACGACATTCTAGCTCGCGAGCGCCGCGCCCTGAATGCTCTCGATGAAATCCGTGGAAACAGGTAGCAACCGTCAGACTCGGAACACTAGCGGTGATGATATCAATTATTTTTACGCTGCCTTCTTCACGGGCCCGAGCCTTAAAAAGCTCCTCTTCACCGGCACGAACCGTTCGCGATTTCAACTGTCGCTCAACAATTTCTAGGCCTTCTTCGATTTCTTCTGGATCAATGCTGGCGCAATATCTGCCCAGCAAGAACTCCACCACGTAAGTCGGAACCGGATACTGTCGGCTGAAGGTTCGGACCAGGTCCTTTCGAACGAGGTAACCATCGAGGTTGGCTGCCGCCTTTCGGTCAATGTCATCAGCACGCAGATAGCTATGTCGGGTTCGAGGACCCCAAGCATCGAAGATGTGTCATCCTTCAGGGGGCGGTCAACAATCTTAACAGGCAGAAAACAGGGCGCGTCAGCCGCCAAATCCTCACCCGCTTTGGGATCAGGCGCATGGGGGCTGATTGCCATGGCGGACAGCCGCCCGCCGTGGTTTACTTCAACAGTATAGAAACTGATCATCAGGGGCAGAGAGTAGCTTTAATTATCCCGGAACCCGTTCAAACAAACCGAACCACCTCTGGCTGAAAAGACATGTTCGGATCTGGACGTAAGGACAAAGACTGTCTGCCGTCACAAAAAATGGTCGCCAAGCATTGTTTGGTGATTGCACACAGGATGCACACATAATCAAGCAAAGACTTGCAAATGCACAAATTAAGTAACCCCGGCGGAGGTATTTCAAACAGGATGAATTGGAAGGACGTTGCGACATGACACTGAAGGTTTATCTTTCCGGCGAAATCCACAGCGACTGGCGCGAACAGATCATTGACGGCTCTGCCGAGTTGGATGTGAATTTTTCGTCGCCGGTCACAGATCACGCGGCTTCGGACGATTGCGGCGTTGCCATTCTGGGTAGCGAACCGGTCAAGTTCTGGCACGACCACAAGGGCGCCAAAGTCAACGCGATCCGCACCCGTCGCGGGATCGAGCAGGCCGATGTTGTCGTTGTCCGTTTCGGGACGGAGTACAAACAATGGAACGCAGCATTCGATGCGGGCATGGCGGCGGCGTTGGGAAAATCGCTGATCGTCCTGAACCCGCCCGAGCATCAGCATGCACTGAAAGAGGTCCACGCCGCCGCGCTGGCGGTGGCCGAGGAACCGCGTCAGGTGGTCGATATCCTGCGCTATGTCCTGACCGGAAAACTGCCCGGGACCGACACGTGATCCCGGGCGTCCCGACGACTTAATCGGGCGCTGGAATGTTCAGGCCGCGTTGCACCGCAGGTCGGGCAAGGAAGCGGTCCAGATAGGCCGGGACGTTCTTCAGATCGCGCCAACCCACCACATCTCTGACGCCGTAATAGTCGAGCCCACGCAGCCAAGGAGCGATGGCGATATCGGCGATGGAATACTCTCCGGCGACCCAGGTTCGGCCTTCCAGTTGCCCGTCCAGAACGCCCAGCAGCCGCTTTGCTTCGTCGATGTAGCGCTGGCGGGGACGGGGATCTTCGATCTCGGCACCGGCGAATTTCGTGAAGTAGCCGAGTTGACCGAACATCGGACCAATCCCGCCCATCTGGAACATCAGCCATTTGAGCGTGTCGTATTTTGCCGCACCTTCGCCGATCAACTTGCCGGTTTTCTCGGCCAAGTAGATGAGAATCGCGCCGGATTCGAACAATTCAACCGCGTGCCCATCGGGGCCATTCGGGTCGATGATCGCCGGGATCTTGTTGTTTGGATTGAGCGAAAGGAATTCCGGGCTTTTGACATCCTCGTCCGCCAGCGTGACGGTGTGCGCGTCGTACTGAAGGCCGAGTTCCTCAAGCGCGATCGAAACCTTGACCCCGTTCGGCGTCGGAAAACTATAAAGCTGGATGGCGTCGGGGCGGTCCGGGGACCAGCGGTGCGTGATTGGAAATCGGCTGAGATCGGTCATGGTCGGCTCCGGTGCAATTGTGTCTATTGTTCCCTGAACACCTATGTGTGCACCGATCAGTAACACGGGCTTATCACTGTGCGTTTTCGTGCTATCGCCTGTGCGCGATTTGGCCTCATACGCCGCGCGGTTAGGGAAATTCAAAATAATAGGGACACTATGATCAACGAATTCAAGGATTTCATTGCCAAGGGCAATGTCATGGATATGGCGGTCGGCATCATTATTGGCGCCGCTTTCACTGCAATTGTAACGTCTTTGGTAGGTGATTTGATCAATCCGATCATCGGTCTGGTACTCGGTGGGGTCGACTTCACCAGCATGTATGCGGTTCTTTCCGGCGACGTTCCGGCAGGTGTCGGGCTTGAACCAGCGCGCGAAAGTGGCGCGGCTATTTTTGCCTATGGTGCGTTCATCACCGCGGTCATCAATTTCCTGATCATCGCCTTTGTCGTCTTCATGCTTGTGAAGATGGTAAACAGGGTAAAGGCAGCGGCCGAAAAGCCTGACGACGTGGCGCCGGAAGTGCATACCGGGCCGTCCGAGAAAGACATTCTGATCGAGATCCGGGACGCGCTGAAAGCCGGGTAAGCGGTCAGCATTGATGATTTTGGGCTCGCCAATTGGCGGGCCCTTTTCAGATTGGCGGGGCGTGCTAGGCTAAGGTGAACTGACGAAGGAGACGACGATGGCAACGGTTCCACCCGTGTGCGATTTCGGTTGGGAAGCGCCGACCTTTCGGTTGCCCGCAACGGATGGCAAAGTTTACGCGTTGTCAGACCTGGCAGGTCCGAACGGAGTCGTGGTGGCGTTCATCTGCAACCACTGTCCCTATGTCCTTGCCGTTATCGACAGGATCATCCGGGATGCGCGGGACCTGAAGCCCCTAGGCGTCGGGTTCGTGGCAATCTGTTCGAATGACGCTTCGAGCCATCCGGCGGACAGCTTCGAGAACATGGCGAAAATGGCCGAGGAAAAGGAGTTTCCGTTTCCTTACCTCCATGACGAGGATCAGGCGGTTGCGCGCGAATACGACGCCGCCTGCACGCCGGACTTCTTTGGCTTCAACGGCAATCTGGAACTTCAGTACCGGGGGCGGCTGGATGCGTCGCGGGCGCGTTCGGGACCCGAAAATCTGCGTCGGGAACTGTTTGAGGCAATGAAGTTTGTGGCGGAAACCGGCTCCGGACCCGCCGAACAGGTCGCGTCCATGGGCTGCTCCATCAAATGGAAAATCGACTGAGACGAATCCGCGCGCCGATGCCTCTCATCCAGCAAGGCACTGTCGGGATCGGAATGCGCGCAACTGCCCACACCCGCGCAACCAATCCGGCGCGAAACTAATTTTGGCCACGACAGACGCATACGTGGAAAATCCGGGCAGGTTTACCGCTGGATCGCGCGCAGGTACTCGGCGAGCGCAACCAGCCGCGACGGTGTCGGTGTTGCGATGCCATCGCCGGAATCGTACATCACCAGCGGACCGGCCTGCAGCTCGATCCCGAATTCCGGCATCGTGACATTGCCCGCTCGCACACGCGTGTAGCCGTCGATGGTCGATAGAACGCTGGCGGTCGGAAACGTGCCGTCGTTGCGGGCTGCGATCAGGGTGAGGTCAGGAACCGCCCGGCCGACGCTACCAGCCAACGGACCGTCGCCGCGCCCCGAGACGCCGTGGCATGAGGTGCAGTAGTCGGCATAAAGATCGCGTCCGACTGCTTCGGGTTTTGGCGCGCAGGCGCTGAGTGTTGCGACGACACCAAGTGCCGAGAATGCGATGGCGACCTTCATGACTGCTCCTTGATTGACTGCGGTCAGTCTGACGCCCCACCGCGCGCCATGCAACCGGTGCCCGAATTTAACCTCTCAGCACCAGTTGGGGCGATGTCACGTCGATCCCGAGCGCCTTGCCGACGGCGTAATAGGTCAGTTTCCCGGCGTGCACGTTCAGACCTTCGAGCAGATGCGGATCGTCGGCGCAGGCCTGCCGCCAACCCTTGTCGGCCAGCGCCAGAAGATATGGCATCGTCGCGTTCGTAAGCGCGATCGTTGATGTCCGCGCCACCGCTCCCGGCATGTTGGCGACACAATAATGCATGATGCCGTCGACTTCGTAGATCGGGTCCTGATGGGTCGTGGGTTTCGAGGTCTCAAAGCACCCGCCCTGATCAATCGCCACATCGACGATGGCCGCGCCGGGCTTCATCGTGGAGAGTTGCGCGCGGCTGACCAGCTTTGGGGCAGCGGCACCGGGAATGAGCACGGCGCCGATCACCATGTCGGCTTCGGCGACCAGTTCCGCGGTATTGCCGGCACTGGCAAAGCTGTTCTTGAACGTGCCCCCGAAAACGTCGTCGAGATAGCGCAGACGCGGAAGTGAGCGGTCCAGCACGGTCACATCCGCACCCATTCCCGCGGCAATCTTGCCCGCGTGGGTGCCGACGACCCCACCGCCAATCACGACGACCCGGGCCGGACCGACGCCCGGCACACCGCCCATCAGAACCCCGCGCCCGCCATTCGTTTTCTGCAGCGTCCATGCCCCGACTTGTGGCGCCAGACGCCCGGCGACCTCGGACATCGGCGCAAGCAGTGGCAGTCCGCCGCGCTCATCGGTGACGGTTTCGTAAGCGATGCAGGTGGCACCACTGGCGATCAGGTCTTTCGTCTGTTCCGGGTCGGGCGCAAGGTGGAGGTATGTGAACAGCACCTGTCCCTCGCGCAGCATCTTGCGTTCGCCCGACTGGGGTTCCTTCACCTTCACGATCATGTCGGCTTGCTCGAAGATTTCTTCGGCCGTCAGGACAATGCGCGCGCCCTGAGCGACGTAGTCGGCGTCCGTGAAGCCGGCCCCGGCCCCGGCACCGGTCTGGATCAGCACCTCATGCCCGTGACGCACGGCTTCGCCTGCGGTGTTTGGCGTCATGCCGACGCGGAATTCCTGCGGTTTGATCTCTTTCGGACAGCCGATCTTCATAGTGTCATCCTCCATTTCGTCCTGTTTTCGCAGAGAATTCCTCGAAGTACGGTGCGATTACGCTGGATGATTGCGCTAATATCGGCGATTTCTTCGACGAAGTGATGACTTAGCGAAGGAGTCTTGCGCAATGTCCGAGATCGACGCGACGGATGCCCGAATACTTTCGGTTTTGCAGAGGCGCGGACGCATTTCCAACGCCGATCTGTCGGAGGCCGTGAACCTGTCGGCCTCGGCCTGTCACCGGCGTGTGCAGAGGCTGGAGCAGACCGGGATCATTCGCGACTACGTGGCGCTGCTGGACCCGCGCAAGCTGAACCGTCCGACCGTCGTATTTGTCGAGATCACGTTGCAAGGTCAGGCTGACGAACTCCTGGACGCGTTCGAACGCGAGGTCGCGCGGATCCCCGAAGTGCTGGAATGTCATCTGATGGCTGGAACCGCGGATTACCTGTTGAAGGTGATTGCCCGCGATACCGAAGATTTCGCCCAGATCCACCGTCGTTCCTTGGCACGACTGCCCGGCGTGGCGCAGATGCATTCGTCCTTCGCGCTCAGAACCGTGCGGCAAACCACGGCCTTGCCGATCTAGGCGATGACAGGAGCGCGGCGGCCCCGCAGGTGCATCCAGAGCGAACCGACGATGACAAGATTCACAAGGCCCGCAAGCGCCGCGTTCGCATAGGTTACGGAATAATTGCCGGTCAGGTCATAGGATAGCCCGCCCTGCCATCCGCCAAGACCGTGGCCCACATAGGCGAATGCCAGCACGATCCCGGTCGAAGAAGCGCGACGCGCTGGCGAGGTAAGACTGCGGATTGTCACCAACAATCCTGTCATGACACCAGCGTATCCAAAGCCATAGATCGCGGCATAGATATAAAAGTGATCAAGTCGGGTCAGGAAGACGAACCCGAAGACAAGGGCGGTCTGCCAGGCCGACGCGGCGAACCAAGCCGGCAAAGCTCCGATGATGTCGGCAAGGCGTCCAAACGCAACGCGGCCAACGATGGCAATCATCAGCATCACGAACAGGACGCTGCCCGCGTCGGTCGCCGCGATATCACGACCCTGCATCAGCGGCACAAGGTGCATCAGCGGCACGGCCATGCAGGTGCAGCAAAACACCACTGCCAACGACATCCACGCGACGATCATGGTGTTGGGAAGTCCCGACGGTGTCTGATCGGCAAGCCTGCGGTCGCTTGCGGCGATTGGGGCGTCGCGCAACAAAAGCGCGAGTGGGATGAGAATGACGATCGTTCCGATTCCCTGCGCCGCCATTGCGCCACGCCAACCCAGCGCCTCGATCAGCAGTGCCCCGGTGAATGGCATGCCACCTTGACCGACAGCCTGCCCTGCCGCAGCGATCCCAAGGGCCAGACCCGCGCCGCGCGTGAACCAGCATCCTACCAGCGCCATGAGCGGTGCTGAAATCGACCCGCCACCAAGCGCGCCAGCGAAGAAAAAGAGCGAATAGAAATGCCACAGCGACGTCGCCCGCGATGCAGCCAGTGTCGCGAGACCTGTGACCGTGATTCCTAGAAGCACGACCTTCCTCACGCCAAAGCGTTCGACCGCGAACCCCATCACCAGCGAACCCACGGCGAGACCAAGCAGCCCGATCGAATTGATAAGTGCAATATCCGCGCGGCTCCAACCCTCTGACGTTTCCAGCGGGACGAAATAGACCGACAGACCGTTCACAAGCTGACCCAGCACCAACGCGAGGATGGATGCAGAGGCCAGAAGGATGACCCAGCGATAGGGTTGATCTTGTTCGCTCGTCGATTTCATGGCCCAAATCTAGCAGAACGCCGGATGTGCGTCCCGCGGATTCAGACGTCCCGAGACGAGTTCCGACACGTTTTGAGAAGCCCCCGAACTCGTGTAGAATTGGGATGGAACCCATACGCGAAAGGATATCCCCATGTTCGATCTCGAAAGGTTTGTCGAAGAATGCCGTGATGCGGTGCGCGACGATCCAACGCACAGGTCGGTCGCCGAACTTACGCGCCGCGCCCTTGGTGACACCGCCGAATTGACGCGGGCTCTGGGCGAGCCGACCGGACCGGCGCTGGTGCCGCTTTATGTGTCTGACACTTTGACGATCCTGAACACGGTGTGGTCGCCCGGGCTGATCGTGCCGCCTCACAATCATCGAATGTGGGCGGTGATCGGCATCTACGGGGGTCGTGAGGACAACATATTCTGGCGTCGGCTTCCAGATGACGCCGACCACGAAATCGAGGCCGCTGGCGCGAAGTCGCTATGTACCGGAGACGTCGCGCCACTAGGTGCCGACATCATCCATTCGGTCGCGAACCCGACCGCGAAACTGAGTGGCGCACTCCACATCTACGGCGGCGACTTTTTCGAGGCGGAGCGCAGCGAATGGGATCCGGGTGAGTTGAGCGAGCGACCGTTGGATATGGCGCGGGTCAGGGCTCAATTCTCGGACTGACGCGAAAGCTTGATACCGATCAAGGCAAGTGCCGCGCTGGTATTTAGGATCGGTCGGGACCTTACAGAATGGAGAGCACGAAAATGATCGAGGTTAAGAAACTCGACCGCGACGATCTGATGGAGATCCGGATCTCGGGCACGGTGACAGATGAGGATTATCGAAACATTCTGACGCCCGCGCTGGATCAGGCCATCGAGCGTGGCGAACGGATCCGGGCGCTCGTTGTCCTCAAATCCGATCTTTCGGACTTCACATTTGGTGCACTGATGGACGATGCCCGGCTGGGCTTGAAGCACTGGCGAGGGTTCGACCGGCTGGCACTGGTGACTGGTTCGAAGGCGATCAAGACGATGGTCAAGGCGTTCTCGGTCGTCATTCCGTGCCCGGTGCGCGTCTTCGACGCAGACGAGACCGAAGACGCGCATCGCTGGCTGGTTGAATCGCTGGGGGCGATCCATCAGCGCGATCTTGGCGACGGGGTTCTCCATGTCCAGCTAGTGGGTGCACTCGACAGCGCGGTCTACGAAGAGGAATCGCGCGACATCGCAGCGTTCATCGCACGCAACGACAAGTTCCGGCTGCTACTGGATCTACGTGAATTCGACGGCTGGCAGGGGCTCGGCGCGATTGGCGAACACTTCCGACTGGTGCGTGACCATGCGGGCGCCCTGGACCGTGCAGCGATCGTGGGCGACGCGGGTTGGCAGGCGCTGGCAGTCCAGATCGGCAAGCGAGTCATTGGCAAGGACGCGCGGTATTTCGACGACGATGAGTTCGCCGAGGCGGTTGACTGGCTAAAAACCTGAGGCCCTGAAAACAACAAACCCCCGGACATGCGTCGCGGGGGTCGTCGTTTGACGGACCGAAGCCCATCCAGTGCGTGACGCTTTTTAGAGCATACCTTCGCGCTGTGCTTTCTTCCGTGCGAGTTTGCGGGCACGGCGAATGGCCTCGGCCTTTTCGCGTGCGCGTTTTTCGGACGGTTTCTCGAAATGTTGCCGAAGCTTCATCTCGCGGAAAACACCTTCACGTTGCAGCTTCTTCTTCAGGGCACGAAGCGCCTGATCGA
This sequence comes from Paracoccaceae bacterium, assembly GCA_037968835.1. Classification (GTDB taxonomy): domain Bacteria; phylum Pseudomonadota; class Alphaproteobacteria; order Rhodobacterales; family Rhodobacteraceae; genus JBBKWG01. The sequence goes on from JBBKWG010000145.1 coordinate 9,374, forward strand.
CGTTGTTGTCGCGAACACTGACCTGCATGTGGTTTTCACCACCTTTCTAGGTTTGAGTTGCATAAATTGCAGGAAGGGGCGCTATAGCAAAGCTGCATTAGCTTGTCTACCGTAGGAGTTCATCCCAACGGAGGCCGGGAACATGACGGACACACCCATATCGCCGCTGGACAAGTTGTTGGACGCCGCATTGCCGCACGTCCCGTTCGAGGGCTGGTCGCCAAAAACGTTTCAAGCCGCTATCGCGGACAGCGGCATGAGCGAAGCCGAGGCGAATGCGCTCGCACCGCGCGGGGCAGTCGACTTGGCCGTGGCGTTTCATCGGCGCGGTGACCGCGCGATGGTGGCGCGGTTGAAGACGGCGGACCTGGGTGAAATGCGGTTTCGCGACAAAGTTGCCGCGGCATTGCGTTTTCGCGTCGAAGCGATGGAGGATCGCGAAGCGGTGCGCCGTGCCTCGGCTATGTTCGCGCTGCCCCATCATGCGGGCGACGGCCTGAAACTGGTCTGGGAGACGGCCGATTACGTCTGGAACGCGCTCGGCGACACCTCGCAGGATGTGAACTGGTATACCAAACGGGCGACGCTGAGCGGCGTCTGGGCCTCGGTCGTACTGTTTTGGCTGGGCGACGATTCCGTTGGTTTCAGCGATACACATGCCTTCATCGACCGACGCATCGACGACGTCATGACCATCGAGAAGATCAAAGTACGGCTGCGGGAAAATCCGCTGACCAAACCCCTTATGTCGCTGCAAGCGAGCCTTTTCGGCAAGGTCCGGGCGCCTGACCGTTCCCGCCTGAACGATTTACCCGGCCGGTGGAGCGGCCGCCCATGAGCGTTGCGATGCGCGTGATCGAAATCCGCGAGCCCGGCGGCCCGGAAGTCTTGCGTCTGGCCGAACGACCGCGCCCCGAACCGCGATATGGCGAGGTGCTGATCCGGGTCGCCTATGCCGGCGTGAACCGCCCCGATGCTCTGCAACGCGCGGGCAGCTACGCGCCGCCGCCAACCGCATCCGATCTTCCGGGCCTAGAGGCTTCGGGCCACATTGCGGCACTGGGTCCGGGCGTGTCCGAGCTTGCTCAGGGTGATGCGGTTTGCGCCCTGTTGCCCGGCGGTGGATATGCTGAATACGTCGTCACACCAGCAGCGCATTGCCTGCCAGTGCCAGACGGCATGTCGCTGGACCGGGCCGCCTGTTTGCCAGAGACATTCTTCACCGTCTGGACGAATGTTTTCATGCGCGGGCGGCTGAAGGGGGGCGAAGTTTTTCTGGTGCACGGCGGATCGTCGGGCATCGGCACAACGGCGATCCAACTGGCACATCATTTCGGAGCGCGTGTTTTCACGACTGCGGGAAGCGACGCCAAGTGTTACGTTTGCCTAGAACTTGGAGCGGAGCGGGCGATCAATTATCGCAACGAGGATTTCGTCGACGTTCTGCGGCAAGACGGGGGCGCGGATTTGATCCTCGACATGGTTGGCGGATCGTATCTGCCCAGGAACGTGAAGGCGCTGAAGAATGACGGACGCCTGGTTCAGATCGCATTCCTGACGGGGCCAAAAGTGGAACTGAACTTCGCCGAGGTCATGGTGCGCCGCCTGACGATCACAGGATCAACACTTCGCCCGCAATCTGACGTCGCAAAAGCAGAGATTGCGCGTGAGTTGCGCACGCATGTCTGGCCGCTACTTGCCGCAGGCCGGATCGGCCCTGTAATGGACCGGGAGTTCCCGCTGGAGGATGCAGCCGGGGCGCACCGGGCACTTGAGGCAGATCACATCGGTAAAATTGTGCTCGCGGTGGCTTGATTGGCGAGCCCCTAAGCGGTTTTGACGGCCAGCCGATAAAGATGCCAGGTCGCGTGTCCGAGGATCGGCAGCACAAGCACCAGTCCGACGAACGCTGGAAGTGAGCCGACGAACAACGACGCGGCGACGATCACTCCCCAACTTGCGATCACGCGGGGATTCTCGCGGAATACACCGATGGACGTCATGATCGCGGTCGGCACACCGACGTGCTTGTCCAGCAACAGGGGGAAACTGACGACGCTGATCGCCAGCACAGCAAGTGCAAAGATAAACCCGACGGCGACCCCAATAATGATCATCGCCCAGCCGGCGCCAGTCGTGAGAACATCCGTCATGAAGGTGGCGATGGAAGCCGGAGGTTCAGGACCGAGGGTCAGAGTGTAGATCAGGTTCGCGACCAGCAGCCAGACCAGGAATATACCGATCAGGTACAGACCCATCACAACGAGAGCGCTGAAATTCGGGTCTCGCACAACGTTCAATGCCGCAAGCCAAGTGACGTCCTCGCCCATTTCGCGGCGGCGACTGACCTCGTACAAGCCGACCGCCGCCAACGGGCCGAGCAACGCAAAACCGGCCGCGACGGGGAACAACAACGGCAACAGGTTCATGTTCAGGGCCAGACCGGCAAGAACCAGACCGATGATCGGATAGATCAGGCAAATGAACATCACATCGGCGCGGGATACCGAGAAATCTTCGAGTCCCTTGCGAAGCGCCGTGCGCAAATCCTCGTTCGTCAAATGCTGGATCGACAGATCAGCGGCGTCTGTTCCACCAATTGCTTCGACCGACTCGGTTACATGCTCGCCCGCCCCGACAAGTCGCTGAGCTGTCCACGAAAGCGGGTTGCCGATTGTCTTGACCATGTCCATTCCTTTCAAGAATGTCGCTGCATTCTCGGGATGGCGGTCCAGATCGCGGACAGGCGGGCTGGACGCCAGCCTCCGAACAGACTTTCAGTCTAGCAGATTTCCGCTTTCATTTCAGTCACTTTCGAGAGAGCCCAAGTGGAAACTTTTTTGCACGCTGTTTGACGTGCGCAGCAGGGCCGCATTCAGCGGATGGGTTCGAACAAGGCGTCAGTCAGTGTGCAATCGCGGATCACGTCCGCGCCGCAAATGCGCGGTTCAAGATCGCGGCTAAGACAAAGGCGCGCTTCCTCGATACGACCCTGTTTGCAGGTGATCGTCAGCATGTCGGGCGACCAGTCCGGGTTGGCCTCGATAAACGCTTCTTCGATGACACGCGCGGGCAGACGCACGGCATTTTCAAGCTGCCGGAAGATCGCGGGACGATTGACCCGTTCAAAGGCGGTCCGTGCCAGCGAGTAATAGTCTACTGACGCCAACCCCGAACACCTGCCATGCTTGTTCCATTGATGCCATGCGCTACCGGACGTTCCCATGATGTCGGCCATTGCGGAGGTATCGGCGCGCGAGGGGTTTCGGGTCTCGGTGCGGCAATAGCTGGGCCAGCCGCTTTCATATTGCGGCCAAAGACCGTGCAGAACCCAGCCGAAATCTCTGGCTCCATCGCACTGGGGCGAGCGGCGCGCGTCGCCTTCAAGGGCGCACCAGGACGGCGACCAGGACAACGAAAGCACGTAATAGTCGAACTCTCCGGCAGGCTCGCCCTCGGCGCGCGCAAGGCCCGCGCTTAGCAGCAACAGAAAAATCCAGCGCATTTCCTCTTTTCCTTCCGGCCCGTCGAGTCTATATACCCGCCAACTTCCCCGAAATCGAGGTAGTGGTCCACCTGGACCGGCCGTTTTCCCGGCGCGGGAAAGAACTGTCAGGAGACGATGCAATGAACAAACCGATCATGGCCAAAGCCACCGCCGTTTGGCTTGTGGACAACACCACGATCAGCTTCAAGCAGATCGCGGAATTCTGTGGGCTGCACGAACTGGAAGTTCAGGGCATTGCGGACGGAGACGTTGCCGCAGGCGTGAAGGGTTTCGACCCCGTCGCCAACAACCAGTTGTCCCAGGAAGAGATCGACGCGGCGGAAAAGGATGCCTCCCACGCGCTGAAGCTGAAATTCAACGCCGCTGCCGTTGGCGAGGAAAAGCGCCGGGGTCCGCGTTACACGCCGCTTTCCAAGCGACAGGATCGGCCAGCGGCTATTTTATGGCTGGTCAAGTTTCATCCCGAGTTGACGGATGGGCAGATTTCCAAACTGGTTGGCACCACGAAACCGACGATCCAGTCGATCCGCGAGCGAACGCACTGGAACATTTCCTCGATCCAGCCTGTCGATCCGGTGGCATTGGGTCTGACCAAGCAGTCGGAATTGGACTCGGCCGTTCAGAAGGCTGCCGAAAAGCGCGCCAAGAGCGGCGAGGTCATGTCTGACGATGAGCGGCGCAAGCTGGTATCGACCGAACAATCGCTGGGCATGGAATCCGAACCGAAGATGCCGACCGCGATTTCGGGGTTGGAGACGTTCACGTTGTCGGGTCCGGACGACGACGAAAAGGACGGACCGGTTCCCGACGCCGATACGTTCTTCAATCTGCCCAATGACGTTGACGGCGACGACGACGACGACAAGTGAGTTTACGGTTCCCTCGGCTGCCCGACTGCCCCGGCCATAGTGCCGGGGTTTTTCGTTTCCGAGACCGGGTCCGGTGTTGGACATAGAATTTGCCGCTGATACAAAAGGCAAAGTTCAATAGCCTGCTCGCAGCCTCCGGAGACACCGTGGCGGACCCTGACCGAACTGTTCAGCTTTGCGCCTTGTTCGACCGGGCTGTCGAAGTGGCCGACCCGATGCAGAGCCTTGCACGGCATCTGCCTGCAAAGCCCGCTGGTCGTGTCGTGGTGATCGGTGCTGGCAAGGCATCGGCCCGGATGGCCGAAGCCGTCGGGGCCGAGTGGGGGCCGTGTGAAGGGCTGGTGATCACGCGCTACGGATACGCGCGACCGTGCGAGGGCATCGAAATCGTCGAGGCTGCACACCCGGTGCCGGACAAGGCGGGCCAATTGGCGACGACCCGTATGTTGGAATTGCTCGGCGGCCTCGGCGAGGGAGATTTCGTGCTTGCGCTGATCTCGGGGGGCGCATCGGCGTTGCTTGTAGCCCCTGCAGAAGGCGTTAAACTGGAAGAGAAGCAGGCGCTCAACGCCGCGCTTCTGGCTTCGGGAGCGCCGATTGACCGGATGAACACGGTCAGAAAGCACGTGAGCCAAGTGAAGGGTGGGCAACTGGCGGCGGCGG
>JBBKWG010000146.1:0-13407 GCA_037968835.1 Paracoccaceae bacterium
TGCGTGTGGAATGTGTCGATCGTCTTCAGCCCCCACGCCTGTCCTTTTTTGCGTTCATCCTCGGTCCAGGTCACCGTCTCCCAGTCGGGTTGTAGGATCAGCCGGGCACCGGCATTCGCGAGTTCGACGCGATTTCCCGCAGGCTCCCACACGTACAGAAAGAACGTTCCCTGAATAGCGTGTTTGTGCGGTCCGGTTTCGATGTGGACCCCGTTCTCAAGAAAGATGTCGGCGGCGCGCAGGATGTCCTCGCGCTGATCGGTGGCATAGGTGACGTGGTGCAGGCGATTCTCGCCGCGCCCGTGTTCTTCGGTGCAGGCAAGGTCGTAGCTCTTGTTGTTGACGGTGAACCAGCAGCCGCCCAAGCGCCCATTGTTCAGTCGGACCTGCTCGGTCACGCGGGCGCCAAGACAGGTTTGCATGAAATCGCGAAAGGCGGTCACATCCTCGGCCAACAGATTGAGATGATCCAGACGCCGCGGACACGCGCCCTGCGCATGAAACCGGCTCGCCATGTTCTTCAGCGCAGGCGCGTCGTCAGCGTCAGGTAGGTATTTGCGCGTCTCCCAGTAGATTTCGAATACATGGCCGAACGGATCCTCGAAACGATACGCGCGCCCGTGTCCGGCATCGCCGTCAACCCATCCATGCGCCTTATAGCCCGACGCCTCGATAGCCGCGACCCGCCGGTGCAGCGCCGCCTCGGACGACGTGCGATAGCCGATATGGGCCACGCCAGTCTGGTCGTGCGCGGTCAGTTTCAGTGTGTGGAATTCATAATCGTCCCAGGCCCGAAGATAGGCGCTATCACCGTCGCGGGCCGACAATTTCAACCCGTAGACCCGCGTGAAGAAATCGAGGCTTTCGTCGAACTTGTCAGTCAGAACTTCGACGTGGCCAAGATGCGCGATATCGAAAATCGGTTCGGACATGGAAATCTCAGTTTATCATGGTGTCGGGCAAAAACAGCGCGATTTGGGGAAACGCGACGATGATCAGAAGCGCCACGAGCATCATCACCCAAAACAGGATCACGCCCGAGAATATCTGCCCCAGCGAGACGTGCGGCGCCACCGACTTGACGATGAAGACATTCAGGCCCACCGGCGGCGAAATCAGCCCCATTTCAAGGGACAGGACGACAAGAACGCCGAACCATATCGGGTCAATTCCCAAGTCGAGGATGATCGGGAAGAAGATCGGAAGCGTCAGCACCAGCATCGCGAAACCTTCCAGAAAGCAACCGAGGACGATGTAGATCAGCAAGATCAACAGTAGCACGCTTGTCGCGGAAAGGTTCATTGCCTCGACGATTTCGCCGACTGCCGATGGGATCTGGCTCAGCGCCAGAAACGGGTTGATCAGATGCGCCGCAATCAGGATCAGCATCACGGTCGCGGTCGTCACCACGCTGTCCTTGGATGCCTCCCAGAGCGTCCCGAATGCCAATGTGCGCGTCACGAGCCCGATCAGGATGACCGCCCCTGCCCCGACCGCTGCCGCTTCGACAGGCGAGAACAGACCGCCGTATATTCCGCCGATGGTCAGAACGATGATCGCAACGATTGGCCCCGCCCGCGACAACGCCGCAATCTTCTCCCTGAGGCTGGTTTTGGGTCCCGGAGGGCCGAACTCGGGTCTGATGTAGCAAAGCACCGTGACGGCCAGCACGAACAGCGACAGCAATAAAAGCCCCGGAAACACGCCCGCCAGAAATAGCCGCCCGATGGATTGCTCTGTCAGGATTGCGTAGATCACAAAGCCCGTCGACGGCGGGATCAGGATGCCAAGCGTTCCGCCGGCCGCGACAACGCCGGTGGACAGACGTGGATCGTAATTGTAACGGTCCATTTCCCCTAGCGCGACCTTGCCCATCGTAAGTGCCGACGCGACCGACGATCCCGACAGCGCGGCAAACCCGCCGCACCCGATGACCGTGGCCGAGGCCAGACCGCCCTTCACCGATCCGATGACGGCATAGGCGGCATCGTATAGCCTGCGGCTCATTCCGGTGGCCGAGGCGATGTTTCCCATCAGGATGAACAGTGGGATGACGACAAGTTCCGGCGAAGATCCAAGCGTGAACGCTTCCGAGGCCAGCAGCGACGTCGCCGCATTCAGACCGTTCAATACCCAAATGCCAATGAAACCCACGAAAAACATGGCGAACGCCACGGGTATCCGCAAGATCAACAGAACGAAAAGTGCCACGATTCCATAGACGCCCGCGGCAGTGGCGGTCATGGGTGCGGTTCCTTGCGGATGTCGCGTCCCGATAAGGCAAGCTCGACGGCGCGCAGCATCAGGGCGAGCGCTGCAAGCATCAGAAAGGCGATCATCGCCCATTGGAACCAGGCTTTCGGCAGATAAAGAAGGTTCGTCGACAGGTTGAGCATTTGCGAAAGGATCGCGCTGTCCCACGTCGCCCATGCCAGCGCCGCAAATATCGTCGCCCCCAGCAGCGCGGCGATGATGTCGATGACATCGTTCATTGCGGCAGGAAAATAGGGTTCGAACAGATCGACGGCGATGTGACCGCCCAGCCGGTCGCAAAGCGCCATCGGGGCAAAGACAAGGACGATCATCGTCATCATGGTGATGTCCTGCCCGCCATAAAGCGGGCTGCCCAATGCGCGGCCGACAACGTCGATCAGGATCACGATCACCGCGAAGATAAGTCCGGTCGAACCGATGGCGGCGGACAGGCCGATAAGCCTGTCCGCGACTTTGCGCAATTGCCTCACGCGGTTACTTCTGCATCGCGGCGAGCGCGGCGTCACCGCCCACGCCTGCGACATATTCCGCGACAATCGAGGATACCGCATCCGCGAATGCCTGTGCTTCTTCCGCGGTCAGATCGACGAATGTATTCTTGGCATCTTCTCGGGCACGGGCAACACCGGCCTTACCAGTCTCGATCCACGCGGATTCAGCGTTTTGTGATACCTCGCGACCGATATTCGCGTCGACTGCGGCCTTCGCTTCGTCCGAAAGCGCGTTGTAAGACCCCTCGCCCATAACAGCATAAAACGCGAGACGACCAAGCGGCGCGCCAATCGTGAACGCATCCGCCACTTCGTCGAGCTTGAAGTCGTCCAGCGTCGATGAGCCGGTAAAGACGCCGTCGATCAGGCCGGTCTGCATGGCGTTGTAAACCTGATTGATCGGCATCTGGACCGGCGTCGCGCCAAGGGCCTCGGCGACCTTGCCAGCGGTGGCACCGGCGACGCGAATTTTCAGCCCCTGAAGGTCCGCCGGCGTGCGAATGACCTTGTCGCGCATGATCATGATGTTCGGCTCAGAGGTCCACAGCCCGACCGGAATGGTCCCCGGGAACTCGCTCTTGATCTCGTCTATCGCGTCCCAAAGCGCATCGCAGCCGCATTTGCCTTCGGGCACGACGCCCGGAAGCTCGACGATCATCGTCTTTTCGAACTGCGAGGATGTGTAACCCGGAAGTCCCCACGTGATCTCGGCCACACCCTGGACGGCACGGATGTATTGCTCGACCGGTCCGGCACCCAGCTCGCCGCCATGATAGCCGCGCACGGTCAGGCTTCCGTTCGTCGCTGCCGAAAAATCGGCGTTCAGCTTTTCGATAACCGATGCGTTCACGGTATGAAACGGCGGCGTGAAGTTGGCGAATTTCAGTTCCTGCGCAGAGGCGGGCAGTGTCGTGGCCGCGGCAAGCGCAAGCCCGATAAGTGTCGTTCTGATGGTCATTGTGATCCTCCCGGAATGGTGGCCCTGCTTCGTGCGGGCCTTATTAATTCGGGCGGCGGTCAGGTTCGCTCACGCCGCCCTAGCATCATTGCCTCAAGCGGCCTTTGTGCGCCAGCTATCTGACGCGTAACCCTCACGCACTTCGCTTGAATATGGCGTCGGCGACACCCGAACCCGGATTTCCGCCTGCTTGTGCTTTTCAGCCGACGTCTTCCTGGTGTCGTCCGGTTCGCCCCATTTCAGGGTAAGCACATCCCCGATTTCGACGCTCTGCTCGACAACGCCCAGCGACAACAGGCACCGTTCGTTGTAGCTGTAGCCATTGAACATCGACATGCCGACCATCTTGTCGCCGTGCATCACCATGTCCGCCGAGGACGATGCGTAGTTTGGCTGCGGGAAGTCGATCCATTTGTATGGAATGCCCTCGTCGAAGGCCGAGGCGATCACTTTGAGAACGTCTTCCTTGTTCCACTCGAACGTGACCTTTTTCCGGTTCGATTTGCTTTCCTTCATCTTGTAAAGCGCCTCTTTGCCGACGAAATCGTCCTTCTTCCAGCCAATGTAGAAATCATAGCCAAGCTCGAACGGATTGACGTAGTAGTCCTCGATGTTGTCCGACACGAAGCTGCCGCCGATCGCGCCTGCGGCCTCGTACATGTCCGCGCCCAGCCAGTCGCGGTAGTCGGCCAGCATTCCGTCGCCGGTATAGATGCCGGGCAAAGGTGACGGGATCCATCCGGACTCGAGCGTGTTCGTCGAATAGGCGCGACTGCCGCATCGTACGAGATCAACGCCCGCGTCCTCGGCAGCCTGCAGGATCGTGGCGTGAATGTAGTGCCTGTCGTCGTAGGGGCCCCAGATCTCCAGCCCCGGCGCGCCGGACATGCCGTGACGCAGCGCCTGCACCTTCTTTGAACCGACATTGATCCAGTCGACGTGGAAGAACTTGATGTCCTGAATTGGCCCGCCATTCATTTTCTCGAATATCTTCGGCGCATCCGGCCCCTGGATCTGATAGCGATAGTGGGTGCGCAGAACGCGTTCTCCCTCGGGTCGCGAGGTTGAACGCGGATCGTGCTTTATCCGCACATTCCACTTGCCCCACGCGGCGCAGAACATCAGCCAGTTCGATGTCGGCGCACGTCCGACGAGGATAAATTTGTCGGCGCGCTCACGGAAAATGATGTGGTCGCCGATCACATGACCATTCGGCGTCACGGGCACGAAGTGCTTGGCCCGATTGAGATCGAAATTCGCGAAGTTGTTGATGCCGTGATGGGCCAGGAATTCTTCGGCTTGCGGACCTTCGACGATAAGTTCGTCCATGTGATGGGACTGATCGAACAGAACCGCGGTATGCCGCCAGGCCTCCTGTTCTACGCGCCAGTTATGAAACTCGGGCGTTACGACCGGATAGACATACATACCGATCTGGGAATTGCGCAGCATCTCGACCGGATTGCTGTATTTTTTCATGACATCGGACAGGCTGGGCATTTTGAAATGTCTCCTCTGATTTTATTCTTCGGTAAGAAGTGACATGCCGGGAACCCGCGTCGCGATGCCCGGTCCGGCATTGGCAAGATGTTGAAGGTTCTGGCGAGCCAGACGTGCGTGCTCGCGCGCCAAAGCCTCGGCGCGCGCGCCTTCGCGGCCCCTGATTGCCGACAGCATGGCCTTGTGCTGATCCTGCGCACGGATCAGCGATGCCTGGAAATCGGGGATCAGTTCCTGTTCCTGAAGAAACGCGCTTGGTGATGCCAGCGGCAGGCGATTGATCCGCTCCGCCTCGCGTTGGACAACCGAGCTTCCAGCCATTCTTGCCAACAGGTCGTGAAAGGCCGCGTTCAGCCGAACATAGGCGTCAAAGTCGAGACCGCCCGGTCCCGCAAGAGCCACATCAATGGCTGCAAGCGTCCGGTCAGCCTCGCTCAGAAGCGCCGGGTCCGCGCCCCGCTCCGCTGACAGGCGCGCCGCCGTTCCTTCGATCACGCCACGCAATTCGATTGCGTCGTTGATATCATCGAGTGTGAAGCGCGCGACGCGACAGCCGCCGGTCTCGATCCGCGCCAGTAGACCCTCGGCCACCAGCCGGTCCATCGCCTGGCGCAATGGCGTGCGCGAAATCCCGAGACGTTCGGAAAGCGCGACTTCCGACAGCCGCGTGTTCGCGTCGAATGTGCCGGACATGACAAGCGAGCGCAGGCCGAGAAGCGCCTTTTCAAACTGCGTCATGCGTTCGGACAAAACGGTTCCTCTCATGACTCCATCTTCAGTGGAGAACTTGCAACAATGACTAGATTGTATACATTAATCTGTCAATTCCCGTTTGAAGGTCATTTCCAATGCCGATGGGCCAATTATTGTATACACCGAAAGCATCAGTCGATCTTCGAAGCATCCTTGTACATCACCCGGTGCCGACGGGTCTTGATCCAATCGTCAAGTTCCTCGTCGGTCATGAAGTGCTCGCTATTGTATCGATCCCAGTGCACGATTTCCTCTGCAGGTCGCCGCCATCGCTTGTAGGGCGCTGCGGCTGGCGGCCCGAACAGCAAGATGTCCAGAACCGAAATTTCTTCGGGGATACCCAACAATGGCCGCATCGCGTCCTGTGCTTCCTGCTGCCCGATCGCGGTCACCCACCAGACGTTGTAGCCAAGCGCCGCCGCCGCCAGATGCGCTGACATCGTCGCGGCCGCCACCGATTGAAGAAGGATGCGTTCGGCGTTCTCGTGGTATTTCCGGTCAAGGTCGGAACCATCGTTCAAAACCGGAAACGCGTTCGTCCACCGCATGTCGGAACATACCACCACAAACCCCGGAGCAGTCGCCAACCCGCGATAATCAGGGGTCGGAAACTTCATCTTGGCCTTCGCGCGAAACCGTTGTTCGGCCACGAAATACTCCGCCATCTTGGCTTTCATGTCGGCATCCCGCACCACGATGAACTGCCAGGGCTGCGCATTCGCCCCCGAAGGCGCGTGCCGCGCGGCTTCAAGGATCAGGTCGTAATGCGCGTCGGGCACCACATAGTCGGGATCGAACTTGCGCACGGTGACCCGGTTGCGGATCACCTGCATCAAGGCATCGTATCTGGTCAGATCGCCGATTTCGGGCAGATCGACCTCGGCCTCGGCTTGGGAAAGATCAACGTAAGGAGTTGTGTCGGTCATTGCGTCCTCTTTGCCATTCGTTGCACGCTCCGGTCAGGCGATCACGTCCCAGAGCAGTTTCACCGCTATCACGGCTAACAAAACCAGGATCGCCTTGTCGAAAGCTTCTTTCGACAAATACCGCGCGCTCCATGATCCCACATAAATGCCGATGAACAAGGGGAGCATTGCCGCGATGCCCAGGGCGGCGCGTTGCCAGTCCAGAATGCCCAACGCTGCCAGCACCGGTATCTGAAACACCGACATTGCGATGAAGAACACCGATATCGTGCCAATGAATTCCCGTCGCGTCAGGTTCAGCGAATTGAGAAACGTGACTGAAACCGGCGCCGACAACCCGCCCGCCCCTTGCATGAATCCACCAACAAACCCGGCCGCAGGTGCCAGTTTTTGTCCCGTTGCGCGCGCAAGTTGCCAACCGGGGCGCGACAACCTAAGTGCGATGTAGGCGAACACGATCAGTGCGAGCGCCGCCATCAATATCTCGGTTGGAAGCGTTGCCAGCAGAATCGAGCCGAGAACTGCGCCCACCGCGCCGGTCGCCGACATTACCCAGACAAAGCGCCAGTCCGTCACCGCATCGCGAAACGCCCACGACTGCCAGATGTTCGAGAACAAGTTCAACACCGAAAAGATCGCCACCGCCATCGGCACATCGAATACGATGGCGAGGATCGGAACGCCGACCACCGGCGCGCCTGCCCCGGTCGCCCCTTTGAGGAAGCCGCCCATGGTGATGCCGACGAACGCGAGAAGCAGCGGCGCGAACTCCATCAATGGGAATCCGTCGCGGCAACGTCGAGGTCCAGCAACACCTGCCTGCGCTCGGTTCGGATCACTTCAATCGCGCGCTCAAGGGCGGCGGGAAGATCCTCGCCCCGCTCGATCTTTGCCGCGTGCGCCCGGCTGGCCCGCGCGACCTGAACGAAATCCGGCAGCGGCTCCAGCGAAGTGAGCGGCATCGCATTCATTCGCGCGGCCGCACCTCCGGGATACCCCTTGATGACCGAGCGCCGCACCGCATTCCACATCCGGTTGTTCTTGATGATGGTCAGGATCGGAAGCTCCAACGCCTCGGCGATCTGGTGGCACGCGACCGGGTTGGCGAACATATACGACCCGTCGCCCACGCAAGCGATGACCAGACGATCCCGGTCGGCAAGCTGCGCCCCAAGTGCCGCCGGCATCGCCCAGCCGAGACCACCTGCGTGCACGTTGGAGAACATGCGGTTCGGCCCCTTCAGATCCATATGCGGCAGCAGCAAGCCAAGTTCAGTGAAGGCGATGGCGCTGTGGTCCATGACATCCGACACGCACCTGCTCATCCATTCCGCTGACATCGGTGCACCCTGTGGGGCGTCAAAAATCTCGCGCGTGCGCCTGGACTCTGAGGCCCTTGCGGCCACTTTCTGGCGACGGACCTCCGAGTCTTTATCCGGTTCGACCTTCATAAGCGCATCGAGTGCCGCCAGCGGATCGGCAACGATCGCGAGGTCGCTGCGATAACCACGCACCGGCATTCGTCTGAACAGTGGATCGGCACCGATGTGGACGACACGGACGTTACCCGGAGGCGAAACCGCCTCGATCCACGGAACGCCGCTGTCGAGCACGATCACAAGGTCCGTGCCTCTGATGGCCGCGCCGGCGTCGTATCCGATGAACGCGGGGTCCGAGGAGGCAAGGACATTGCGGACGCTGAACGGCTCGGCAACAGCAAGCCCGAACCGTTCAGCGACCGTCGAAAGCCGGGCCCCGACTTCACCCGCCGGATCCCCCCGCTGACACAGCACCACGGGCGCGTCCGCTTCCGCGATCCAGGTTGCGAGCGTCGCGATTGCAGTCGGATCGGGAGACGCGGGCCGGGCGGGCGCAGCGGCCGCGGCAGCGCTGTAGCCCTCGGGCAATCGCTCGCTCAGCGGTTCTTTCGGCAGGCTGACATAAACCGGTCCCGACGGCGCGCTGCACATCACGGTTGCCGCACGTTTCACAACGGAATCACACTGTTCGGGATAGCGGATTTCGTAGTCGAACTTTACAAGCCCCCGCACGAGCCCGGTCTGATCGAACATCTCCTGTCCGTACTGGATCGGTGTCATGCGCCCGCCCTTGCGACCGGTTTCGGTCAACGGCGTCCTGCCAGACAGGATAAACACCGGAACATCGTCGGAGGCAGCGTTGATAATGCCCATCACCGCATTGGCGAGGCCGACATTGACGTGCACCATGACCGCCTGCGCCTGCCCCGTGACCAGCCAATAACCGTGCGCCATCGCGACACCGGCGGTCTCGTGCGGCACCGTCACGGCGCATGGCACCGCTACTTCAGGAAGTCGCGCCAACCCTTCGATAATAGGCGGAAAATCAGTCCCGGCGTTGGCGAAGATATAATCAATCCCCGATGACTTTAACGCCATCAAAAGTGCCTCGCCACCGGTCTCGGGTTCCCCTTCTCGCTCCGCCATCAACCGACTCCCTCGCTTGCGCTTGATATTCTTTTGGCGGCGGCTAAAGTCAACTCATTCTCAATAATTGGGATTCCAGCCTGAAATGAGAACGACATGGGAGGTCAAAGAATGAATTCGCTCTTCACCACGGCAGCGGTCGCCATTGGTATGCTTGTTGGCGCGTCTGCGTCGGCGCAAAACGTCGGCATCGCCACATCGAACCCCGGTTCGCTCTTTCACAACATCGGCACGGCTGTGGCGAACGCCGCCAACGCCGCCGGGCTGAATACCACGATCCAGCCGGCAACAAGCCCAAACCAGTTCATTCCCTTCATCAACCAGGGCGGAATAGAATTTGGAGTCGCCAACCTGCAAGAGGTCAACTATGCGATCACGGGCGAGGAATGGTGGAACGGGGTGACTAACCCGAACCTGCGCGTCGTCGCCCATCTGATGCCCCTGGTCGAGGCGATTTTCGTGCGCGCCGACAGTGACATCATGTCTGTCGCCGACTTGCGCGGCAAGCCGATGACCGATGGTTACACTGCACAGAATACCATCCTGCCGCAGCTTTCGGCCTTCTATGCGACAGCAGGCATGACGCGTGACGACGTGGAAAAGGTGTCGGTCGCTAGTGTGGTTGCCGGTGCGGATGCCTTCGTGGCGGGCGATACGGTCGGATTCATCTTCGCGCACGGAGCCGGCAAAGTCCGCGAGGCGGATGCCGCAGTCGGTGGCCTTCGCGCCCTTGGTGTCGGTGACGACAGCGACGCGGCACTGGCGGCCGCGCGCGTTTACTGGCCGACGGCGTTCTTCATGCAATTGCCGTCCGGTGCGATGCCCGGCGTGCTTGAGGACACGACCTATATTGCCTTCCCGCAAGTCATCTTCACACACGCCGACGCCCCCGACGATGTGGTCTACGCAATGGCAAAGGCGATGTACGAGAATGCGCAGGTCATGGCCGAAACTTTCCCGCCATTCGGGGCCTTCAATCCCGACAGCATGAAGGGCGATCCGGGCATCGCCGAATTCCATCCCGGTGCTCTGCGTTTTTACGAAGAAGTGGGCCTCAACTGAAAGCCGCGGACGTGCGCGACCATCGCGCTTTGCTTGAAACCAAGGACGGCGGCGCGCGATGTGCCGCCGAAGGCCACCTGATATGAAGGGGCTTCCGGCAAGTTTGGCGAAGCCGGTGGCGGACATCCTTGCCGCCTGCCTCGTTCTGTCCGCCGTTTGCTGGGCCTTGTCGCTGCAACGCAAGATCGGGCTTGACCTTTATCCCCAGCAATTCTTCGCCGCCGTGCTTTTCTTCACGTTACCGGCTGCTTATCTCAAACTCCCCGCTCGACGCGGGGCCACGCGCACCCATGTGCCGGTTCACGATCTGGCGCTCGCCGCTTTGTCGATGCTGGCGCTTGGCTACGTCGCAGTCGCCTATCCGCGACTGGTCCTGATGATCTTCGCGCGCCCGCCTGAGATCTGGATCGCCAGCGTCGTGATCGTCGCCTTGCTTCTGGAGGCGCTCAGACGTGCGACCGGACTGGCGCTTGTCATCATCATCGCGACGTTCCTTGTCTATGCGCTGATCGGAGACTTGATCCCGGGACGGCTTCAGGGACGTCCGCAGAACTGGCAACTACTTGTCAGCTACCTCGCGGTCGATTCCAACGGCATTCTCGGCCTTCCGATGTCGGTCGCCTCGACCGTCGTGGTCGCTTTTATCCTGTTCGGAGTCCTGCTCGGCATCACCGGCGGTTCGCAATTCTTTACCGACGCCGCGATGATCGGAATGGGTCGGTTTCGCGGCGGCTCGATGAAGATCGCCGTTCTCGCGTCGGGACTTTTCGGTTCGATTTCGGGCTCGGCAGTCGCCAACGTAGTGGGAACCGGCGTGGTCACGATTCCGATGATCAAACGCGACGGCTACCCGGCCCACAAGGCCGCAGCCATCGAAGCCGTTGCGTCGACCGGCGGCCAGCTTATGCCACCGGTGATGGGCGCGTCCGCGTTCCTCATGTCCGAGTTCCTGGCGATCCCCTATTCGGAAATCGTCACGGCGGCATTGGTCCCGGCCATCCTTTACTACGTCGCTCTGTTCATACAGGCGGATCTGGAGGCGGCCAAACTTGGCATCCTTCGGGTGCCGGAAAGCGAGATACCGGACAAGCGCACAGTCGCGGTCGGCCTGCATTTCATCCTCGCCTTCGCGGTGTTGATCTACCTACTGTTCTGGCAGGGGTATCAGCCCGAACGCGCTGCGCTCTGGGCCGCGCTCGTGCTTTGTGCAACGGCTCTGCTCATCGGCTATCGGGGCAAACGGCCCAGCCTTGGCGGGCTATTCGCGAGCATCGCCAAAACCGGACATTCCGTCATCGAAATACTGCTGATTTCGGCCGCCTCGGGCATCGTCATCGGCGTGCTGAACATCACCGGGCTGAGCTTCAATCTGACCTACGCGCTCGTTCAGGTCGGTGGTGGCAACGCGGTGCTGCTGCTTGGCCTGTCGGCCATCGTCTGCATCATCCTTGGCATGGGCCTTCCGACGCTCGGGGTTTACGTCCTGTTGGCCGCGCTCGTCGCGCCGGCCTTGATACAGGTCGGGATCGAGCCGATCGCCGCCCATCTTTACGTCCTCTATTTCGGCATGATGTCGATGATAACCCCGCCGATCGCGCTGGCCGCTTTTGCGGCGGCGGCGATTGCCAAGGCCCCGGCAATGGCGACGGGTTGGGCCGCGATGCGCTTTGGTTGGGCGGCCTATGTCATTCCGGTGCTGTTCGCCTTCAGCCCGACGCTGATCCTGATCGGCGATACCGGCGAGATCATCTTTGCCGTTGCCACCGCGACCATGGGCGTCTGGCTGGTCTCCTCGGCGCTCGCGGGCTTCCTCGTCACCCGGTTGTCACCGCTCAAGCGCGGCCTGTTCGCCTTTGCGGGGCTGATGTCGCTGGTGCCGTCCGGCGCGTTCGAGGGCGCACTTCTGACCGACGCAATCGGCCTGGTGCTGGGGTTTCTGCTTATCGGAAGCGAATTTTTGCGGCGTGAGCCAAAAATTGCTGCGGAGGTCGGCGAATGACGTCTGTTTCCGGCTCCGGCGAACGCATCCTCGCGATCCTCGACCTTTTTTCCGAAGATCGACCCGAGTGGATCCCGGACGAGATGATGTCGCGGCTCGGCTATTCGCGCCCGACGCTCTATCGCTATCTGAAGACGTTGAAGGATGCCGGTTACCTCGTTTCGTTGCCGCAAGCGGGTTACACGCTTGGCCCGCGCGTCACCGAACTGGATTTCCTGATGCGCCGGTCCGATCCGCTGATCGCCGCCAGCCAGCCTTACCTCGCCGACCTTGCCACCCGCTTCGGGGGGTCGGCGTTCGTGGTGCGTTGGTACGGGCGGAAACTGCTGTGCGTGGCGTCCGAAGGGCCAGCGACAGGGCCGCGCTCGGGCTATCCCCGTGGCCGTCCGATGCCGTTGGGACGCGGTGCCATCAGCCGCGCAATCGTCGCCTTCCTGCCGCCAAGGGACAGGTCCGCGTTGATCGACGATTTCCTCGAAGAATTCATAACCTCCGGCATTGGTGCCACTAGAAACGCGGTGCTTGACGAGTTGAAGCGCGTCCGCCGCGAAGGCGTTGCGACAGCGCACGGCGAAGTCACGCCGGGTATTGTCGGTGTCGCCGCGCCTATCCTTGCGCAAGACACCTCGCCCGTCGGTGCGCTTTGCGTTTCAGGGGATGAGACACGCTTTGACACCGCCATGATCGAAACGCTGCGATACCGGATACGACGCGCCTCGCGCGAGATTTCCGACGCGCTCAGTCCGCTCGAAAACCGCGACATCGCTTGAACGGAGACATCATGAAAAAGATCGACGTATTCACCCATATCTGGCCGGCGAACTTCCACGCCGCGCTGAAAGACCTGATCGGCGCGACGACGGACATTACACGCCGGTCCGAAGCCGTGCCGATGATGACCGACCTCGACCGCAGATTCGAGGTGATGGACATGTTCGGCCCGGACTATTGCCAGATCTTGTCCATCGCCTCGCCGCCG
>JBBKWG010000147.1:0-7425 GCA_037968835.1 Paracoccaceae bacterium
GGGCCGATGCTGGCCGAAATCCGCGACCCCGGTTTCAGCGCGCCGTTCTGGCGATAACGAAGCGCGGGCCGCACCAGCGTGCCGATGTGGTCGATGTCGCTGCCGACGGAGAACACGCCCCGCGTTTGCAACGAGACCTCGAAGCGGCCGGTTCCGCCGCCGGCAATCGCCGGGCGTTCGGCGAAGCGATAGGTGAACTCGGGACCGAATTCAGCCAGCGCGTCAAGGTCGGGCAAGTCAACGCGCAGCGAGTTGTCCTGACTGTCCACGGACGACGAGCTGTCGAAGCTGACGCCGATCTCGAAGCGGTCATTGCTGAAAGGCACAAGGCGCAGCGTCTCGTCGCCGCCCAATTCCAGCAGGCGACCGCGATAGCTTACATAAGGGAACAGCGCGCCGCCGAAGGAATATTCCGAGGCGCCCGGATAATCGGCTCCGCCCCGCGCCACCGCACCGATGCCAAGCTCCCAAAGGGGCAGGTCCGGCGCGTCCTGCGCGGTGAGCGGACTGCCGGCGAACGCCATCGCGGCCATAACGGTCGAAATTATCGTGGATCGGGCGAGGTTGCGCATCAGGCGGCTCCTTTAGGCGCGCAATCTATTGTGGCCCGCGTTCCCGTCAACGCAACATTTGTTGCACTTGTCACACGAACCCAAAATGTCACGCTCAGACAGGAGATCCTGAAACATGGATAAATTCACCACGCTGACCGGGATCGCGGCACCGATGCCGCTGGTCAATATCGACACCGACATGATCATTCCCAAGCAATTTCTGAAGACGATCAAACGCACCGGGCTTGGTGCCAATCTGTTCGACGAAATGCGCTTTGATCGCGACGGCAACGAAGTGCCGGATTTCGTGCTGAACCAGCGCGCCTACCGCGACGCAGAAATCCTGATCGCGGGCGAGAATTTCGGCTGCGGATCGTCGCGCGAGCATGCGCCGTGGGCATTGCTGGATTTCGGCATCCGCTGCGTGATTTCCACAAGCTTTGCCGACATCTTCTACAACAACTGCTTCAAGAACGGCATCCTGCCGATCGTGCTGCCACCCGAACAGGTGAACGCCTTGATGAAGGATGCGGAACGTGGATCGAACGCGCGCGTGGCGATCGACCTTCAGGCGCAGGAGATCACCGCGTCGGATGGCGAGGTTTATGCATTCGAGGTCGACGCCTTCAAAAAGCACTGTCTTCTGAACGGGCTTGATGACATCGGATTGACGATGGAAAACGCAGCGCCGTCGATTGACGCATTTGAGGCGAAGGCCGCTGAAACCCGCCCTTGGGTTTAAGTTAACGGTTTCCACCAGATGTAGGGGCCGTCCTCAGGGGCGGCCCTTTTGCATTTGCGAAATGATGCATTCTCGCACCATTGAGACCACGAAATTGCCTAATTGTTCCAAGAAGCTGACCTCGTTCTTGCTGGGGACGAGGAAAGAAGGCAAAAATTGGGCAAAACTAAGGCAGGCTGCCTCAATTGGCGGATCGACAGGACAGAGCAGTGGACGCGCGAGCGTCGCACACTTCGCATGGCGGAGACTGGACGGTGATTTCCCGGCTCGCTGGTGCCGTGGTTCGCGCAATACTGGTCATCATCATGATCGCGACGCCATCGCTCCTGTTACCCGGAACGACAGCCGATGCCGCGCAGATCGTGACCCTGGTTGCGATATTCGGTGCTGGTTTGACGCTTTTCGAATATGCTTCCTCTTATCCCGGATTGATCGAATTCCGCGACGCTCCACCGTTCAATCGCGTGCGGTTCGGATCGCTCTGGCTGACAGTGATCGTGCTGTCGCTGGTCGTGCGCGGTCAGACCATCCCGTCCGAGGTGACCGATATAGTCACGCTGACCGGCAGCAGGATCGGCGACGTGATCGACTTCCCGTATTCGCCAGTGCGGCTGGTGGTGCTGATGCTTCCTGTCGAAGCCGATCCGAGACACGTCGATGTCGTGCGCAATGCCGCAGGGCTCAGCTATCTGATTTCGCTGCTGACGCTGGCCATGTTCATGATCATGCAGCGACTGCGCCGTTGGCCCGTGCGCAACGGCGCGTTCAATGTCTGGGTCAACCTGCCGACATTCGATCCCACGGCGGGCGGCGACGTTGTCGAACGTCTGGAACGCGATGCGCGTTTTAACATCGCCTTAGGGTTTTTGCTGCCATTCCTGACACCGGCGGTGATCAAGTCGGCAACGGCCCTGTTCGGGTCGGTGTCGCTTGAGAACCCGCACACATTGATCTGGACGGTGGCCGCGTGGGCATTCTTGCCGGCATCCTTGTTCATGCGCGGGATCGCCATGGGGCGGATCGCGATGATGATTACCGAGAAGCGCCGGTTGTCGAGCGAAGACGACCGCGCCAACTTGCTGCCTGTCTAGCACTGGCGTTTGCCGCGACCTCGGTTAACGCCGAGCAAGCGCCGCGAACCCTCCGCATTGCAATATTCCACACCGAACTCGACCGCACCGGACCCGGATTGCTGCTGCGCGACATCTTGTCGGGCGACGATCCGCAGGTTGCGTCCGCGGCAGCGGTGATCCGTGCGGCGGACGCCGATGCGATCGTTCTGGCGGGCTTTGATTACGACTACGGGATGGTGGCTCTCGATGCCTTCGCCGACCTGATCGGCGGCTATCCGCACCGCTTCGCGCTGCGCCCCAACACCGGCATGGCTACCGGCCGCGATCTGGACGGGGACAGGCGGCTTGGCGGTCCGGGCGACGCGCAGGGTTACGGCGAATTCGCAGGGCAGGGCGGTCTGGCGATCCTGTCGCGGTTCCCCGTCGATCATGGCGCAGTGCAAGACTTTTCCGACCTTCTCTGGACCGACCTGCCTGATGCGATCCCGCATGACGGCGTTGACCCGGGCCAAAGGCTATCGACAACGGCGCACTGGGTGGTGCCGTTGGTGACGGACTTCGGGCTTTTGCGCCTGGCTGTGTGGCACGCCAGCCCGCCGGTGTTCGATGGGCCCGAGGATCGGAACGGTCGCAGAAATCACGACGAAGCGGCGTTCTGGCTGCGCTATCTTGAGGGAGCTTTCGGTCCGCCGCCGACCGGGCGCTTCATCCTCGCCGGATTCGCGAACCTCGATCCCGAGGATGGCGACGGGCGAGGAAAGGCGCTGAACGCGTTGCTGGTCCACCCGCTTCTGAGCGATCCGCGACCGCAAAGTGCGCAGGGTCGCGCAGTTGCCTTGTCGGACGGTGGCGTCAATGACGCACAAAGCGGCGATCCCGCTTTGGACACGGCCGACTGGCCCGATGATCCCGACAGGCCGGGCAACATGCGCGTCGATTATCTGCTGCCGTCGCGCGATCTGGAGATTGCGGATGCGGGGGTATTCTGGCCCGCGCCGGACGCGCCGCTCGGCGACGAGGTCGTCATCGCCTCGCGCCACAGGCTTGTCTGGGTGGATCTTGTTATCGGGGGCGGTGAACGGATCAGCCGTGCGGAAGGGCGGGATTAGCGCGTCGAGGTCTGGCGCCACCCGGTGCGTCTTGACCGCCCGGCGGCTCGGGGATAGGCCGCTTGCGATCATCTGACGGAGAGCCCCATGTCCAACCCCTCGCTTCTTATTCTGGCCGGAGACGGCATCGGTCCCGAGGTCATGGCCGAAGTGCGTCGCATCATCGACTGGTTCGGCGCCAAGCGGGGCATGACGTTCGATGTGAGCGAGGATCTGATTGGCGGCGCTGCTTTCGATGCCCACGGTGCCCCGCTGAGCGATGCGACGATGGAGAAGGCGCAAGAGGTCGACGCCGTGCTATTGGGTGCTGTCGGTGGACCAAAATACGACACGCTTGATTTCAGCCTGAAGCCCGAGCGCGGCCTGTTGCGTATCCGCAAGGAAATGGATCTTTACGCCAACCTTCGCCCCGCACAATGCTTTGACGCGCTGGCCGATTTCTCGTCGCTGAAGGCGGATGTCGTGGGCGGGCTCGACATAATGATCGTGCGCGAATTGACCAGCGGCGTCTATTTCGGCGAGCCGCGCGGCATCTTCAAAGAGGGCAACGAACGCGTCGGCATCAACACGCAACGCTATACCGAAAGCGAGATCGCGCGGGTCGCGCGCTCGGCCTTTGAACTGGCGCGCAAGCGGTCCAACAAGGTCTGCTCGATGGAAAAAGCCAACGTCATGGAATCCGGCGTTCTGTGGCGCGAGGTCGTGACCGAGGTCCATGCGGCCGAATATTCCGACGTCGAGCTTACCCACATGTATGCCGACGCGGGCGCGATGCAGTTGACCCGGTGGCCCAAGCAATTCGACGTCATCGTCACCGACAACCTGTTCGGCGATCTATTGTCGGATTTGGCGGCGATGCTGACCGGATCGTTGGGCATGTTGCCGTCCGCGTCGCTTGGCGCGCCGATGGCGAACGGTCGCCCCAAGGCGCTTTACGAACCCGTCCACGGCTCGGCTCCCGACATTGCCGGACAGGGCAAGGCCAACCCTATCGCCTGTATCCTGAGTTTCGCGATGGCGCTGCGCTACAGCTTTGATCGTGGCGACGATGCCAAGCGGATCGAAGACGCCGTCGAGGCGGTTCTGGCCGATGGTCTGCGCACCGGCGATCTGATGGGTCCGGATGGCGGAACGCCGGTGGGCACGACGGAAATGGGCGATGCGATCCTAGCCAAACTGGACGCCAGCCTGTGATCTGACAAACGGCGCGCGGTGTGAAAGTGCCGCGTTTCTGCTCAATTCATTTAAACCCTTCCGCCTGACTGCAATTCCATCTGCGGTCAGGATGTAATTTCACATCTTCATGTCGCCCCAAGTTTCCGAACGTGATAGATCGGGCCCATGGTCGCTGCGGCGGCGAGTCGTGCAGGTTGGACATTATGATCCAGGTGTTTTTCTCCGCAGCATTCATGCCGCATGGCTACTGTCTATTATGGCAGCCTTGGCTCGTCGCGCTTCATGCGGGCTCCGACCTGCTGATCTTTCTGGCCTACACCACGATCCCGATCGCACTTGTGAAATTGCTGAAACTTCGCCCCGAACTCGCGGAATTTCGCAAGCTGATATTGCTGTTCGCGGCCTTTATCCTGCTCTGCGGTCTGAGCCATCTTGTCGGACTGATCACGCTCTGGGTCGGAATTTATCCGCTGCAAGGAATGATCAAGGCGGCGACCGCGCTGGTCTCGGTCACGACCGCAGTTGTGCTGTTCCCACTGGTCCCGAAGATTGCCGCGTTGCCCGGTCCGGCCGCGCTTGCAAGCGCCAACCGGGATCTTGTCGACGAGATCGCAGCGCATAAGGTAACGCTGGCCGAGTTGCGTCAGATGCAGGCGGATCTGGAGCAGAAAGTCGAAGCCCGGACGGCCGATTTGCGCGCCTCGAACGAACGTCTGAACGTGTTGACCCATGAAATGGCGCACCGCAGCAAGAATTTGCTGACCGTGGTTCAGTCGATCTGGCGCCAGACCGCGAAGACCGCGAACGACAAGGACGAACTTGTCACACGCATGGACGGGCGTATCGCCGCGCTGGCCAGTGCCACGGATTCGATCGTGCGCGGCGACAACCGATCCAGCGCCGATTTCGGCGAGATGGTGCAACGCCAGCTTAGCCATTACATCGAAAGCTATCCCGAGCGCCTGAAACTTTCGGGCGATGCCATCGAAATCCGCGCCGACGCGGCGCAGCAACTTGCGCTTATCATGCATGAACTCGCAACGAACGCGGTGAAATACGGCGCACTTTCCGGAAACGACGGCAGCATTCACGCGACGTGGGACATCGACCGCGAGCAGGACAGGCTGACGTTCCGGTGGGAGGAAGTCGGCATCCCGTCGGCTTCAGAGGCGTTGGAGCAAGACGGCTTCGGAACCCGGTTGTTGCTGCGCGCCGCCCCGATCCAGCTTGGGGGCAACGCCACCCGGAATATCGAAGGCGACCGCCTGAGATATGTTCTGACGGTGCCACTGGATGCGCTTGCGCCCGACGAGTGGTCGCTCGACAGCGAAAAGACGATGGAGGCTTACGGGTAACGCCTGCCGTTCGGGTCTTGCCATCGCTGCCGCGGGTCAAGGTCTGCGCTGGACAGACCCCGCCCGCACATGCGAAGGGAACGCTATTCATCAGTCCCGACAGCGACCGGCAATTCGCGCAGGATTGAGCAAAACTCTGTAATTCCAGGTGCCCCATGCCTTCAAATGCCAAAGGCGCGCTTCTGGCCCTTCTGGCCTTTGCGACATTCTCGGCGCACGACGTGGTCGTGAAATTTCTGGGCGGGACCTATACGCCGTTTCAGATCATCTTCTTTTCGGTGTTGCTGAGCTTTCCGCTGGCGACGCTCATGTTGATGCGCGACCGCGCGGTCGGCACGTTGCGCCCGGTGCATCCTTGGTGGATGACGGCGCGGATCATCTCGGCCGCGGTTACTGGCGTTACCGCGTTCTATGCGTTTTCGGTCCTGCCGCTGGCACAGGTCTATGTCTTTCTGTTCGCCTCGCCGCTGCTGATCACTGTCCTGTCGATCCCGATACTGGGCGAAAAGGTCGGCCCGCATCGCTGGGCCGCCGTTGCGATGGGGTTGCTTGGGGTGATGATCGTTCTGCGACCCGGCGCCGAGCCGTTCAGCCTCGGGCACCTCGCCGGACTGATTGCTGCCGCATCAAGCGCGCTTGCGTCCGTCATCACGCGCCGCATCGGCAAAGAGGAACGCAGCGCGGTGATGATGCTGTATCCGATGACCGCCAATTTCGTGCTGATGGGGGCGGTCCTGCCCTTTGTCTACGTGCCGATGCCGGCAGCGCATCTGGGACTTCTTGCGGTGATGTCGGCGCTGGGCTTCGCTGCCGCGCTGACGATCATCTCGGCTTACCGGTCGGCGGATGCCGCGGTTGTCGCGCCGATGCAGTATTCGCAGATCATCTGGGCCGCGCTGTTCGGCGCGTTTCTGTTCGGCGAGACGCCCGACCGCGCGACGTGGATCGGCGTGACCATCATTGTCGCGGCGGGTCTTTACGTGGTGCTGCGCGAAAGCATCGGTGGGCGGACGCGCACGTCGCCGGTTCTGAACGCGCGCGCGCGGCCCGAAACCGGTAGTGTCACGCGCATCAGCGCCGCGATCCGGGCGCGCGCGGATGCGGTCGAACCGGGATACGTTGCCCTTGCAAAAGACCGGGATGCCCGGTAATCCGCGCGGCACGGTCGGGCAGTAGCGCAGCCTGGTAGCGCACCTGCTTCGGGAGCAGGGGGTCGGAGGTTCGAATCCTCTCTGCCCGACCAATCATCCGCACAAACGGTGATCCGCAGGGGGCCTACCCGCTCGGGCCCCAGCCCAGCCGATGGCCGTCGACGTGAAAGTCGACCCCGCTTGCGGGGCTTTCGCAGACGGCGCTGGCGCCGGCTTTGCGCAGGAGAATTTTCCAGGTCTGAACGCTGATCGGGTTAGGCTTCGC
>JBBKWG010000148.1:0-8288 GCA_037968835.1 Paracoccaceae bacterium
GTCCTCGGGAATTTACGTACCTCTACGGCTGTGGTGGTCCCGCCACTTCCACCTCAGCGCCGCGGACGCAGCTTGCTGTAGAACTTGCGGTTGAGCGTCACGAATTCGTCGATTATCGCGGACAGTCCGCCCAATTCGCGCCCCTTGAGGAAGAAGAATCCGGCTGTGGCGCCGATTGACCCGCCGATCATGTCCACGATCAGATCCCACATCGTGTCAACAAGACCCGACTTCTGCATATTGAACCCGAACATCTGGTCCATCGAAAACTCAAAGATTTCCCAAACGACGCCGATGGTGACGGCAAGGCAGAAGGAGACGAACCCAACGGCGATCGGCGGGGCGGCATATTTGTTGCCTTCGAACATGAAAAACACGAACAGGAAACCGATCAATCCGAAGGCTATCGCCGACCCGCCGTGTAACAGGATGTCCCACCACCAATACCGTTCGTAGAAGTCGAACACCTCGCCAAGGAAGAGCGTCGCAAAGGCGAAGACTGCTATCGCGCCAAGGAACTTCGTGGGCAGCCGTATTGAAAACCGATTGAGAAACAGTCCCGGCAACAGGGTCGCCACGAACGTTGCAAACGAGACAAACGCCACCGACCACCGACCCGACAGCGCGGCCCAGATTGCCGCCACGAACAGGACCATCCAAATAAACTGAACGACGTAGGGTTGGTCACGCAAGCGCATGCCGGACAACCTAGACATGGCTCGACCGCGCTACAAGGTGCCCCTTTCCTTTACGGCCGGCAGTCCCCATATGAAAAGCATGCTATTGTCTGCACATCCCCTGAGGGTCGCCTCGTACAATATCCGCAAATGCATCGGTCTGGATCGTCGTCGGCGCCCAGGACGCACGCTTGATGTAATCGCAGCCCTCGATGCAGACGTGCTGGCGCTGCAAGAGTCGGACCGCCGTCTCGGCAACCGGCCGGCAGCGCTCGACCGACTTGAAATCGTGCGCAGCACGGATATGGAACCCGCCGATATTGCGATGAACGATGTCAGCCTGGGCTGGCATGGAAACGCGATACTGCTGCGTAAGGGAACGCAGGTCGACGCCGTGAAACGATTGCACCTTCCAGGGCTGGAACCTCGGGGTGCAGTGCTTATCGAACTGACCTTTGCGGCGGGTCCGGCGCGGCTGGTCGCGATGCATTTGGGTCTGACTCGGAAGATGCGCCGTGCGCAATTGCAATCCATTACCGAAGAAATCGGGACCAGACCCGATATGCCAACCGTGTTATTGGGCGATTTCAATGAATGGTCGCCCGACCGTGGGCTCGAGCCGTTGGCGCAAGATTACGACGTGCACGCGCCGGGGCTGTCCTACCATGCTGCGCGACCCGTCGCGGCGCTCGACCGGATCGCCGCAAATCGGGGATTTCGTCTTCACGATGCCGGCGTGATCGAAAGCAAGAAGGCCCGGCGTGCGTCGGACCACTTGCCGATTTGGGCAGAGTTCAGTCGCGCCTGATCGCTGAATACGCGGGAACACCTTCTTCGAAGACACTCTTACGCAGACCACCTCCCTTCGGTTTCTCGTCTTCGGCCATCCGCATAATCGTGATCGAAAACTGGACGCCTGCGAAGACCAGCCCGTTGAAGATGAACAGCATCAGGACCGCCAACCAACCGATGTCCGAAGCCATCACCAGATGGCGCAAATTACCGACGTCTAGCCAAAGCAGCAGTCCGACAAATACGGCCGCCAGACCGAAACCGATCAGGACCTGAATGATGTAAACGCGGATGAGCTTGGGCATAACAACACCTCGAAAATGGTCAAATACCGATATAGGGCGGACCCGAGCCGAGTCGATGGGCCGTATCGTCACGGGCGGACGGGTCTTGAGAGCCTGCGCCTAGTCGTCGCGGTTCCTTCTCAGCCAGCGGACAAGCGGTTTTACGTCGAGCGCCGCGACGGCGACGCCAAGCGGAATCATCCAGAATCCGAGCACTGGCAAGAAACCGACGACACCACCCAGCATCAAAAGCACACCAAGAAGAAACCGAAAGCCAGGAGGTACCGTGCGCCTTATCCGAACGAGCATCCGCGCGATTCTGTGCTTGATGGATTGGAGGGTTGGGACGGCCATGCTGAAGCAGTCGATCCGTTCGGTTTTTCGCGTCCCGCACAACATAGCGATGCGATCGCAGCGACGGAAGATGTGCCGTGCTAGGCGTCGAACGCCTCGGGTCGCGCTTCGCGCGCCATGTGATCCAGCACGGCATTGACGAATTTTGCCTCTTTGCCTTCGGGAAAAAACGCCCTTGCGACATCAACATACTCAGTGATGACGACTTTGGGCGGGGCCGACCCGTCAACCAGCTCAGCGCCTCCGGCGCGAAAGAGCGCGCGCAGCGTCGGGTCGATCCGCGCAATCGGCCATTTTGCCACCAAGGCGCGATCGGTCATCTGATCGATTTTCGCCTGCCAGTTGACTGCATTCTCAAGGATTTTGTGGAAAAGGTCGAGATTACCCTCGGCCATCTCCTCGCCCTCGTAGGTCGCTCCGAACCGATGATCCTCGAACTCGCGGCCAATCGATTCAACCGTCTGGCCCGAGCTTTCCATCTGAAACAGTGCCTGCACGGCGTAAAGCCGCGCCGCAGATTTCATCTGGCGTCTGTTCGGCGCCTTGGTCATGTGGTCTTGCTGTCCTTGCTCTGCTCTGCGATCAGGATGCTGTCGGAATGGAAGCCGACGGCTTTGCGCGAGCGTCCCCATTTGCGCGTCAGCGCGACAAGGTGCAATGCTGCTGCAGCGGCGCCACCGCCCTTGTTCATGCCGCTGGGATCGGCACGGACCTCGGCCTGCTCGCGGTTCTCGACAGTCAGAATGCCATTGCCGATGCAGCAGCCATCGAGGCCAAGAAGCGTCAGCGCTCGCGACGAGTCGTTGCACACTGTGTCGTAATGCGTCGTCTCGCCCCTGATGACGCAGCCAAGCGCCACGTAGCCATCAAAATGCGACTGCCGGTCGGCAATCCGAATTGCCGTCGGAACCTCAAGCGCGCCGGGCATTTCGACGGTCTCGTGTGCTGCGCCTGCCTGTTCCAACACTGCTTTCGCCCCGGCCACGAGGTTGTCGGCGATGTCCTTGTAATAGGGCGCCACGACGATCAGCACCTTCACGGGGGCCTCGAACTCTGGCAGCGGCAGGACGTGGTGGGTTTCCGATTTGGCCATTTCTCAACCTCCTACCGGGATCTTGCGGGTATCCTCGATCGACAATCCATAGGCCTCGAGCCCGACGACCTTGGGCTTGGGCGAATTGGTCAACAGGATCAACCGCGATAGCCCAAGCGACGACAGAATCTGCGCGCCCAAGCCATACTGACGGATTGTCTGGGGCGAGGCCGCGCCTTCGGTCACCAGTTTCAACGTCGTGTCGCGCAACAGAACCAACACACCGCGCCCTTCTTGCGCGATGAGACGCATGGCATCGCCGAATTCGCCAGTGCGTCCCGGACCGCCAGCCCCCACCACATCCAGCACCGGATCAAGCGCATGCATCCGGACCAGCACCGGATCATCGCCACCGACATCGCCCTTGATCAGAACGATGTGCTCGTCGCCATGGGTCTCGTCGGTGTAGATCCGCATCGCCCATTCGCCGCCGAATTCAGAGGTGATGCTGACCTCTTTGCTGATCCTCACCAGATTGTCATTGCGACGACGATAGCCGATCAGATCACTGATGGTGCCGATCTTCAGATTATGCTTTTGGGCGAAAGCTACCAAATCCGGCAGCCTGGCCATCGTGCCATCCTCGTTCATGATCTCGCAGATCACGCCAGAAGGGTTGAGCCCGGCAAGACGCGCGATATCGACGGCGGCTTCGGTGTGACCGGCCCGAACCAGCACGCCACCGTCACGGGCGCGCAGTGGGAACACATGCCCCGGCGTGGCGATGTCTGCACCGGTCTTGCCACTGTCGATCGCGACGGCGACGGTGTGCGCGCGGTCGTGGGCAGAAATACCCGTCGTCACACCTTCGCGGGCCTCGATGGAAATCGTAAAGGCGGTTTCGTGGCGCGAGGAATTATAGGACGCCATCAGCGGCAGACCGAGCGCGTCGATCCGTTCGCCCGGGAGGCTGAGACAGATTAGCCCCCGGCCATGCATTGCCATGAAGTTGATCGCTTCCGGTGTAGCCATCTGTCCCGGAATCACCAAATCGCCTTCATTCTCGCGGTCTTCGTGATCGACAAGTATGAACATCCGGCCGTTGCGTGCGTCTTCTATGATCTCCTCTACCGAGGAAATCGCATCCTTGAAGGTGGTGTCGAATGTGTCAGCCATTGGCTCCGTCCTTGCGTCGGGAGGCAGATAACGCAAGGCTTTGGGGAAGGCCAGTGCCGGAATGCGTCAGGATCGCGCGACAAAGCAGCGATCATCCCCATTCCTGCAGTCGCGCAACATACCGCGCCAGCGTGTCGATTTCGAGGTTGACAGTATCGTCCACGGCCACACGTCGCCAAGTCGTCACGTCCTTGGTGTGGGGTATCAGGTTGACGCCAAACTCGCGCCCAGAAACCTCGTTTACGGTCAGCGATGTGCCATTCAGCGCGACCGAGCCCTTAGGCGCGATGAAGCGGGCCAGCGCATCTGGCACGCGAAAGCTGACGCGGGTGCTGTCGCCGTCGTCCACGACGCCGATCACCTCTGCCACGCCATCGACATGACCTGAAACGATGTGACCGCCAAGTTCGTCCCCGACCCGAAGCGCGCGTTCCAAGTTGACAGCCTCGCCCACCGCCCAGCCGCCCAGATTGGTCTTCGAGACAGTTTCGGCGGAGATTTCGACCTCGAACCAGTTCTGCGGCACCTCTCCCAAGGCAACCACAGTCAGGCAGACCCCGTCACAGGCAATCGACGCGCCGATATCTATGTCGGTCGGGTCGTAAGCCGTGCCGATCCGGGCCCGAAGATCGCCCTTCTTGTCCAGTTTCAGAATCTTGCCCTGATCGGTGATGATGCCGGTGAACATGCTTGCCCTCTCGCTTGCCCAACCCGTAGCGCCAGTAGGCTCGCAGAGCAAGCATGTGGCCCTGAAAGCGTCTTGCAGGCGCCGCATGGAATCACTTTACCAGCCGTCAAGCTGGCGGCACTATCGCGCCGATCATCTCTAAAGACCGAACCATGTCGGGCAGTTGGATACGTTTTGCGATTGCGCTGGCTGCGCTGACCTCCGCGACCCCCGCTATCGCCGAGTTGCCTGCCGCGATCGCGACGATGAGCGAAGCAGCCTTCGCAGAATGCCGGTCTGCCGGCGGCACGCCGCGGCTCTTGCCGGAATACAGTCGCACGGCGGATCTGAACGCCGATGGCGTCGCCGATTATCTGATCGATTTTGCGGGACTCGAATGCGCCAATGCCTGGTCGTATTTCTGCGGCTCGGCCGGTTGCCCGGTCTCTGTCTGGATCTCGGGGCCAAATGGCTTTGCGACGGAATGGTCAGGTTACGCGCAGGCAATCGATCTCAAAGCGCCGGAAGTGGTCGTGTATCTTCACGGTCAGTTCTGCACGCCGCCGCGCGCTGGCGCTGATGGATGCGAAGAGCGGTTGCGCTTTGACAATGTTGCCGTCGCGCAGCAACCGGCGACAACGGCGGACCCTGCCGCATCACCCGCGCTCGGCACCGCCCCCTCGCCAGTGGCATGGGAACTGCGCCGTCCCAGCGGCGCGGCGCCCGTCGCGGTGGTTGGCGGTCCGGGCAATCTGCGCAGTATGGCGGCATTCTGCCTTGCGGGACAACCATGGCTGGCGCTGGTGTTCAACACCGCCCCGGTTCAGGACCGTGTCCAGTTGATCCTCGGGTTCGCGGCCGGGCCAGTGACCGGTCCGGCAGAGCGCCAGCCCACCACCGGCGGTGCGTTCGTCATCGGTCTGGCCGGACACGATCTGGCGGCGCGCCTCGCGGGGCGGGACAGCAGAATGACGCTGACCGTCAATGGCGAGGACTATGGCGCGGTCTCGCTGAAAGGCTCCACCACTGCGCTGCAGGGCGCGTTGTCAGATTGCCTGCGGCCTTAGCCCGGCGCGGCCAGCGCCACGACCTGCGCCCATAGCGCGTCCGGGACATCCACCCATTCGACTGCCTCCCGACCAGTTCCTGGCAACCGCGCGCCCTCTTCCAGCGCTACGGCTTCGGCGACCCGGGCCAGCCGGTCGGCAAACACCGCTGACGTCGCAGGGTCGATCAGGATGTAGAACTGGCCCAGATCGTGCGGCGGTCCGTCCGGCGCTTTCAGCGGCCTCACATCCAACGAGTTGACGCCACCGGTCATCCCGGCGGCCAGCAACTCGGCCAGTAGCCCCAACCCCCAGCCCTTGTGACCACCCGCAGACACCAGCGCGCCCGCCAGTGCGGCCTCCGGATCCGTCGTTGGCTGGCCCTCGCTGTCGACCGCCCAGCCCGGCGGGATCGCTTCGCCAGCCGCCCGGGCCATGGTTATCTTGCCAAGCGCCACGGCCGACGTCGAGAAATCGAA
Organism: Paracoccaceae bacterium; assembly: GCA_037968835.1. Taxonomy (GTDB): domain Bacteria; phylum Pseudomonadota; class Alphaproteobacteria; order Rhodobacterales; family Rhodobacteraceae; genus JBBKWG01. Next base: position 6,509 of record JBBKWG010000148.1, read on the forward strand.
CTGCACCGCGGGACCGTCGGGACCAGGGATCGAGCAGGCAATCGGGTTGGTGCCGATGATCCGGCTTTTGCCACCGGGCGGCGCGACAATCGGCGACGCATTCGTAAAGCCGATGCCGATCAGACCATTCTCGGCGATGATCTCGGTGAAATATCCCAGCGAGGTGCAGGTGTGGGCATGGCCGACAGCCAGCGCAGCGACGCCGTTTTCTCGGGCGGCATCAAGCGCGCGCGGCAAGCCGCGGATGAAAGCCGGCTGGGCAAATCCAAACCGCGCGTCCACCCGGAGAAACCCGGCGCGCGGGCGCTCGACCTCGGGCTCGACCGTGCCGTTGACCCTGCCTGACCGCAATTGCTGACAATAACTTTCGAGGTAGTAAAGGCCGCAAATCCGGTTCCCCAACGCCTCGGCCCGCGCGACCGCGCGCGCGACTTCGGCCGCGATCCAGCCGGCTGCCCCGTGCCGCTCCAGCGCGGCCTGGGTCGAACGCTCGATCTCGGCGAGCAGGATCTTTGCCATCTGTTAGACATCCCCGTCGTATCCTCGACCGAGACTGCCCTGTGGCTCAGGTTTTCGCCAGTCATTTCACGCGAAAACGCTGGGAGCGATGCCACCCCCCGTGCTAGGTCGCCGGCATGGGCATGCGGCAACTGGAAAACATCGTGTCGGCCACACAGGCGCTGCAAGAAGCGCTTGTCGGGCTTCCTGCGCTCGCCTCGCTCAGAATTGAGGACTGCGTAAAGGCGGCGACGGACCGCGCTGTCTTCCGCGGCCATATTGATGGCGAGCCGGTCATTGCCAAGCTGTCGTACGGCCCCGGTGCAGCGACCGAGGTCGTGGCCCAGGCGGCGGAGCTGCGGCACCACGCGGCGCGGATGTCGGATGGGCCCTACCGGGTGCCGGGTCTGATCGCAGCACTGCCCCGGCACGGGCTTTTGATCATGGAGTGTGCGCCCGGGCAACGGCTGTCCGATGCGATGCAGTCCGCCGACGGGCCGGAGCGGACAGCCATGGTGGCGCGGGCCGGACACTGGCTGGCGCATCTCACGGCCGAGCGACGACGCGACGCGACGCTGGCCGCCGGCTATTGGCTGCGCCGCACGGCGGACGCCGCAGCTCAGGCCACGCCAGAGGATCGCCCATTGCTGGAAGCTTTGGTGGCCTGGATGACGGCTCAGTCGGCGACGCTTGACGGCGCAACTGTGACGCAGGTTCACGGCCACGGTGATTTCTGCCCGCTGAACCTGATTGTCGAGGGTGGTGTCCTTTGGGGCATCCACCTTCAGGCCCGCCGCTGGTTCGCGCTAGAGCGCGACCTTGCGCGGTTTCTGGTCGTTTCACGGCTTGGCCTTGGCCGGCCCGCGACAATCTGGAGGGGCGTCGACCGGGATCACGCAGAATCGTTATTGTCGCCACCGGATCTGAACGGCGCGGCAGACTGGGACGAGGTACTGCCATTCTTTCTGGCCAGCGAGATGGGCCGGCGGCTGGTGTCCGAGGCGGCCAATCATAACAAACGGTCGGGACTTCGGTCGATGATCGACGATTTCCTCGGCGGACCGTAGCGCGGATGAAGCTCATGTGAATCATCGAGCGGTCCAGGACGATCGATATTCTGATTCTGATTCCTCACATCAGGCGATGATGAGTATGAGATGATCAGGGCGCTGTCGAAACACCTGCGCAGACTGGCGACGCCACGGCTGGCGTCGGGCGAGCGCTCAGGCAGGTTACTGCCTGCCCATCACCTCGACCTCAATCCGATCGAACAAGCCTTCGC
>JBBKWG010000149.1:0-12476 GCA_037968835.1 Paracoccaceae bacterium
GTCTTGGTCATGTGGCAGCTTTCCAGCGAATTCATACTTAGAAGTCGTATTTTCCAGGATTTATCGGATTGGCGTTCCAAAGCACTCAGACTGACGCCTTCGACGCGCGCGGAACCGCCGTTCGTTGTCGGAATGTCGGCTCCGAAGTTCAAGAAGCAAACTCCCGTATCCCCGTTGGCGCGCGCGTAGCTTAACGCATAGGTGTTGTTGGTCTCGCCGCCTTCGAACCAGACGCGGTGAGTTTCTGCAATCGCCGCGCGGCCCCTTGCTGGCGGGCCATAGGGGGAATGAAGTTCGGCGTCCGACGTGAATACCGACGCGCAACCAACGCCATCGTGACGCGCGTAATCGGCCATATAGCCGTCAAACAGTTTCCCGAAATCGACACAGGCGTTCATAACTCAGGCCCTCTCAAATCCGCGCGCGATTTCCCAGTCGGTGACGATCGCATCAAATGCTTCCTGTTCGACCTCGGCGGTTCGGGTGTAATGATCGACAACCCAGTCGCCCATCGACGCGCGCAGCATTTTCGAGTTGCGCAGAGTCTCGGTCGCGGCGCGTAACGTGTGGGGGATGTCGGGCACGCCCGTCATGCCGTAGACGTCGCCGGTCACATTGTCGGGCAGGGCCAATTTCTCTTCAATCCCGGCCAGACCCGCCGCCAGTTGTGCCGCGCAGGCTAGATAGGGATTGATGTCACTCCCGGGAATGCGGCACTCGATGCGCACGCCCTTGGTGTCCTCGCCGACCAGCCGATACCCAGCGGTGCGGTTGTCGACCGACCATGCGATCTTTGTGGGCGCAAAAGCGCCGGGCACAAACCGCTTGTAGCTGTTGACGTAGGGCGCAAGGAACCACGTCATATCCGCGGAATACTTGAGCAAACCAGCTATATAATTGCCGAGAAGTCCCGACATGGCGCGCTTGCCGTCCTTGTCGTGAAAGGCGTTCTCGCCGTCCTTGAAGAGCGACTGGTGGATATGCGCGGCCGAGCCGACGCGCTTGTGATGCCATTTCGGCATGAAAGTCACCGCGTGACCGCATTGATTTGCGATCTCTTTGACTGCCTGCTTGGCCAGAGTGTGATTGTCCGCCGCCTGCAACGCCTCGGCGTAGCGGATATTGAGCTCAGCCTGACCGGCCTCGGCCTCGCCCTTGGTGTTCTCGACAGGCACACCCGCCTCGACCAGCAGATTGCGGATCGGGCGCATGACGTGCTCTTCCTTCGAGGTCTGAAGGATGTTGTAGTCCTCGTTATACCCCGAGAACGGCGTCAGATTGCGAAACCCGCCACGGCGAATTTTATCGTAGCTCTTCTCGAACAGAAAGAATTCCAGCTCGGTCGCCATCATCGGAGTAAAGCCCATCGCCTCGGCGCGTGCGATCTGGGTCTTGAGGATCTGGCGCGGCGAATGGGGAACCGGTTCGTGCGTGCGATGGTCGATCATGTCGCACAAAACCAGCGCCGTGCAGTCAAGCCAGGGGATTGGCCGCAGGGTCGACAGGTCCGGCTTCATCACATAATCGCCGTAGCCTTCGGCCCAGCTTGTTGAAGCATAGCCGTCCGGAGTCGCCATCTCGAGATCGGTGGCCAGAAGGTAATTGCAGCAATGCGTTTCCTTCCAGGACGATTCCAGGAAGTTCGAGACGTGAAAACGCTTGCCCATCAAGCGGCCCTGCATGTCGACCATGCAGACCAGAACGGTATCAATCTCGCCGGTCTCGGCCAGGGACTTCAAAGTGTGCATTGTCAAATTTGCAGGCATGCGAAACGTCCTAAAGTGCTTGCGGAAAAACGCCCCGGGCGGAACCCGGGGCACTTGTTGAAGGGTTGTCAGGTCCTGGTCAGTCCCGGAACCGATCTGACCTCAGACACTGCCGTAGCGGTACGGCCGACCGGCCGCCTGCATGTCGGCGTTGTACTGCTTGAAAATCTCGACGACTTTGGCCTTCGTCTCGGATTCAGCCGCGATCTCGTCCCAGAACACGTGGGCCGCGCTTTCGACCGTGTCCCATTCCTCGTCCGGAATCGTGGTCAGCTTCATCTTGGTGCCGTTGACACGCAACGCGGCCTCGCCGCCCCAGTACCAATGCTGGCGGTAATAATGCGACTGGTCGGCGCAGACGCGGAACAGCGTTTGCAGATCCTCCGGCAGTTCGTTCCAGCGATCCTGGTTGGCAAAGAAGTGACCGATCCACGCACCCGAGATGTTGTTGGTCAGGAAGTAGTTGGTCACGTCAGCCCAGCCGACCGTGTAGTCCTCGGTAATGCCCGACCACGCGATGCCATCGAGTTCGCCGGTCTGCACCGCAACCTCGATATCCTCCCACGGCAGCGTCACCGGAACCACGCCGAACTGCGCAAGGAAACGGCCAGCCGTCGGGAACGTGAAGACGCGCTTGCCTTCCAGATCCTTCAGCGAATTGACCGGGTCCTTTGTCGCGAAATGGCAGGGGTCCCAAGCACCGGCCGAGATGTGCTTGACGCCGACCTTGGAATATTCCGCGTCCCAGATCTCGTTCAGCCCGTAGCGGTTGAACAACGTCGGCACGTCAAGCGAATAGCGCGAGGCGAACGGGAAGTAGCCACCGAAAACCGTGACTTCGGTAGGCGAAGCCATCGAGTCGTCGTCGGACTGAACCGCGTCGATCGTTCCGCGCTGCATCGCCTGGAACAGCTCGCCCGTCGGAACAAGCTGGTCGGCATAGAACAGTTCGATCTGCATCCGGTCGCCGGCGATCGTGTTGAACATCTTGATTGCCGGGTCGATGACATGCTCGCCCAATGCCGGGCCCGCATATGTCTGCAGTCGCCAGGTAATCTTGCCTTGAGCAATAGCGGGGGCGGCCAGTGCTGCCGCCGGAGCCGCCGCAGCGGCGCCTTTAAGGAAAGTACGTCTGGAAGTCATGTCTGGTCCTCTCTGTTGAAACTCGAAGTTATCTGCCCCGTTTTCGGGGTTCTCAGCGTTAGAAGCCGTAGACGTAGCCGGGCAGCCAAAGCGCAATTCCCGGAAACACCATCACGATGGTCAACGCCAGAACCATCACTAGCACGAACGGTACTATCGAGCTGTAGATATCCATAAGCGTTATTTCGGGCGGTGCCATGGCCCGCATCAGGAACAGGTTATAACCAAACGGCGGCGTCATGTAAGCGATCTGCGTCGTGATCGTATAAAGCACGCCGTACCAGATCAAGTCGAAGCCAAGCGCGTCGACAAGCGGCACGTAAAGCGGCGCGACGATCACCAGCATCGCGGTATCGTCCAGGAACGTTCCCATGACGATGAACGACAATTGCATCAGGATAAGGATCATCCACGGCGACAAGCCCAGCTTTTCGGTGAACAGATCCTCGATCGCGCGCACAGCCCCCAGTCCGTCGAAAACCGCGCCAAAGGCGAGGGCGGCAAGGATGATCCACATGAACATGCAAGTGATCGCCAGCGTGTTGCGCACCGTGTTCTCGAAGACCACGCGCGTCATTCGTCCTTTCAGGACCGCCGCCATAAACGCCGCTAGCGCACCGATTGCCGAGCTTTCGACAAGCGACGTCCAGCCGTTCACAAACGGCACCATCATCGTAAAAAAGATGACCAGCGGCAGCATGCCGGCGCGCAGCAACCGAAGCTTCTCGCGCATCGGGATGTCGCGTTCCTCGGCGGGCAAGGCCGGGCCGAGCGAGGGCGTGATCCAGCAACGGATCACGATATAGAGTACGAAAAGCGACGCCATCATCAGACCCGGAAACACACCCGCCAGCCAAAGCTGGCCGACTGGTTGACGCGCAATCATCGCGTAAAGCACCAGCACGACGGATGGCGGCACCAGGATTCCCAGACTCGACCCGGCCTGAATGACGCCGGTCACCATCCGCTTGTCGTAATTGCGTCGCAAAAGTTCCGGCAACGCGATCGTCGCGCCTATCGCCATTCCGGCGACCGAAAGACCGTTCATCGCCGAGATCAGCACCATCAGCCCTATCGTGCCAACAGCAAGCCCGCCGGAAAGCCCGCCCATCCAGACATGGAACATCTTGTAAAGATCGTCGGCTATGCGGGATTCGCTCAGCACGTAGCCCATGAAAATGAACATCGGCAGCGTCAGAAGCGGATACCATTTCATCAGTTTCATGGCCGCCGAAAAGCCAAGATCAAAGCCGCCCCGGTCGCCCCACAGAAACATCGCCGCAATCACGGCGACAAAACCGATGGCCCCGAACACACGCTGCCCGGTCAGCAACATGAGCATCATCGACGAGAACATGAGGATCGCGATCATCTCGTAGGACATCAGTTTTTATCTCCCATGTCCTCGCCGCGAAGGCGCAAGATGTCCTTGAAAAGCTCGCTGACCGCCTGAAGCAACATCAGGAATATGCCGACGACCATGATCAGCTTGATTGGCCAGAGATAGGGTCGCCAGGCGGTCGGACTGCGTTCGCCGCCATACTGGAACGAATATTTCAGGCTTTCCCAGCCACCCCACAGCAGGATTGCGAGGTAGACGATCAGAAAGAAGACGGAAAGCGCGTCGATCCCAGCCTTGCGGCGATCGGACCACGCCCCATAGATCAGATCCATCCGGACGTTGGACCCAAGCTGGATCGAATAGGGACCGCCGAGAATGTAATACGCGACCATCGCGAACTGGGCCAATTCAAGCGTCCAGAGCGACGGCAGGAAGAACGTCTTTGACACCGACGACCAAAGCAGGATGCCCATCATCACGAAGATGCCGTACATCACGACGCGACCGATCCAGTAGTTGCAGCGATCCACAACTCTGACATAGGCCTTCATCGTGTGTGTCATTCGAGCCCCTTCACTGGACCAGCACGATAAGCCAGTTGGTCGTCATGTCGAGACCACAACGTTCCGGTTGTCGACAGCACGCGCAATATTTCCGGGATTCGCTTGGCGGGCAAGTGTGTGAATTTCGCCGATTAAATCCGGTTGGTCCTTGGCGATCGAGTCTTTGGTAGCTGGCCGCACAACCCCGTGCGGCCACCAATTTCTAGCCGATAATGGAATTCAGCGTCGCACTTGGACGCATCACCGCCGCCGTTTTTGCTGCGTCGGTGTGATAGTAGCCACCCAGATCCGCTGGCGTGCCCTGAACCGCCGCAAATTCTTTCAGGATCTGCTCTTTCTTTGCCGCCAGTTCGTCCGCGATCGGCCTGAAATGCGCAGCCAGTTCCGCGTCCTCGTCCTGAGCGGCAAGCGCCTCGGCCCAGTAGAGCGCGAAATAGAAATGCGTATCCCTGTTATCGGTCTGTCCGACCTTGCGCCCGGGCGAGTTGTCATTCTCCAGAATTCGCTGTGTCGCTTCTTCAACCCCACGCCCCATCAGACCGGCCTTGGCGTTGCCCTTGGTATCGGCGAGGAATTTGAATGACTCGCCAAGCGCGCAGAATTCACCCAGCGAATCCCACCGCAAATGACCTTCTTCCACCAATTGCTGGACGTGCTTGGGTGCTGAACCGCCCGCTCCGGTCTCGAACAACCCACCGCCGTTCATCAGCTTGACGATCGAAAGCATCTTTGCCGACGTGCCAAGTTCGAGGATCGGGAACAGGTCGGTCAGGTAATCCCTGAGCACATTGCCGGTGATGGAAATGCAGTCCTTGCCGCCGCGTATGGTTTCCAGCGAGAAACGGGTCGCTTCACGGGGTGCCATGATCTTCAGCCCAAGATCTGTCGCACCTTCTTCGGCCAATACCTTTTCAACGTATCTGATGATTTCGCGGTCATGTGCCCGTTTGTCGTTCAGCCAGAACACCGCTGCCGCGCCGGTTGCCTTGTGGCGTGCGATCCCCAGCCTGACCCAATCCTCGATCGGTGCCTGATTGGCGGTGGAGGATCGCCAGATGTCGCCCTTTTCGACCCTGTGCTCGTGCAGAACCTCGCCGTTCGCCAGCACATATCGGATCATTCCGTCGCCAGGCGCTTCGAATGTTGTCGGGTGGGAACCGTATTCTTCGGCTTTTTGCGCCATCAGTCCGACGTTCGAGACCGCCCCCGACGTTGACGGATCGAGCGCGCCGGTTTCCTTGAAATACTTGATCGTCTCGTCATAGACCGGCGCATAGGAATTGTCCGGGATGACGCATTTGCAGTCCGCTTCCTTGCCGTCAGGCCCCCAACCCTTGCCACCCGCCCGTATCAGCGCGGGCATGGATGCGTCGATGATGACATCCGAGGAAACGTGAAGGTTGGTGATCCCCTTGTCCGAATTCACCATGTAAAGCGGCGGCTGGTTTGCCATGATGCCCGCAAGGTCAGCTTCGATCTCGCTGCGCTTGTCGGCGGGCAGTTCGGCGATTCTTGCCTCCAGATCCCCTAGTCCCGAGTTCGGATTGACCCCGGCGGCTTTCAGCGTCTCGCCGTGCTTGTCGAATAGCTCCTTGAGCATGACAGAAACGGCATGTCCGAACAGGATCGGGTCCGAAACCTTCATCATCGTCGCTTTCAGATGCAACGAAAACAGAACGCCCCTGGACTTCGCATCGGCCATTTGAGTGCGCAGGAAATCACGAAGGGAGGCGACGCTCATGAACGTCGCATCGACCACCGTGCCGGATTTGACACTCAGCCCTTCCTTGAGAACGGTCACATTGCCAGCCCCGTCCACAAACTCGATCTTTGCGGGACCAGCCTGAGCATCACTCAAAGTCGCGGATTTCTCGTTCGAGAAGAAATCTCCGGACTCCATCGACGAAACATGCGTCTTTGAATCCGAACTCCAAGCCCCCATCGAATGCGGATGCTGCTTGGCATAATTCTTGACGGCGCGGGCCACGCGGCGGTCGGAATTGCCTTCGCGCAGGACTGGATTGACAGCGCTACCCTTGATCGCATCGTATCGCGCCCGAACCGACTTTTCCTCGTCGCTCGCGGGGCTGTCGGGATAGTCGGGAAGCGCATAACCCTGCGCCTGCAACTCCGCGATCGCGCCGTTAAGCTGTGGCGTCGAGGCCGAGATGTTCGGCAACTTGATGACGTTTGCGTCCCGCGTTTTGACGAGGGCACCAAGCTCTGCAAGAGCGTCCGGCAGGCGCTGATCTGCGGTCAGGAATTCCGGAAACGCCGAAATGATGCGACCCGCCAGCGAAATATCCCGCATCTCGACGGTCATATTTGCGGCGCGCGCGAAGGTCTGAATGATCGGCAGGAACGAAGCACTCGCAAGTTCGGGAGCCTCGTCAACTGTGGTATATACGATGTCGGGATACTCGCTCGCAGCCATGATTTTCTTACCTTCCGTCGCTCGCAATGGTCATTTTTTGCGGTGCCTATCGGCTTCAATCTCGCGACGTCGATGCCCTGACACCTTCGCGATTTCCCGATAACCCGCTTGATATCCGGACTATTTCAGCTTTGAACCGATATCAACCAAGACTTCCGCCCTGCAAACGGGGCCAAGGTTATCAACATCGCTACGATCACTTGGGCGCGCGAGCCTTTTCATGGCAACTGGCACTACTGCCCGGTCGATTCTGACGATAACATCGCAGGCAGGTCCGTTTGTATTCTTCGCGCTGTTGAAGATCCTGGCGATTGCGTAGAACCTTGCACATTCGCCGACCACGTTGCCCGCAACCCTGCGACAGGAAACAGAATATGCCGGTTCAGTATCTCAAGAAGGCAACGAAGACCGCAATTACGGATGCAGGAGATGTGCGCGAAACAGTTCAGGCCATTCTGGCCGACATTGAAGCCGGTGGCGACGAAGCGGCGCTGCGATACGCCGAGAAGTTCGACAAGTACAAAGGCAGCATCGTTCTGAGCGAAGAGGAAATCGCGGCCGCTTCGGGTCTTGTGTCGCAAAAGCTCAAGGACGATATCGCATTCGCCCACGACAACGTCCGCCGGTTCGCCGAAGTGCAGAAATCCACGATGCGCGATGTCGAACTGGAGATCGTTCCCGGTCTTGTCGCGGGCCAAAAGGCGATCCCCTGCCGCGCCGCCGGCTGCTACGTTCCGGGCGGTCGCTACAGCCATATCGCCAGCGCCATCATGACCGTGACGACAGCCAAGGTGGCGGGGTGCCAATCAATTGTCGCCTGCTCGCCGCCACGCGAGGGCGAAGGTATCGCACCGGCCATCATCCACGCGGCCAACCTGTGCGGCGCAACCAAAATCCTCTCGATGGGCGGGGTGCAAGGCGTTGCGGCCATGACCTTCGGCCTTTTCGGGCTGCCAAAAGCCGATATCCTCGTCGGGCCGGGCAATCAGTTCGTCGCCGAAGCCAAGCGCATCCTTTTCGGACGTGTCGGCATCGACATGATTGCCGGCCCGACCGACAGCCTGATCCTCGCGGATGAAACCGCCGACCCGTTCATCGTTGCGACCGATCTGGTCGGGCAGGCCGAGCATGGCTACAACTCGCCGGTCTGGCTTGTCACCGACAACCGCGCTCTGGCCGAAGAGGTCATGCGCATCGTTCCGGGGCTGATCGCCGATCTTCCCGAATTAAACGGCAAGAACGCCGAAGCCGCATGGCGCGATTATGCCGAAGTCATTCTGTGCGCCAACCGCGAAGAGATGGCCGCAACGTCCGACGATTACGCACCCGAACACCTGACTGTGCAAGCCGCCGATCTGCCTTGGTGGCTTGAGCGGCTTCAGTGCTACGGATCGCTGTTTCTGGGCGAGGAAACGACCGTTGCATTCGGCGACAAGGCGTCGGGGACAAACCACGTTCTGCCCACATCGCAATCGGCGAAATACACGGGCGGCCTCTCGGTCCACAAGTACATGAAGATCGTTACTTGGCAGCAAGCCACACGCGACGGCGCAAAACCCGTCGCTGAAGCCACCGCCCGAATTTCGCGACTGGAAGGCATGGAAGGACATGCCCGATCCGCCGACGCGCGGCTCGCCAAATACTTCCCGGGCGAAACTTTCGATCTGACGGCAGGGTAGGGCGTCCGCGTGGGGTCCCTCGTAAATGGAAATGACATGCCCGAGATGAAGGCGCTGATCTGCACAGGCGTGGAAATGCTCGAATTCGCGGAAGTGCCCCGACCGGAACCGCAGTCGGGCGATGCGCTCATCAAGGTCATGGCGTCGGGTATCTGCGGATCGGACATGCACGCCTTTCTCGGACACGACGCCCGCCGTCCCGCGCCCTTGGTTCTTGGCCACGAGGCGGCGGGCATCGTCGTCGGCGGTCCTGACGATGGACGGCGCGTCACGCTGAACCCGTTGGTAACCTGCGGCGAATGTCCTGAATGCGTCGCGGGCCGCACCAACATCTGCGCACACCGCCAGATCATTTCGATGCCACAGCGACCCGGCGCGTTCGCCGATTATGTCGCTCTCCCACGCGGAAATCTTGTGACCGTGCCCGATGACATGCCCCTGGAAAAAGCCGCGCTCGCCGAGCCTATCGCCTGCGGCTGGCATGCGGTCAGGGTCGGATGCGCCGCACACCCGAAACCGAATGCGGACATCAAGGCCCTGGCAATCGGCGGCGGTGCAATCGGATACGGGGCCGCGCTGTGCCTTCTCGCGCAGGGCGTCAAATCGGTGACACTCATCGAACCCAACGAAACCCGCCGCAACTACCTGATTGCTAATTCCGGGGGCCGCATCGAATTTCCGACCAACCCTGTCGACAGCGAACAATTCGATCTCGTCATCGACGGTGTCGGGTTCGCGGCCACGCGCGCGACCGCCAGCCGCGTCGCAGCACCGGGCGGCGTGATCGTGCATATCGGGCTTGGCGAAGCCGCCGGCGGGCTCGATATCAGGCGAATGACGCTTCAGGAAATCGCGTTCATCGGCACCTACGCCTATACCGCCGACGATTTCCGCAAGACCGCAGCCGCGATTTTCGACGGCGGTCTCGGCCCGCTGGACTGGATCGAGAAGCGACCCCTATCGGACGGTCTTCAAGCGTTCCGCGACATCCGTGCGGGCCGCACCCCCGCACCAAAAACCATGCTGTTCCCGGACCACGCGATGTCCTGAGAACGCGCCGCCCGCCCACAATGAAATTTCCGAACGTCAGGAGAACTTCGCCAGTGTCCATCAGCAGCAAGATCGTGGATGACTTTGTCGCCAACAAGATTGAATTCGTTACCACCGTCCCCTGCAAGCAACTTGCCGGGGTCATCGAAGAAGTCGAAGCGCGCGATGAAATCTACCACATCCCGGCAAACAAGGAAGACGAAGGCATGGGGCTTTGCGCGGGGGCCTTCATGGGCGGCAAACGCCCGGCCATCATCATGCAGAACACGGCGATCGGGGTCACGGTCAACACCCTTGTGACGCTCACGCAATTCTACCGGATGCCGCTGCCGATGCTGATCTCATACCGCGGCGAATTGAAGGAACCTGTCGCCTGTCAGGTCGAAATGGCGGTGCATACAAAGTCGCTTTTGAACCAGCTTCACATCCCGACCTATCATTTCCACAAACACTCGGATGCGGACGAACTGGACGCCATCCTGAAATACACATTCATGTGCAACAAACCCGTCGCCATCCTCACCGATGCGACATTCTGGGGAGGATATGGAGAATGATCCGCTCTGAAGTCCTGCGCCTGATCGCGCCCGTCATCCGTGATCATCTTGTTGTCTGCAATATCGGTCTGCCCAGTCAGGAACTGCACATGATCGACGACCAGCCGACGAATTTCTACATGCTCGGCACGATGGGTTTGTCCTCGTCAATCGGCCTTGGACTGGCACTTGCCCAGTCGAAAAAGGTCATCTCGATCGACGGTGACGGCTCGGTCCTGACCAACTTCGGCACCTTGCCGACCATCGCCAACAATGTCGCCGACAATTACATCCTGCTCATCATCGACAACGGCAGCTACGGCTCGACCGGCGATCAACCGACTTACGCTGGCAAAAAGACATCGCTTACGGCTGTCGCCAAGGCATGCGGTTGCGAAAATGTCGTCGAATGCCGCGCCGAAGACACCGCCGAGGTTCTGCAAACCGCGCTCGATAGCGACAAGATGACTGTAATTGTCTGCAAGTGCGAGAGCGGTAACATCAAGCTGCCGGTCATCACCATGGATCCGGTGGTCATCCGCGACAGGTTCATGACGGCCGTTCAGGGCTGAGTGGCGCAGCGCAATGCCTGGCACCGGCGGCTTAAGGCGGCCGGCGTCAGGCGCGTTCGCAGGGGCAGGGGGCGGACTTCCGCTTTCCGTTCACTATGTGTCATTTGACACTAACATTTCATCGGATTAGCGCTAGACTCTTATGCGCCTGATTGATTTTCCATCGGTTTTCTGATCAATCGGGTGCGCAGTCGGGTGGCTGCATAGTGCTGGGGGTGGCTGCATATGAGCCAAAGACCGACCTATATCCGAAAGGTCGACGACGAGCGGGCTGAATCGCGAAGTAACGATCGCCGCGAAGCCGTGAACATCTACGATAAACTCGCCGTCGCTCGCATGAAGCGCGAGAAGGTTCTGTCGCAAAAGGAAGCCACCCAAACAGTCGACGCGCCGACTGCGGATGTATTCGATGTGCGCGAAATCCGTGCGACTGCACCGGATCCGGTCGTTGCGCCAGCCAAGCCGATTGCGAAGAAATCCGAAGCCTTAGTGACTCCTTTGGCTCCAGTGGTTGTTGTGCCTCCGTTGGTGCCAGCCGTTCCTGTGGTTCCGGCCCAACAAATCCGCAAGGCCGCGAAAGCGACCGCGCCGCCGCGTAAACGGAATAGACACTTCGCCAACATCGGCGCACTCGTCGGCTATGCTTTCGGCATCATTCTGATCGGCGTCGCGACAATGCAATTGTTCCGGCCAGACGCCAGCGTTCCCGCGATCGCAACCGCTGGTGCAGATGAAACGATCAGTCCGATAGCTCCAGCGTTGCCGCCAGAGAATGCGATCGAGACAGTCCGAGCACCCGAATTTTCATCCAATAATACTAATCCGTTGACCGCCGTCATTAATCCAATTGTAGCGCCTGAAACGGTGCTCAGTGGCGATACTGCCGCCATACAAACCGTCGAGCAACCTGCACCCATCGAAATCAATGCGCCTCAATCCCTGACGGCCTGGACTCCGATCCCGCCAACGCCACGCGTCGCCTTGCCGGAACTGGTTCCAACGCCGAGATCAGACGGAATACGACGCTTCGAAACGACCGCACCGACCTCGGATTTCGTTCCGCTTGGCCAATTCGCGGCCAACGTCGTGGTTCATTTCCCCAACAGCGTTCCAGACGCCGAAGTGACGCGGCTGATGCAGAACCTGGACGCGCTTGTTGCGACGATGCGCGAACCGCGCCGCACCGGGCTGACAATAAGCGAAACAAACGTGCGCTATTTCAACGTGCGAGATGCCGCAAAGGCAAGCGTTCTCGCCACAGCACTCAACGCGCGCCTGCGTGACTTCACATCGTTTCAGCCGAAGCCGGCGGAAGGGTTGATTGAGATCTGGATCGCCAGCGGCACCGAAACATCTGGCATCGACGCACCGCCGACAGAGCGAACAACAAC
>JBBKWG010000150.1:0-6496 GCA_037968835.1 Paracoccaceae bacterium
TTAGTTTTAGGCACCCTTCTGGCGGATGTTCCGCTGGCGAGTGGTTCCATAGTAAATGGTGAAGTCCATGCGGACTGTGTATCGTGCTTTTCGGGACGCCCGGTCCCTGTCGCCATCGCGACTTCGCGAAACCGGAATGAAGTTTCGCCGGGAAGAATCCGGGTCTATCCTGATCTTCAGCATTTTCCTTATGATACTCTTGCTGTTCATCTGCGGCATGGCCGTGGATGTCATGCGCTATGAAACGCGTCGTGTCGCCATGCAGAATACGCTGGATAACGCGGTTCTTGCGGCGTCCAGCCTGACGCAGGATCTGGATGCCGAAACCCTGGTGCGCGATTACGTCCGCAGGGCCGGCTTCGATCCCGCCACTGTCAGCATCGTTCCCGCCGAAACAAGAGTGAACGGCGAGGCACTGACGGGCCGGACGGTACGTGCGGTTTCGAATGTATCGGTCGACACGTTCTTCATGAACATGATGGGTTTCGATACGCTGGATGGTCAGTCTGTCGGAACCGCCTACGAAGCTGTGCAGAACCTTGAGATTTCACTGATCGTCGACATTTCCGGATCAATGGGCAGCAACAGCCGCCTGACGAACCTGAAAGTCGCCGCCAAGGAGTTCTTCGACACCGTTCTCACGCAGAACCCGAGAAGCGGGACGACGTCGATTTCGATCATTCCTTACAATGCGACCGTCGTTGCCGGCAGCGAATTGCTGTCGCGTCTCAATGCGGCCGGCTCGACAGTGGCGATCGAAAATCCACCGGCATATCCAGGCGCAATGTCCGAATATGGCACCGAGCACAACGATTCCACGTGCGTCCGTTTCGAAGATGACGATTTCGACACACGGTCGATTTCCCCGACGACTCCGCTGCGACGTGTTTCGCACTTCAAGGACAACAGGAATTCGATGAATGCGCCGAGCATGGGCCAGCGGTGGTGCAATGAAGGCAGAGCGTCGATCCTGGTCCACTCAACCGACATCACCGAACTGAAGAACCATATCGACAGCTTGCAGGCCGCTGGCTACACCGGCATCGACAACGGCATGAAGTGGGGTGTTGCCCTGCTGGATCCCGCGATTGGCCCGGTCATCACGGATATGGTCGACGATGGCCTGCTGTCTGAATCAGTGCGCGGTCGCCCCGGCGTTCTCGGCGATTATCAGACCATGAAGATCATTGTGCTGATGACCGACGGCGACAACACGATCCAGAGAGATCTGAAAGACGAATACAAGAACGGCCCCTCGCGGATTTGGTATTCCGAAGTCAGCACCAAGGGCAGAATCAGCGCTTCGGGACGCACGCGCACTAAATTTGACGGTTATTTCGTTGAAATGCCAAAGAATGACGGTTCGCGTCGCTGGTATGTTCCAGGTGATCCGAACGACAGCCGCGACGATTTCTATGCTCCCGTAGGTGATTTGCCCGCGGATGCCGTCCAACTCGATTATCACGAACTGCATCGTCGTTTCGCAGCGGATGACATCGCGACATTTTTCTTCAAAAGGTCCGACTCGGCTGCTGAAACCGCACACGGGAACGCGGTTTATATACCGGAAAGCTATGGAACCATCGACGACCGTCTGGCCGACATCTGCAAAGCCGCGAAAGCAAACGACGAAATTCTGGTGTTCGCAATCGGATTTGAAGCGCCGTCGAATGGCCAGGCAGCCATGGAAAACTGCGCGACTTCGATCGGCTATTACTACGACGTTAACGGGACGGAAATCAGCGCGGCGTTCAGTTCGATTGCCGGCAAAATCACAATGCTGAGGCTCACAGAATGATGACGCGATACACTGAACGGCTAGGTCGTTTCCGCAAGCAGCAGGACGGCAACGCGACAATCGAATTCGTGATCCTGTTCCCGGCCCTCATGTCGTTGTTCCTGATGGGGTTTGAGGCCGGTTACTACATGGTTCGCAACGTCATGCTGGAACGCGCCGTCGACATTTCCGTGCGCGATGTTCGCCTGGCAATGGGTGGTGTGCCAGATTTCGACGCCCTGAAACAGCGTATCTGCGACGAAGCCCTGATCCTTCCTGACTGCGTGAACTCGCTTCAGGTCGAAATGCAACCGGTTCCCGCCGGTCCGGATGGCATCAGTGAAATGCGCCAACCGGTTCGCTGTATCGACAAGGAATCCAATGTCGATCCCGCCGACGGCACGACATACAATTCGGGCGGCTCCAACCAGTTGATGCTTCTGCGCGTGTGCGCGTTGTCTCAGCCTCTGTTCCCCACAACCGGCATCGGCGTCGGAATGCGCGCGGACGGACAGGGAAATTATGCGATTGTTGCCACTTCGTCTTTTGTGAACGAACCGGGTCCGCGCACGATTGCAAGCGGTTCCTCGGGTGGTGTTAGCGGAGGAACCAACTGATGAAACTACGCTTGCCACGTCACTTCACGAAGTCCGAGAACGGCAGTATTTCGGTCGAGGCGGTCTTTGCCTTTCCGATCCTGGTCATAGCCATGACCGCGACGTTCGTCTTCTGGGACGCGTTCAAGACCCAAAATACCAGCCAGAAGGCGACCTATACCGTCGCTGACATGCTGTCGCGCGAACAATCCGCGATGGATGGCGACTATCTGTTGGCCATGCACGCGCTGTTCGATTTCCTGTCCCGTGAGGGCGGCGACAACGGCATCCGCGTGAGCGTCGTCACGATGACCGAGGATCCCGATACGCTGGTGAAAGAGATGAGCCTGGTCTGGTCGAAAGCGGCGGGCGCCCAGAAGCCGGTTGCCGATATCAAGGAGATCGAGGCGCGTATCCCCGCGATGGCGGTCGGAGATCAGTTGATCGTGGTCGAATCCTATCAGGAATGGGTTCCGAAATTCTCGGTGGGAATGGCACCCTACACCTTCCGCGAAACCGCGATCACGCGCCCGCGCTTTGCCCCGAAGCTGGTCTGGAAAGACAGCGCCTCGGCAGGAGCCTGAGCTTCCGTCAGTCGTCCATATCGGGAAGCTCGATACCGTGCGCGAGTGCCGTCAGGACTTCGGCCAACGCCCGCGCCTGCCCGCCCGGAACCACGCCGCCGACCCCGAGAAACTTGCCAAACCGCCACCAGAGACCCGGTGACCACGCGCGCGGATAGGGTTTTTTCAGGCGCGCGAGAAAACCGTTCGAGGGCTTGAAGGCAAACGCGCCGCGTTCGACCGAACGCACGTCCTCGACCAGCGCAAGCCGCACGCCCTTGTCGGTGCGCAGTTCAATAGACGTCAGTTCAAGGCGGTCGCATGTGGCGCGGCGCATGGCGTCCGACGCCCAAAGCGCGGCGATGCCACCGATAAAGAAGCCGATCTGCCACTGAAACGCAGGACGACCGGCGAACGCGACCCAGATCAGCAGACCACCCAGCGCGACAAGCGACAGGATTCCGATCCAGCGGCGTGTTTGCGACGGGTTGATGACGACAAGAATCGCGTCGGGATCGCGACGGGTCACGCTTTGACCATCCGACGGGTCAGGTTCAGGTAGATACGCTGCACACGTTCGCGCGACAGCCGACCTTCCTCACTGAACCAAGTGTTGACCCCCGTCAGCATCGCGATCACCGCCATTGTCGTTACGCGCACATCCGCCAGCCGGAAAGCGCCCGACTTATGCCCTTCCGATAGAATGGCTTCAAGTTCGCTTTCGTATTCGCGTCTCAATGCTTCGATGATGGCGAAGTTTTCGTCGGTAAGGTTGCGAAGTTCCATATAGGCCAGGAACACGGCGTCGCGCCGGTCGATGTGGTAATCGACGTGAAACTGCACGAAGCATTCAAGCCGCTCTACCGGCTCGATTCCCGATCTGGCCTCGCGCCAGGCGGCCAGCAGCCCTTCAAGATGCTCGCGCATCAGATCGAAAAGGAGCGTCTGTTTGTCGGGCGTGTAGAGATAGAGCGCACCGGCGCGAACGCCGACTTCGGATGCAATTTCTCGCATGGAAACAGCAGCATAGCCGGATCGCGCGAACAGCCGCAGGGCCGCTTCTCGGATAGCCGGTCCGGTTATTTCTGCATGAGAGCCGATTTTTCGCGCCATGGAAAAGTTGTATCTGAACATTCGTTCATTTCAACCATCATTCGCGCCCTGTTCTTTCGCGGATTGAGGACATAGGATTCGCGGATGCGAAGCGTGATCTGCCTGTTGCTGTCTTTTATTCTGGCGTCCTGCGGCGACTGGCCGGATGTGGGCGGTGAAACGGGTCGTGCACGATCCACCGAGTGGCCTACGCTTCTGCCGCTTGCGGGTATCCTCGACGCGCAGACCGGGGTTCAGTCAGGTGGGGCGCAGTCGGGCGCGGCGGAGGGCGAAGCTCTGGCGGCACGTGCGGCCGGCCTGCGCGCGCGTGCGGCGGTCCTCAGAACTCCGGTGGCGGACGATCAGGCATTCGAGGCCTTGCGGGCGCGACTGGCGGCGTCCTGAATGCGCGCGCCGCTTCGGGCAGTGTCCGAAAGAGCGAACCGGCCCGTTGCCCCTGTGGGCGTGACAGGCTAACACGCAATCCGGATGAACGGAGACCGCCCGATGACCAAACCCCTGCGCCTTGGAATAGCCGGTCTTGGGACTGTTGGCGTCGGTGTGGTCAAGATCGTGCAGCGTCACGCAGACCTGTTGAAGGCGCGGACCGGGCGGGCAATCGAGATCAGCGCCGTCAGCGCCCGCAGTCGCGACCGGGATCGCGGCATCGACCTTAGCGGCTATGCCTGGGAGGACGATCCGATCAACGTCGCCCGGCGCGACGACGTCGATATTTTCGTCGAACTGATGGGCGGTGCGGAAGGTCCGGCAAAAGCGGCCACCGAGGCTGCGATTGCGGCGGGCAAGGACGTTGTAACCGCCAACAAGGCGATGCTGGCGCACCACGGTCAGGAATTGGCCGAAGCGGCCGAAGCCCAGGGCGCCTGTTTGCGTTTCGAGGCGGCGGTCGCAGGTGGGATCCCGGTGATCAAGACATTGACCGAGGGTTTGGCCGGGAACGAAATCAAGCGCGTCATGGGCGTGATGAATGGCACCTGCAATTACATCCTGACGCGGATGCAGGACGCCGGGCTCGACTATCAGACGGTCTTCGCCGAAGCCGAGAAACTGGGGTATCTGGAGGCCGATCCGACGCTCGACGTGGGTGGCATCGACGCCGGGCACAAGCTTGCTCTGCTTGCAGCGATCGCTTTCGGCACGCGGGTCGACTTCGATGCGATGGAGATCGAAGGGATCGAGCGCATCAGCATCGACGACATCGAACAGGCAGCCGACATGGGCTATCGCATCAAGCTTCTGGGCGTGGCGCAGATGACCGGGCGCGGGCTGGAAACGCGGATGTCGCCGGTTCTGGTGCCGATGTCGTCACCGCTGGGACAGTTGGAAAACGCCACCAACATGGTGGTTCTGGAAGGCGACAGCGTCGGTCAGGTGTTTCTGCGTGGCGCGGGCGCGGGTCAGGGCCCGACTGCCAGCGCCGTCATGTCCGACATTCTCGACATTGCACGGGGAACGCGGATTTCGACTTTCGGACGCCCGGCAACCGAACTTGTGGCCGCGCGCGCCGCCCAATCGAGCACCCCTGCCCCGTTCTACCTGCGCATGACGCTGATCGACAAACCCGGCGCGCTGGCGAAGATCGCGGCGGTTCTGGGTGACGCCGGTATCTCGATCGACCGGATGCGACAGTACAGCCATACCGACCCCTCGGCGCCGGTTCTGATCGTGACCCATAAGGCAACACGACGATCGCTGAACGAAGCGGTCGAGGCGATGGACGGCACCGGCGTACTGGCGTCGCATCCCGTCGCGATCCGCATCGAAGAGGTCTGAGCTTGGCGATCTAGAAGATCATTCGCCAGAAACCTGAACTCGACAATTCCATCAGCGCAAGTGCCGCAGTAAAGCCGCGCACCTTCCATGAACGAAATCTGCGCCACAGGAGGCTGGCAAAGACCAGCGACAGGACAAGCTCGAATGAACCGATGACCCCGGCATGGGCGCGGTTGTCCCAATAGCTGAACGGACTGTTGAAAACCCAATCAGAGATGGGCCAGAAGTGCTGGCGCGCGTCGTGGGTGTGAAGCGGAAAATCAAAGGCCAGATGCAGCAGGCCCGAGCCGGAAAATGCTGTCAGAACCTGGGATTTCCGCCACAAGGCGACGCCAAGAAGCAATCCCCAAATCACGAAACTGTTGTCGACGGCAAAGACGGCCTGCCAGGCGTCGGAATAGTAATACTCGCGGAAGACGACGACCGGAGGGACGTTCAGAACCCAGATCGAGACGCCGACCATGAGATAGAGCGAAATATCGGGCGTCAGCGCACCCGCGAACGAGGCGGCGGCGGTGCCTTTGCGATCAGGGTGGGCAAATGCAGCCGCGCCGAAAAGCAGATGCGCAGGCGTGTTCACCCGTGGCGTTTCAACATCGGATTGGAGTTCACTCGAATTCGCGCGCGGTCAGTGCCCGGTGGATTTCCCGCCGGACGAGTTTGCGCACGTTTCG
>JBBKWG010000151.1:0-4537 GCA_037968835.1 Paracoccaceae bacterium
TTGGATGCGGGCTATACGCCGCGCGCCCTTGTGGATAACTTCGGTGTCACTGAAACGACGAATCCCCGATCACCAGTTCAAGAGGGACGTCGAAGGACCGAGCGGGGCCGATGAGCAGAACCGGGGCGCTTTCGCCAGCGATGGACGATTTCTTCGTCTGCGACTTTCTCGCAGCTGCGCCCAAGCACGATCTTGCGTCGATGGAGCACCCGCTGTTTTCGCTGGCGACACGGCCCGACCGGCGAATCCTGAGCTACACCCACAACGATGTCGCAGTCACCGTGACCCCAAGCGTGCGCGGCCGGGCGACGATCTTCGACGCCGATATCCTGATCTTCTGCATCTCGCAGCTCATGGCGGCGCTGAACGCGGGGCGGCCGGTGGCGCGGACCCTGACGCTGACCGCGCACGATCTGTTGCTGGCGACCGGGCGCGAGACGTCCGGAGACGCCTATCGCCGCCTGAAAGAGGCGTTCGAGCGGCTCTCGGGCACCCGCATCACCACCAACATCGTCACCGGCGACCGCCAGGTGACCAGCGGCTTCGGGCTGATCGAGGCCTGGGAGATCGTGCGCAAGACCCGCACCGGGCGCATGGCGAGCGTGCGCGTGACGCTCAGCGACTGGCTGTTTCAGGCGGTGCTGGCGCGCTCGGTTCTGACCTTGAACAGAGACTATTTCGGGCTTCGACGGCCCCTGGAGCGCCGGATCTACGAACTGGCGCGCAAGCATTGCGGCCAGCAGCGCGTCTGGCGGGTGTCCCTTGAGGTGCTGTTGAAGAAGTCCGGTTCGACAAGTCCGCGCCGGGTCTTTCGCGCCATGGTGCGCGAGATCATCACCCGCGACGCGCTGCCCGATTACCGGCTGGACGAGGAACCCGGCGACATGATTGCCGTGACCCGCAAGGGCGAGGTGATCGAGCGGGCAGGGGCCCCGCACCTCAAGCCCGAGACGCTGGAGGCCGCCCGCGCGCTGGCCCCGGGCGCCGACATCTACGCGCTGGAGGCCGAATGGCGCGCCTTCGCCGCGAAAGCCCCGCCAAGGGCACCCGACGCGGCGTTTCTGGGCTGGGTCAGGAAAAGACTGACCTGACGGGCTTGCAGAACCCTGATGCGGATGATCCTCTGACACCGCGTATCCGGGCGGAGTGAGGCGGCGTGTTGGTAGATGGGCGGCGGACGGAAGGTCTGCCTGAACAAGAGTATGATCTGGTGATTGTCGGGGCCGGTCCCGCCGGCATCACCCTTGCCCACGAATTGCGCGGCACCGGGCTTCGCATCGCCCTTCTGGAAAGTGGTGGCGAGGAATACGACGACAGCGCGCAGGCGTTGAACGAAGGCACGATAGAAGGCAACGACGACGAATACGATCTGGCCTTCAGCCGCCTGCGATACCTCGGCGGCACGTCGAACCACTGGGGTGGCCACTGCACGCCGCTCGATGCGATCGACTTCGAGCGGGCGTGGAACGGAATGACCGGGTGGCCGATGTCGCGGGCATCGCTGGATCCCTATTACGAACGCGCGCACGCCTATTGCGATCTCGGGGCCTATCGCTACGCCTTTGCGGATCTGGCGCCGGGCGACCCCGATCTGCGCCTGCTGCCCGACACGCCCGGCATTGAAACGGCGGTATTGCGCCAGAGCCCGCCGACGCGATTTGGCGAAAAGTACCGCGACGCGCTGGCGGCAAGCGAAACCATCCATGTCTGGCTCTGGACGACGGCGGTGCGGGTCACGACCGCGCCGGAAGCGGTCGAGATCGTCGACACCCGCACACTGGAGGGCGTGACCCGACGGTTCACGGCCCGCGCCGTGGTGCTGGCCGCCGGTGCGATCGAAGCGACCCGTCTGATGCTCTGGTCGAACCAGCAGAACGGCACGGCGGCAGGCGATGCCGGGGGGCTTCTGGGCAAGTGCTACATGGACCACCCTTCAGGCGGCGCGGCGTTTCTGCATTTCGACCGCCGGGTCGGCGACAAGATCTACTGGGCCGATATCGACACCTATGCAGACGGAGGCGTGCCGCTGCATTTCGCGCTGCGGCTGAGCGATGCGAGACAGCGCGAGACCGGTCTGCCGAACGGGCATTTTCTGGTCTTTCCCTTCGCGGACGATGAGGCAGCGCAGACCCGCAAACGGCGTGCGGACCTGGGGATGCGATCGCTGAAGTCGGTCGTGAAATGGGCGATCGGCCGGGATGTGGGCGCCCGCTTCGATCCGGGGCGCGAATATTGCAACGTCATCGACAGCGCCGACGAGATGATCGCCGCGCCGATCGAGCGCCTGAGGGGTGGCGGCTATGGGCGTGTGTTGCTGAAATACGAAGCCGAACAGAGACCCGACCGGGACAATGGTCTGCGTCTGGATGCCGGCGCGCGCGATGCGGTCGGCGTGCCTGCTCCGATTCTGCAATGGGCGCCCTCGGCGGACGACATGGAGGCGGTACGTCAAAGCGCGATCGAAATCGGTCGCATGGCCGGTGCTGCCGGGTTGGGGCGGATCGAACTGGAAGATTATGGCGACGATCCCTATTGGGGAACGACGACCGCCTGGCATCAGCTTGGAACGATGCGGATGGCCGACAGCCCTCAGGCAGGCGTGACCGATGCCGATGGCCGGGTGCATGGGGCCGGCGCGCTTTATGTCGCAAGCGGGGCCACGTTTCCCAGCGTCGGGCGTGCCAACCCGACACTAACGATCGTCGCTCTGACGCTGCGGCTGGCGGATCACCTGAAGGGGAGGCTGGCGGCATGAGCGGAGTGAAACGGCGCTGGCTTCTTGGCGGTGCGCTTGGGTGCCTCGGCGCGGGGGTTCTGGGTTATGGCGGGTCGGTCGCGGCCTGCAGCCTGCATGAGCGGCGCACCGCGCTGATCTGGCCTTTGCTCGATGTCCTGGGCGATGTCCATGCGCCCGAGCGCATCGGACGGGCTTGGCGTGACGTCGAAACAGATGCCGAGATCGAAGCGGCACTTCTGGCGCGCGGCGATCTGGCGGGCGCGGCTCTGATCGCGGAGCCGCTCAGGCGGCGGACCCGTCTGGGCGAGTTGATCCGGACCGATTTCGCGAAAGGCGATACCGTTGTGGCCGACCGCTGGGTCGTGACGCGTCTGGAAGCGCGGCTCTCAGCGGCTTGGATATCCACCTGAGGCTTGTAACTTCGGCAGCCAAACTGAATCGAGGGGACAGTGCCCAAATCCTATTGCATCGCCATCCATGTGCCTCTCTTCACAGAGGGTTCGCGGTGTTTCGCCGCGTCCGAATGGGCGCGCGCTCTGACGTTGCTGCGCGACAGTTTCGAAGGGCGGTTCGACCGGTTCATCGTCGTGGCGCCCAGCCGTCCCGCCAGCAGTGTGGACGCCAAACTGGAGCCTATCGGAATCGGTGACGACGGGTTTGATCCGCGTCCCTCGCTGCCGCTCGACGGCGGCAAGCTGGATTACTGGCTGCGCGGTGGCCGCCGTCAGTGGCAGCGCGATGTCGGGCGCGCGCTTACCGAGGCCGAGATTGCACATACGGGGCTTGGCGATCTTTACCGGCCGATCAACCATGATGCGCTGAAGCTGGCGCTTGCGGTGCCCCGGATGACCACTGTCTTCGTGCGCGACACCGACGAAGTGACGAAGATGCGCAACCTGATCGACACCGGCGTGATACGCGCCGGCCCCGACCGCGAGATCTATCTGCGCGTCTATGCGCGGGCGCTGCGACAGGCTGTGGCGCGGTCGGATCTGGCGCTTCTGAAGGGGCGAGCGCTTTACGACAGATACTCGGGCGTGGCGCGAAACCCCAGGATGTTCCAAGACACGTCCTATCGAAGTGAGGAAATCGTCCCTGCCGAACACATTGCCCGACGACTGGCAGGGCGCGGTGAAGCCAGCCCTCTCAGGCTGGTCTACTGCGGCAGGCTCGTGGCGCGGAAGGGGTGCGACCATTCGATCGACATCGTCGCCCGGGCCCGGGCAGGCGGAGCGGATGTCACGCTCGATCTTTTCGGCAGCGGCGATCAGCGGGGAAAACTTGAGGCACAGGCGCGCGAACTGGGTATTCCTGAGGCTATCCGGTTCCAAGGCGAGATGGCCTACGGACCGCAGCTTCTGAAGGTGTTGTCGGGTTATGACGGGCTGCTTTTCACACCCCTGTCAGAGGACACGCCGCGGATGATTTTTGACGGCTACGCGGCGGGTCTGCCGCTTCTGGCCTACGACATACCCTACGTGCGGGAGCGGGCAGCGGAAGAGGGCGCGACGGTGCTTTTGCCCTTCGGGGAGCCCCAGAAAGCAGCGACCATCGTTTCCGGTCTGGCGCGGACGCCCGGGCGCGTGGCGGCACTTTCGCTGGCTGCCCACCGCGCATCCTACGACAATGCCACGGATGTCTGGTATCGTCGCCGTGCAGAATGGACCTTGGAAGCCCATTACAAGCGTCAGTCGGCAATGTCCTGACGCCGGTTCAGACGTCCGGAATGAACCGCGGCAATGGCTCGATGACCTCGTGCAACATCTCCATCAGACGCGCTTCGGCGGCGGCATCGGATTC
>JBBKWG010000152.1:0-7712 GCA_037968835.1 Paracoccaceae bacterium
GCACCAGTGCGGCCTGCCGAAGAAGATGGCGCTCGAGTTGTTCAAGCCGTTCATCTATTCGCGGCTTGAGGCCAAGGGCCTTTCCTCGACCGTCAAGCAGGCAAAAAAGCTGGTGGAAAAGGAGCGTCCGGAGGTCTGGGACATCCTCGACGAGGTTATCCGCGAGCATCCGGTTCTGCTGAACCGTGCGCCCACGCTGCACCGTCTGGGCATTCAGGCGTTCGAACCCGTGCTGATCGAAGGTAAGGCAATCCAGCTTCACCCGCTGGTCTGCTCGGCCTTCAACGCCGACTTTGACGGCGACCAGATGGCCGTGCACGTGCCGCTCTCGCTGGAAGCCCAGTTGGAAGCGCGCGTCCTGATGATGTCGACGAACAACGTTCTGTCGCCCGCCAACGGCGCGCCGATCATCGTTCCGTCGCAGGACATGATTCTCGGTCTCTACTACGTCTCGATGGACCGTGAAGGCATGAAGGGCGAAGGCATGATCTTTGCCGACCCCGAGGAAGTGCAACACGCGCTGGACGCGGGCGAAGTGCATCTGCACGCCCGGATTCAAGCCCGCCTGCGGCAGATCGACGACGAAGGCAACGAAGTCTACTCACGGTTTGAAACGACCCCTGGTCGCGTCAAACTGGGTGCATTGTTGCCGCTGAACGCGAAAGCGCCCTTCGAACTGGTCAACCGCCTTCTGCGCAAGAAAGAAGTGCAGCAGGTCATCGACAGCGTCTACCGCTACTGCGGCCAGAAGGAATCGGTCATCTTCTGCGATCAGATCATGACGATGGGTTTCCGCGAAGCGTTCAAGGCGGGCATTTCGTTCGGCAAGGACGATATGGTCATCCCCGATGCGAAGTGGACGATCGTCGACACCGTGCGCGATCAGGTCAAAGAGTTCGAGCAGCAGTACATGGACGGCCTCATCACGCAGGGCGAAAAGTACAACAAGGTGGTCGACGCCTGGTCGAAGTGTTCCGACGACGTGGCAAACGCCATGATGGACGACATTTCGTCGGTGAAGAAAGACGAAACGGGCGCCGAAATGGAACCCAACAGCGTCTATATGATGAGCCACTCCGGTGCGCGGGGTTCGCCTGCGCAGATGAAGCAGCTTGGCGGTATGCGCGGCCTCATGGCCAAGCCGTCCGGCGAGATCATCGAGACGCCGATCATCTCGAACTTCAAGGAAGGTCTGACAGTTCTTGAATACTTCAACTCGACCCACGGCGCGCGCAAAGGTCTGGCCGATACGGCGCTGAAAACCGCCAACTCGGGCTACCTGACCCGTCGTCTTGTCGACGTGGCTCAGGATTGCATCGTGCGCATGCACGACTGCGGCACCGAAAACGCGATCACCGCCGAACCGGCTGTGAACGACGGTGAAGTCGTCGCGTCGCTCAGCGAGCGCATCCTTGGCCGTGTGGCTGCGGACGATGTCGTCATTCCGGGCACCGACGAAGTGATACTGACCAAGGGCGAACTGATCGACGAGCGCAAGGCCGACGCGGTCGAAGCCGCCGGCATCGTGTCGATCCGCATCCGCTCTCCGCTTACCTGTGAAGCGGAAGAGGGCGTCTGTGCTGCCTGTTATGGCCGTGACCTCGCACGGGGCACTATGGTCAACCAGGGCGAGGCTGTCGGCATCATTGCCGCGCAGTCGATCGGCGAACCCGGCACGCAGTTGACGATGCGGACATTCCACATCGGCGGTATCGCGCAGGGTGGTCAGCAGTCGTTCCTGGAGGCTTCCCAGGAAGGCAAGATCGAGTTCAGGAACGCCAACCTTCTTGAAAACGACGCGGGCGATAAGATCGTCATGGGTCGTAACATGCAGTTGGCCATCGTCGACGAAACCGGCGTCGAACGCTCCAGTCACAAGCTGGGCTACGGCACCAAGGTGTTCCCGAAAGAGGGCGACAAGGTCAAACGCGGCGACAAGCTGTTCGAGTGGGATCCCTATACCCTGCCGATCATCGCCGAAAAGGCCGGCTCGGTGCGCTTTGTCGACCTCGTGTCGGGCATTTCAGCCCGCGACGAGACTGACGATGCAACCGGCATGACCCAAAAGATCGTGACCGACTGGCGTTCCGCTCCCAAGGGCAGCGATCTCAAGCCCGAGGTCATCCTTGTCGACAAGGACGGCGAGCCTGTGCGCAACGATGCTGGCAACCCGATCACCTATGCGATGTCGGTCGACGCAATTCTCTCGGTCGAGGACGGCAATGACGTCAAGGCAGGCGATGTTGTCGCGCGTATCCCGCGCGAAGGCGCGAAGACCAAGGACATCACCGGTGGTCTGCCGCGTGTGGCCGAACTCTTCGAGGCGCGTCGTCCCAAGGACCACGCGATCATCGCCGAAATCGACGGCTATGTGAAATTCGGACGCGACTACAAGAACAAGCGCCGGATCAGCATCGAACCCGCCGACGAGACGATGGAGCCGGTCGAATACATGGTGCCGAAAGGCAAGCACATCCCTGTGGCCGAAGGCGACTTCGTGCAAAAGGGCGACTACATCATGGACGGCAACCCGGCGCCGCATGACATCCTGTCCATTATGGGTGTCGAGGCGCTGGCGGACTACATGATCGACGAAGTGCAGGACGTCTATCGCCTCCAGGGCGTGAAGATCAACGACAAGCACATTGAGGTCATCGTGCGTCAGATGCTTCAGAAGTGGGAGATCCAGGACTCCGGAGAAACCACGCTTCTAAAGGGCGAGCATGTCGACAAGGCCGAATTCGACGCGGCGAACGACAAGGCGCTCGGCGAAGGCCGGCGTCCGGCACAGGGCGAGCCGATCCTTCTGGGGATCACCAAGGCGTCGCTCCAGACTCGGTCGTTCATCTCGGCGGCGTCGTTCCAGGAAACCACGCGGGTTCTCACCGAAGCCTCGGTGCAGGGCAAGCGCGACAAGCTGGTCGGTCTGAAAGAGAACGTCATCGTCGGTCGGTTGATCCCGGCAGGCACCGGTGGCGCGACCAAGAACGTCCGCAGGATCGCTGCTGAACGCGATCTGAAGGTCATCGAGGCCGCCAAAGCCGAAGCCGAAGCCGCTGCAGCCCTTGCCGCCCCGATCGAAGACATCGAGGAGGCGACTGAAATCGACGCGGAACTGGTCGAAACGCCCGAAAGCCGCGACTGATCTCAACCGTCGGACTGAAATTGAAAAGCCCCGCCATCGCGCGGGGCTTTTTGCTGCGCGTAAGCCGCATTCGGTTTCGCTCCCACGGCGACTTCGCTCTGGCGGAGCGCGCAGCTTGGCACTAGAGCGGAACCCATGACGCCCCAATCCGAAAACATCCGCGGCGCGCTTCTGATGTCCGCCGCCATGACCGCTTTTACGGTCAACGATATGTTTCTGAAGCTCCTCGGAAGCCATCTGCCGTTCTTCCAGATCATCTTCCTGCGCAGCATCGCGGTGACGGTTCTTCTGTGCCTTCTTGTGATGCAGGCGGGGGCCTTGCGAACTCCGATCGCACCCGCAGATCGCAAGCTGATCCTGATCCGTGCCATTGCCGAGGCCATCGCCGCGTATCTCTTCATTACCGCGCTGTTCAACATGCCGCTGGCCAACGTGTCGGCCATCCTTCAGGCGCTGCCGTTGACCGTGACGCTGGCCGCAGCGGTGTTCTTTCGCGAACCGGTCGGCTGGCGGCGATTCACGGCAATCGGCATCGGCTTCGTCGGCGTGTTCTTGATCGTGCGGCCCGGAACCGAGGGCTTCACGATCTATTCGCTCTACGCCGTCGCCTCGGTCATCGCGGTCACCGTGCGCGACCTTGCCGCGCGGCGGCTGTCGCCCGGCGTGCCGTCGCTGTCCGTGGCCTTCGCGACCGCCATCGGGGGCCTGCTGTTTGCGGCCGCTGGGGCGGTGTTCACCGACTGGCAGCCAATGGACACCCGCGACTGGCTGTGGCTCGCGGCGGCAGTTGTCGCGGTTGTCGCGGGCTATCTGTTCTCGGTCATGGCGATGCGCATCGGCGAGATCGGCGTGGTGGCCCCGTTCCGCTATGCCAGCCTGATAATCGCCCTCGTTCTGGGCTTCTTCGTCTTTGACGAATGGCCGCGCGCGATCACGCTTGTCGGGGCGGCTATCGTGATGGGAACAGGGCTGTTCACCCTTTGGCGGGAAAGGCGCGTGGGTCGGTCCGCACCGGTGCCGCTGCGGACGCGATGAAAGCGCCACTATCGGCGGGGGGTGCTGTTGACACCCCATCCGACTCTGTCTATACGGCGCGCACCCGGGCAGACAGGAGTGATCCTCGTCCGCCCATTACAAGACTGAAGTGGTCAAGATCCGGGACCTGAAAATCCCCGATCCTCTGGAGACCCACCGCGTGTTCCCGCAAGTCGGCGAACTCGGCGGTCTATCGCGTTTTCGTGGACGCACGATTGCGCACGAGAATATCGGGGACGCGCGCCCCATACGAACTTCCCGCGATTGGCGCGGGGCTTGAAATTGAAGTGTTGCAACACGGGGAACGAGACCCAATGCCAACGATCCAACAGCTGATCCGCAAACCGCGGCAGCCGAAAGTGAAACGCTCCAAGTCGCTGCACCTTGAGGGATGTCCTCAAAAGCGTGGCGTCTGTACGCGTGTCTATACAACGACCCCGAAAAAGCCGAACTCGGCCATGCGCAAGGTCGCAAAAGTGCGCCTGACCAATGGTTTCGAGGTCATCAGCTACATCCCCGGCGAAAGCCACAACCTTCAGGAACACTCCGTGGTCCTGATCCGTGGCGGCCGTGTGAAAGACCTTCCCGGCGTTCGCTATCACATCCTTCGCGGTGTCCTTGACACGCAAGGCGTCAAAGACCGCAAGCAGCGTCGTTCGAAATACGGCGCCAAGCGTCCGAAGTAAGAGGATTACAAGATGTCCCGCCGTCACGCAGCCGAGAAGCGCGAAGTTCTGCCCGATGCCAAGTATGGTGACCGGGTTCTGACGAAATTCATGAACAACCTGATGGTCGACGGTAAGAAATCCGTCGCCGAGCGCATCGTTTACAACGCGTTCGATCGGGTCGAGAGCCGCCTGAAGAAGTCGCCTCTGGAAGTGTTCCACGAGAGCCTCGACAACATCAAGCCGATGCTCGAAGTCCGCTCGCGTCGCGTCGGTGGTGCCACCTACCAGGTGCCCGTCGAAGTCCGCCCCGAGCGTCGCGAAGCACTGGCGATCCGCTGGCTGATCGACGCCGCTGCAAAGCGCAACGAGCACACCATGGAAGAGCGTCTGGCCGGTGAACTGGCCGATGCCGTTCAGGGTCGTGGCTCGGCTGTGAAAAAGCGCGAAGACACCCACAAGATGGCCGACGCCAACAAGGCGTTCAGCCACTACCGCTGGTAAACCCGGCAACGACGTAAAGATTTCAGGAGCAGCCACATGGCACGCGACTATCCCCTTCAGCGATACCGTAACTTCGGGATCATGGCGCACATCGATGCAGGTAAGACCACCTGCACCGAGCGTATCCTTTTCTATACCGGCAAGTCCCACAAGATCGGCGAAGTCCACGACGGCGCCGCTACCATGGACTGGATGGAGCAGGAGCAGGAACGCGGCATCACGATCACGTCGGCTGCAACCACGACTTTTTGGCAGCGCCAGGAAGATCCGAGCCTCGAAGGCGTGTCCGACACCAAGTATCGCTTCAACATCATCGACACGCCCGGCCACGTCGACTTCACCATCGAAGTCGAACGTTCGCTGGCCGTGCTTGACGGTGCGGTTGCCGTTCTGGACGCCAACGCCGGTGTCGAGCCGCAGACCGAAACCGTCTGGCGTCAGGCCGACCGCTACAAGGTTCCGCGGATCGTCTTCGTCAACAAGATGGACAAGATCGGCGCCGACTTCTTCAACTGCGTGAAGATGATCAAGACCCGCACCGGTGCCACGCCCGCGCCGATTCAGTTGCCCATCGGGGCCGAGGATCAGCTCGAAGGCATCGTCGATCTGGTGACGATGGAAGAATGGACCTGGAAGGGCGAGGACCTCGGTGCCTCGTGGACCCGTCAGGAAATCCGTCCCGAGCTTGCCGACAAGGCCGCTGAAATGCGCGCCGAACTGGTCGAGCTTGCCGTCGAAATGGACGACGACGTGATGGAAAAGTATCTCGATGGCAACGAGCCCGACATCGACACGCTTCGCCGCATGATCCGCAAGGGCACGCTGGCGATGAAATTCGTGCCGGTTCTGGCTGGCTCGGCGTTCAAGAACAAAGGCGTCCAGCCGCTTCTGAACGCTGTCATCGACTATCTGCCGTCGCCGCTCGATGTCGTCGATTACATGGGCTTCTCGCCCGATGACGAGACCGAAACCCGCAACATTCCACGCCGTGCCGACGACAACATGCCGTTTGCCGGTCTGGCCTTCAAGATCATGAACGACCCGTTCGTCGGCTCGCTGACCTTCACCCGTATCTACTCGGGCGTCCTGAAAAAGGGCGACGGGATCGTGAACACGACGAAGGGCAAGAAAGAGCGCATCGGCCGCATGATGATGATGCACGCCATCAACCGCGAAGAAATCGAAGAAGCCTTCGCGGGCGACATTATCGCACTGGCCGGCCTGAAGGACACGACGACCGGGGACACCCTGTCGGACGCCCAGAAGCAGGTGGTTCTGGAAACCATGACGTTCCCGGATCCGGTCATCGAAATCGCGGTCGAGCCCAAGACCAAGGCCGACCAGGAAAAGATGTCGCTTGGCCTTCAGCGTCTTGCAGCCGAAGACCCGTCCTTCCGGGTCGAAACCGACATCGAGTCGGGACAGACGATCATGAAGGGCATGGGCGAACTTCACCTCGACATTCTGGTCGATCGTCTGCGCCGCGAATTCAAGGTCGAAGCGAACATCGGTTCGCCGCAGGTCGCCTACCGCGAGACGGTCAGCCGCGAGGCCGAGCATACCTACACCCACAAGAAGCAGTCGGGTGGTTCGGGTCAGTTCGCCGAAGTTAAGATGATCATTTCGCCGACAGCGGCGGGCGAGGGCTTCTCGTTCGAAAGCCGCATCGTTGGTGGTGCTGTTCCAAAGGAATATATTCCTGGCGTCGAAAAGGGCGTGAAATCGGTCATGGATTCAGGTCCGCTCGCCGGTTTCCCCGTCATCGACTTCAAGGTCGCACTGATCGACGGCAAATTCCACGACGTGGACTCCAGCGTGCTCGCCTTTGAAATCGCTGCCCGTCAGTGGATGCGCGAAGCGATGAAAAAGGCCGGCGCCAAGCTGCTTGAGCCGATCATGAAGGTCGAAGTCGTGACGCCCGAGGAATTCACCGGTGGTATCATCGGCGACCTCACCTCGCGTCGGGGCCAGATCGAAGGCCAGGACAGCCGCGGCAACGCCAACGTCATCAACGCGATGGTTCCGCTGGCCAATATGTTCGGTTACATCAGCCAGTTGCGCTCGATGTCGTCGGGCCGCGCCAACTTCACGATGCTGTTCGACCATTACGAGCCGGTTCCCCAGAACATCAGCGAAGAGATTCAGGCGAAATACGCATAATCGGGATGGCGGGGTGAACCCCGCCCTACCCACCACCCGTAGGGCGGGGTCTACCCCGCCACCCAGAGACGAAGGAGAGACACGATGGGCAAGGCAAAGTTTGAACGGAATAAACCGCACGTCAACATCGGCACGATTGGCCACGTTGACCACGGCAAGACGACGCTGACGGCGGCGATCACGAAGTACTTCGGGGATTTCCA
>JBBKWG010000153.1:0-11841 GCA_037968835.1 Paracoccaceae bacterium
GTATGAGTATTTGTCGCCGCAAGAAAAAGGCGAAAAAACGGCGGAATCGGGGCCGGTGCGTTTCTGTGCGGACTTCAATACCGGCAAACGAACGTGACTGGTGCGAACGCGACAACAAATTCGTCCATAATCTCGCTATCCGAACGGCTCCAAGGCCGCGAATCACTGCGAATCGCCACATTTCGGGTGTGAGAGCCGCCAGTTTAGGTCAGCACCCTAGAGGACGCTCAAATTTCGAAGCCGTTGCGCCCGCGAAGCGATCTGCGGTCCCTATGTTCACCGGCCCTCAGCACTTCCGGTTCATACCCCGTCACCGAAGCGCTTCCCTGCGGTCCGGCTTTCACCCGGTCCGCCTGACACTCCGACCCCCGCGACCGCCTTTCATCAAGGCGCAGGGGTTGTCCGTTTTCGATAGGCCCGCGCGAGAGCGTGGCGCAAGGACATTCGGAATTCGCCCCAGTGGCGGCGCCGTCACGTTCAGTTCCAGTGACTTAATCGAACAGACAAACAGCAACGCCCGCCGATTACCGGCAGGGCGCCTTTGACCCGTCCCCGATCACAGTCGGGTGACGGTGCAGTCGTTCAGAAGTTTCCGGGTGATTTCGCGATCGCACAGCCGCGTGGCTTCGGTCATGACGGCGGCGCTGGCGGCCGCGACGCCCCAGCGCAGGCATTCCTCGGGCGGTTTGGCCTCGGCAAGCGCAAGCGTGAACGCCCCGACGAAACTGTCCCCCGCCCCGACCTTCGAGACGACGTCGACCGGCGGGCCAACCGAGTGCCAGTTGCCCTCGGGACTGGCCAGAACCGAACCGTCAGGTCCGCGCGCGACGATGACGATGCGCGCAACCCCTGCCTGCACCAGACCTTGCGCGAAATCGGCGGTATCTTCACGGCTGGCAAGCGGCCTGCCGGCCAGTTCCTCGCCCTCGGGACCATCCATCCGCAACACGTGCAGCGCCTCGCGCGGCTCTTCGGCAAGGTGAGACAGCGCCGGGCCGGATGTGTCGACGATCAGCCGCGCCTGACGCCCCGCCACGTGCGCGGCAAGGATCGACGGAAAATCCTTGGCGACACCCGGCGGCTGGCTGCCCGAGAGAACGACAAGCGTGTCCTCGCTGGTGGCTTGATCGACTGAATTCAGCGCACGCGGCACGTCGTCCTCGCGCCAGATCGGGCCGGGCATGACAAAGCGGTATTGCTCGCCGGTCGACTGGTCGATCACCGACATCGACTGGCGGGTTTCACCGGGACCCTGAAACGCCACGGTCGGCACGCCCTCTAGAGCCAAAAGCTGCAACAGATGCGCACCCGTCGCGCCTCCGATGGCGACAAGCGCCGTCGCCTGCCCGCCGAGCAGTTTGATCGCGCGGGCCACATTGATGCCACCGCCGCCGGGGTCGATCTGCGGTTCGGTGCATCTGAGCTTTGGACCCGGAGTGATTTCTGGCGACGTCGTGCAGAAATCGACGGTCGGGTTCAGGGTAATGGTCAGGATATGGGATTTCATCGACTGGTTCCCGGAAATGAGCGCCCGACAATCGGATGTTAGCGCAACCAGTTCAAGGGCAAAATTATGCGGGGCGGCGCGGGAATATATAGCGAAGCAAGATCACGCAGTGGCTGGCGCTGGCTACGCTCAAATGGGATTCTCGCGGTTTCGTGATCAAGGGAGATGATATAACACATTGAAATATCGTAATAAAATATAGAAAAATGTGTAAGTCGCTGACCGGATGCCAACCCCGGCGGTAGGGGATTTTTTGTTGACGCAACGCGAACAATGGGCGTTAGCTGTGGACGTCAGAACAATAATCCCGCGGTTTCAGCGGGAAAAGACATAACAAAGACAGAGGGACATCATGACATCTAAAATCGTCGTCGGATTGGACGGCAGCAGCACCGGGGAGCGCGCGACTGCGTTCGCACAAGACCTGGCCGAGAAGATCGGTAGCTGCGAGCTGATCCTTGTTTACGTGATCGAGTGGTCGCCGTTCAGTTTCCAGACACCGGAGGAAAATGCCGAGCGCCACAAGCGGCGCGAGGAAGAGATCGGCGCCGCGCAGTCGCGTGTCGTCGGTCCGACGGTCGAGCGCCTCAAGGGGTCGAAAGTGCCAGTCCGCGGCGTTGTGCGGCACGGCCACGTGGCCGAGACGCTGGACCAGATCGCGAAAGAGGAAGGGGCCAGCCAGATCGTGGTCGCCCGGTCCACTGAAAGCGGCGTGATGCGGCTGTTCGGGTCGTCCACGGCCAATCTTGTCATGCACGCAAGTGTGCCCGTAACCGTCGTAGTCTGAGGAGATGAAAATGCACAAACTCACATTTGCCGCTGCAACCCTCCTTGCCAGCGCCGGTTCGGCACTGGCGCAGGATCAGGCCCGCAGCATCGACGAAACCGTGAACGAGATGTTCGCGAACTTCACCGGGCCTTTCGTCAACCTGATCTTCGCACCGATTCCGGGCACCAGTTTCCCGTGGATCGTGATGTGGCTGGTCATCGCGGCGTCGATCTTCACCATATACTTCGGCTTCATCCAGCTTCGCGCCTTCGGTCACGCGATTTCGCTGGTCAAGGGTGACTACTCTAACCCCGAGGACGCCGGCGAGGTCAGCCACTTCCAGGCGCTGGCCACGGCGCTGTCGGGCACGGTCGGT
This sequence comes from Paracoccaceae bacterium, assembly GCA_037968835.1. Classification (GTDB taxonomy): domain Bacteria; phylum Pseudomonadota; class Alphaproteobacteria; order Rhodobacterales; family Rhodobacteraceae; genus JBBKWG01. The sequence goes on from JBBKWG010000153.1 coordinate 2,653, forward strand.
CTGGGCAACATCGCGGGTGTCGCGGTTGCCGTCGGAATCGGCGGTCCCGGTGCGACGTTCTGGATGATCCTGGCCGGACTTCTGGGCATGGCGTCGAAATTCACCGAATGTACGCTGGGCGTCAAATACCGCAATGAATACCCCGACGGAACGGTCTCGGGTGGCCCGATGTACTATATGTCCAAGGGCTTTCTCGAGCGCGGCAAACCCGGCGGCAAGATCATGGCAATTGTGTTCTCGGTGTTCTGTATCCTCGGCGCGCTGGGCGGCGGAAACATGTTCCAGGCCAATCAGGCCCATGCGCAGATTTCCGGAATCCTCGGCGATTATCCCGGTTGGATCACCGGCATCGTGTTTGCCGCGGTGGTCTTTGCCGTCATCGTCGGCGGGATCAAGTCGATCGCGCGCGTGACCGAAAAGGTGGTGCCGTTCATGGGCATCCTCTATGTCGGTGCGGCGCTGATCATCCTGATCATCAATGCCGACCAGATCGGCTGGGCCTTCGGACAGATCTTCGCGGGGGCCTTCACCGGGCTTGGCGTTGCCGGCGGTATGGTCGGGGCACTGATCCAGGGCTTCAAGCGGGCGGCGTTTTCGAACGAAGCCGGCGTCGGTTCGGCGGCCATCGCCCACTCGGCGGTGCGCACCAAGGAACCGATCACCGAGGGCGTGGTATCGCTTCTGGAGCCGTTCATCGACACCGTCGTGATCTGCACCATGACGGCGCTGGTCATCACCATTTCGGGCCAGTTGATCATGGACCCCGAAACCGGGCGGTTCGTTCTCAACGAAGCCGGAACCGCAATCGCGACCATCGACGGCAACACCGGCGTCTCGCTGACATCCGCCGCCTTCGCGACGGGTGCCTGGTGGTTCCCCTACGTGCTGGCGATCGCGGTGATCCTGTTCGCGTTCTCGACCATGATCTCGTGGTCCTACTATGGCCTCAAGGCGTGGACGTATCTGTTCGGTGAAGGCAAGACGACCGAACTGGTGTTCAAGATCATCTTCTGCATCTTCGTGGTGATCGGTGCGGCGGCAAGCCTTGGTCCGGTCATCGACTTCTCGGATGCCGCGATCTTCGCAATGGCGGTCGTCAACATCAGTGCGCTGTATGTGCTGATGCCGATCGTGAAGGCCGAGATGAACAGCTACTTTGCACGCCTGAAGTCGGGCGAGATCCGCAAGTTCAGAGTAGCGGCGGCCGAATAATCCCGGCACGAAACGACAAGGGGCGGCACTTCACAGGCCGCCCCTTTTTTGTTGCCGTTCGGAAATTCTAGAGCATCAGCTGATAGCTGGTCGGCACGTAATGGAACCCGCCTTCGCCCCTGGTTTCGACGTATCCGATACCGGGGAACGGCATGTGATAACCGACAAGCGGAATGCGGTCGGCAGCAACCATGCCCAGCACTTTTTTGCGGGTTTCAACGGCGGCGGCCTTGTCGGTATCAAAGCGCACCTCCCATTCAGGATAGGCCAGCGACCAGACGTAGTGGTTGGCGGTGTCGGCCATCAGCAGAAGTTGCTTGTCACCGGAGTCGAGCATGTACGCCATGTGACCCGGCGTGTGGCCGAACGCGTTCATCCCGGTGATGCCGGAGACAACGCTGTCGCCGTCACCGATGAAGGTCATGTTCTCGGCCAGCGGCCTGACCTTGGCGTCAAAGCCTTCGTTGCCCGCCTCCGCCCAGTGATCGTATTCGGTCTGGCCGGTAACATAGCGGGCGTTCGCGAAAGTGACGCTGCCGTCGTCGCCGGTCAGTCCACCGATGTGGTCGCCGTGCATGTGGGTCAGAACGACAATGGAGACATCGCCCGGCGCAACGCCTGCGGCTTCAAGTGCGGCGGACGTGCCGCTGGCGGATAGTCCGGTGTCGAACAGCACGACCTCGGCCCCGGTGCGCACGACGGTTGGCGTGAAGAAGAACTGCGTCTTGTCGGCGGGGATGAAATTCTCGGCGCTGACATTCTGGAAAGTCTCGGCATCGACGTTCATGCCGAACGTGCCCTGCGGGTCGTCCTCAACGGTGCGGGTCCCGGCGAGCAAGGTGGAAACGTTGAAATCCCCAAGTGCGAACGAGTGCTGAACGGCATTGGACGGCGCTGAATGAGCGGCGGCCAGCGTCGCACCTGTCGTCCCGATACCGGCAGCGAAGGGCAATGCGGCGCTGCTGGCCAGAAGGGTGCGTCGTGTCAGGGTCGATGTCGTCATGGGAGACTCCTCAGATGCAGTGAGTGGTGGCATTCCGTGACTATATAGTTTGCGAAATGGCGCCTTCCAGCAAATCACACCCGAGTGAGCGCCTCGGGGCTCACGTCCACCACTGGTCGATCTTTGCGATGTCCTCGTCGGACCATCCGAAATGGTGGGCGAGTTCGTGGACATAGACATGCGCCACCAGATCGCCGAGCGGGATATCGCCGCGCTCGATCCATTCATCGAGAATGGCGCGGCGGAAAAGCCAGATCGTGTCGGGCTGGGTCGGCTGGTCCGAAATCGAGCGTTCGGTGAGCGGAATCCCTTCGTAAAGCCCGGTCAACTCGAACGGGTGATCCATGTCGAGATCGACCAGCATGGCGTCGCTCGCCAGTTCCTCGACCCTCAGCGCGACATCGCGGGCTGGGGCGCGGAACGCCTCGGGCAGCGCGTCGATGAGGGCGCGCGCCAGTGTCTCGATCTCGCCGGCGTCGGGGGCTGTGGCGTCATTCCAGGTCATGGCCTCCATATGGACAAACCCGCGACCATATGAAAGAGCGTCGCGGCCAAGGAGAAGCCCATGCCCGAGACCAGCACCGTCACCCGTTTCGCCCCGTCGCCGACCGGCTTTCTGCACATCGGCAACCTGCGGGCGGCGCTGTTCAACTGGCTGATCGCACGGAAAGCGGGCGGCACGTTCATCCTGCGGCTGGACGACACCGACCCGGAGCGTTCCAAGGACGAATACGCCGACGGCATCCGCGAGGATCTGGAATGGCTGGGCCTGACCTGGGATCGCGAAGAGCGCCAGTCGCTGCGGCTCGACCGTTACGCCGAGGCGGCGGACAACCTGCGCGAAATGGGCCGGTTCTACGAGGCGTGGGAAACGCCGACGGAACTTGATCTGAAGCGCAAGAAACAGCTCAACATGGGGCGACCGCCGGTCTATGACCGCGCCGCACTGGCGCTTTCGGACGACGAGCGCGCCCGGTTGCAGTCCGAACGCGGGCAGGGCGTCTGGCGCTTCAAGCTCGATCACGAGCGGATCGAATGGGACGACGGCATACTCGGCCCGATCTCGATCGACGCCGCATCGGTCAGCGACCCGGTGCTGATCCGCGCCGATGGGCAGGTGCTCTATACGATGGCCTCGGTCGTCGACGATACCGAGATGGGCGTCACCGATATCGTGCGCGGTTCGGACCATGTGACCAACACCGGCACCCAGATCCAGATCATTGCGGCGCTGGGCGGCCAGGTCCCGCGTTTCGCGCATCATTCGCTTCTGACCGGACCACAGGGCGAGGCGCTGTCCAAGCGGCTTGGCACCCTGGCGCTGCGCGATCTGAGAGCGCGCGGGATCGAACCGATGGCGATCCTGTCGCTGATGGCGAGGATCGGGTCGTCCGATCCGATCGAATTGCGGACCAGCCACGATGAATTGATCGACGGCTTCGATCTGTCGAAATTCGGCTCGGCTCCGACCAAGTTCGATGTCGAGGATCTGGTGCCGCTGACCGCCCGCTATGTGCAGGCGCTGGAGCCGGGCGACGTGGCGGGCGAACTCGACACTTCGGGCGTGCCGGAGGGGTTGCAGGGCGCTTATTGGCACGCGGTGCGCAGCAACGTCGCGACCCGTGCCGAGGCTGGCGTCTGGTGGCCGATGTTCCGCGACGGGGCCGCCTCCGAGGTCCCCGGCGAGGACCGCGATTTCGTCGAGCAGGCGTTGTCGATGCTGGGCGAACCGCCATACAGCGCCGCAACCTGGGGCGACTGGACGAACGCCGTGAAAGACGCGACCGGTCGCAAGGGCAAGCAGTTGTTCATGCCGCTGCGCCTTGCCGTCACCGGTCAGGCGCGCGGACCCGAGATGGCCGAAGTGATGCCGCTTTTGCAGCGAAAGCCAACGCTCGGCTAGGCTTCGCCGCGCACCCCGCACCGGAATCTGGTTGGCACTTGTCGCGCTTTGTGGTCCCGTTGAGACAACAAAAGCGGGGACAGTGCATGAAAGTCGTTGTGATGGGGGCCGGGGTCATCGGCGTGACCACCGCCTATTATCTGGCCCGGCAGGGGGCCGAAGTCGTTGTGATCGACCGCCAGGCCGGTCCGGGACTTGAGACGTCCTATGCAAACGCAGGCGAGTTGTCCTATGGCATGACCTCGCCCTGGGCCGCACCGGGGGTGCCGCTGAAGGCGCTGAAATGGCTCTTCATGAAACGCCGCCCGCTGTTCATCTGGCCGCTTGTCAGTCCGACGATGTGGGCCTGGGGCGCGCAGATGCTGATGAACTGCAACGAACGCGCCTATACCACGAACAAGTCGCGGATGGTGCGGGTGTCGAACTACAGCCGCGACAGTCTGCCCGAGTTGATCGAAGAAACCGGCATCGAATACGACGGACGCGCACAGGGAACGTTGCAGTTGTTCCGCACCCAGTACCAGCTTGACCATTCGCACGCCGATCAGGACATCCTGACCGAATTCAACTCGCCGTTCGAGGTTCTGGACCGCGACGGTTGCATCGCCGTCGAGCCGGCGCTGGGCGAGGTCCGCGACAAGTTCGTCGGCGGTCTGAGGCTGACCGCGGATCGCACCGGCGATTGCCGGCTGTTCACCATCGCGCTGGCCGAAAAGGCCGCCGAGATGGGGGTCGAATTCCACTACGGCCAGACGATCGAGCAAATCGCCGTCGAGGAGGGTCGCGTTGTCGGCATCGACACCGACAAGGAAGGGCGCGTGAGCGGCGACAAGTATGTCTGCGCTATGGGCAGTTACGCCCCGCGCATCCTGCGGCCCATCGGCATCCGTCTGCCGGTCTATCCGGTCAAGGGCTATTCGGTGACTCTGCCGGTGACCGACGACGCCTTTGCGCCGCAATCGACGATCATGGACGAGACCCACAAGGTCGCGATCACAAGGCTTGGCGACCGCATCCGCGTCGCGGGAACGGCGGAAATCGCGGGCTATTCCAACAAGCTTGGCCCCCACGCGACCGACACCGTGCGGTTTGTCATCGGCGATCTGTTTCCCAAGGGCGGCGACATCAACAAGTTCGAGGGCTGGACCGGGCTGCGCCCGATGACGCCCGACGGCACCCCGGTGCTCGGGCCGACGCCGATCCCGAACCTTTACCTCAACACCGGCCACGGCACGCTTGGCTGGACCATGTCGTGCGGTTCGGGCCGCGCGGTGGCGGATCTGGTGATGGGACGCGAACCCGAGATCGACTTTGATGGACTGACGATGGCGCGGTACGGCTGAGGCCGCGTCTTTCTCGAGCGGCCGGGGCGCTGCCCCGGACCCCGGAATATTTGAGGGTCGATGGAGTCTCAGGCCTTGAAGCGAGTCGCGCCGAGCCGGTCGAGGTGGTGATCGACAAGCGCGCGCTGGTGGCGCGTTATCGTCTGGTGCCGCGGATAGATCGGATTGCTGCGGTCGTCGCGGATCGGGGCGTCCCAGCCGTCGGTTGTGTCAAAGAAGCGGGCAACGCCATCCTCGCCGAATTCACAGAGGTAGCCTTGCACGACGACATCGAGGTAGCTGAGCAGGACCGGGTGCAGCGCGCTGGCAGGCGCGTGGAGTTCGGGCGGCGCGTGATAGATATGGATCTCGGGCGGATCGGCGAGCGGGTGCGAAACCCCGGCGGCCCGCATCCGCGCATAGGAGTGTTCGCGCAGATCGAGCGCGGCCCAGTCGCCACCGGGAACGCCCGCGATCAGACCGTCGATTTCGCACGCCGGATCGGGGACCGCGGTCAGGAACGCAACCTCGCGCGTCGCGACATGCCGCCATGCCCGTCGCCAGCCGGTGATCCGGGCGGTGTGGGCATCGCCGTAATCATGCGTCGCGCGATTCACGAGCGAGCCGTATCCGAAGAAATAGGGCGTCATGGCGTTGATGTGGCCCGCTCAAGCGGGGAACACAAGGGCTTGCCATGAAGCCGGAATCCGGCGTATCGGTGACAGGCGCGACGGGAGAATCCGGGATTGATCCGAAGACCCCCGGTGCCGAAGGAGCAACCGCCCCGGTAAACTCTCAGGCCCACGGACCGCCGCGCTGAAGAACACTCTGGAGAGACCCCGCGACCGGGGCGCCGAAGGGATAACGATCTCAGGCGGAAGGACAGAGGGGGCGCTTTCGGGCAAGGCAATTGCCCGGCATGCGCTTTGGCGGGAGGCCGCCGGCGAAGGACGAGGGGACCCGGATGTCGGATTTGGCAAGGACGCCGCTATACGATCTACACTTGGAGCATGGCGCCAGAATGGTGCCGTTCGCGGGCTATGAAATGCCCGTGCAATACGCCGCTGGTGTGATGAAGGAACATCTGCACTGTCGCGCCGCCGCCGGGCTGTTCGACGTCAGCCACATGGGGCAGGTCGTGCTCTGGCCGAAATTCGGAACCTACGCCGACGCTGCCCTGGCGCTCGAGGCGCTGGTGCCGGTCGATGTTCTGGGGCTGAAACCGATGCGCCAGCGCTATGCGATGTTCACGACAAGCGACGGCGGGATCAGCGATGATCTGATGCTGGCGAACCTGGGCGATCACATATTTCTGGTCCTGAACGCAGCCTGCAAGGAAGACGACATTGCGCATCTCAAGGCGCACACATCGGATACCTGCACGCTGGAAATCCTGGACGACCGGGCGCTGTTGGCGTTGCAGGGACCGTCCGCCGAGGCGGCTTTGTCTGCGCTCGATCCAAAGGCAGCCGAGATGCGGTTCATGGACGTGGCCGAGTTGACGCTGGATGGCGCGAAGTGTGTCGTGTCGCGGTCGGGTTATACCGGCGAGGATGGCTACGAGATTTCGGTGGCCAACAAGGACGCGGTGAAGCTGGCCGAGGCGCTTCTGGCGATGGACGAGGTCGAGCCGATCGGACTTGGCGCGCGGGATTCGTTGCGGCTTGAAGCGGGCTTGTGCCTTTACGGCTCGGACATCGACACGACGACATCGCCTGTCGAGGCGGCGCTAGAATGGGCGATCCAGAAGGTGCGCCGCAAGGGTGGCGAACGCGCGGGAGGGTTCCCGGGCGCGGACCGCATCCTTGACGAGTTGCAGAACGGAGCCAGCCGTCGCCGCGTCGGTCTGTTGCCCGAGGGCCGCGCGCCGATGCGCCACGGCACCGGGATATTCGCCGGCGACAATGCCATCGGCGAGGTCACATCGGGCGCATTCGGTCCGTCGATCGAGCGGCCGATGTCGATGGGCTACGTTGCGATTGACCATTGCGCGACCGGCACCGATCTTGAGGGTGAAGTGCGCGGCAAACGGATGCCGGTCACCGTCGCCGACATGCCGTTCAGACCTTCAACCTACAAACGCTGAGAAACAGGAGAGACACATGAAATTTACCGAAGACCACGAATGGCTGAACGTGGAAGGCGACCTGGTTGTCGTCGGAATCACCGAACATGCCTCGACCCAGTTGGGCGATGTCGTGTTCGTCGAACTGCCCGAGACCGAGACCAAGGTGACCAAGGGCGACGAAGTCGTCGTTATCGAAAGCGTCAAGGCGGCGTCCGACATCCTGGCCCCGGTCGATGGCGAGATTGTCGAAGTGAACGACGACCTGGCCGACAACCCCGGCCTCGTCAACGAGGACCCGATGGGTGCTGCCTGGTTCTTCAAGCTGAGGGTCGAGGACATGAGCCAGCTCGACAGCCTGATGGACGAGGACGCCTACAAGGAAATGATCGAGTAGGCGTGGCCATTTTACAGATCTGACGCACGACGCAAGACCACCTCAAGCGGAGCATTGTCCGACATGACCTTCACGCCGACCGATTACCTGCCCTACGACTTTGCCAACCGTCGCCACATCGGACCGTCTCCGGCCGAGATGGCGGAGATGTTCAAGGTTCTGGGGGTCAAGGATCTGGACGAGTTGATCGACCAGACTGTTCCCAAGTCGCTGCGTCAGGCCGAGCCTCTGGATTTCGGCAAGCCGAAGTCCGAGCGAGAGCTTTTGTGGCACATGCGGCAGGTTGCGCAGAAGAACAAGGTCTTCACGACGATGATCGGGCAGGGCTATCACGGCACGGTCACGCCCCCGGCGATCCAGCGGAATATCCTGGAGAACCCGGCGTGGTACACGGCCTATACTCCCTATCAGCCCGAAATCTCTCAGGGGCGGCTTGAGGCGCTTCTGAACTATCAGACGATGATCTGCGATCTGACCGGGCTTGCGGTCGCCAACGCCTCGCTTCTGGACGAGTCGACGGCGGCGGCGGAAGCGGTGACGATGGCCGAGCGCGTGGCCAAGTCGAAATCGAAAACCGTGTTCGTCGATGAGAATTGCCACCCGCAGAATATCGCGGTGATCCGGACGCGGGCAGCGCCGCTGGGGATCGAGGTCATCGTCGGCGCGCCGGACGATCTCGACCCCGAACAGGTGTTCGCGGCGGTGTTCCAGTATCCCGGCACCCATGGTCATGTTCGCGACTTCACCGATCAGATCGCGGCGCTGCACGCGGCCAAGGCGCTTGGCATCATCATTGCCGATCCGATGGCGCTGACGCTTCTGAAGGAACCGGGCGCGATGGACGCCGACATCGCCGTCGGCTCGACCCAGCGTTTCGGCGTGCCGATGGGTTACGGCGGACCGCACGCGGCCTATATGGCGTGCAAGGATGAGTGCAAGCGGGCGATGCCGGGGCGGATTGTCGGCGTGTCGATTGATGCGCGCGGCAACAAGGCCTATCGGCTTTCGCTGCAAACCCGCGAACAGCATATCCGGCGCGAGAAGGCGACCTCGAATGTCTGCACGGCGCAGGCGTTGCTGGCGGTCATGGCCTCGTTCTATGCGGTGTTCCACGGCCCCGAGGGGCTGAAGGCCATCGCGCAGCGCATCCACCGCAAGACCGAGCGGCTGGTGATGGGACTGGAGGCTGGCGGCTATAAGGTAGAGCCGGAACTGTTCTTCGATACGATCACGGTCGAGGTCGGCCCGATGCAGGGTGCCATCATGGAAGCCGGTCTGCGCGAGCGG
>JBBKWG010000154.1:0-3443 GCA_037968835.1 Paracoccaceae bacterium
CAGCACCTTGCGGTTGTTCACCCGGATCACATAATCCCCGCGCTCGATCCCGACCGCCTCCAGCGCATCCGCCAGCATCATGCAGATCTCGGCGTCCGCCGCGACCGACGCCGTTCCGACTGTATCGGCATCGCATTGATAGAACTGCCGGAACCGCCCCGGACCCGGCTTTTCGTTGCGCCACACCGGACCCATCGCGTAGCGGCGATAGGGTGTCGGCAAATCGTTCCGGTGCTCGGCATAAACCCGCGCCAGCGGTGCGGTCAGATCATAGCGCAACGCCAGCCAGACGCCCGGTTTCTCGCCCTCGGCATCCTCTTGCCAGGCGAACACACCCTCATTGGGGCGTTCGACATCGGGGAGGAACTTGCCCAGCGCCTCGACGGTTTCGACGGCGGAGGATTCCAGCGCCTCGAACCCGTGAAGCTGATAGACCCCGGCAATCGCATCCAGCATCGCCTTGCGTTCGGCGACGTCAGCGCCGAAATAGTCGCGGAACCCCTTGGGCGTCTCGGCCTTCGGGCGCGGGGTCTTTTTATCTTTGGCCATCGGTTTTCCCTGATCGGGGCGCGAGGAAGTCGCGCGGGGTTTAGCCCGGCCATGACAAGGGGGCAAGGAGGACGGCATGAGCGAGAAGATCGAAGAACGGCTGGCGCATCTGGAACGCGGGCTCGATGACCTCAGCGACATCGTCGCGCGCCAATCGGGCGAAATCGACACGCTGACTCGCCGCGTGGCATTCCTGATGGAGCGCGAAGCCGGACGCGAGGCCGATGGCGGCGGCGGCGTGGTGCTGGGCGACGAACGCCCGCCGCATTACTGAGCCGGTTTCGCGGCACTTGGAACCGGCCTGTCACGGCTCTGCATTTCTGCACAGACGACGTGAAAACTAATAGCTTCCGCGAATTGACGCGGCGGCATACGTTGCCCGCGAAGGAGTAACTTATGACATATCGCGCACCTGCCGGAACATCGGTCGGCCACATTCACCTGAAAGTTTCCAACCTTGACCGATCCATCGCGTTTTACCGCGATATCCTCGGGTTCGAGTTGAAGCAGCGTTATGGCTCGCAGGCGGCCTTCCTGTCGGCGGGCGGCTACCACCACCACATCGGCCTGAATACCTGGGAAAGCGAAGGCGGTGCGCCCGCGCCCAGGAAGAACGCGGGACTGTACCACGTGGCGTTCCTTTATCCCGACCGGGTGTCGCTGGGCCGCGCGATTGCCGAGGTGATCGACGCCGGGGTTGAGATCACCGGGGCCGCGGATCACAGCGTCAGCGAGGCCGTCTATTTCGACGATCCCGACGGCAACGGCATCGAACTTTACCGCGATCGCCCGCGCGCCGAGTGGAAAACCGACGCCGAGGGCGCGATCAAAATGATCAACGCGCCGCTTGATGTGGCCGCACTTGTCGCCGAGGGTCGCGCTGCTCTGGACGACTGAGGCTGGCGCGCCTAGGGTCCCCGGCGGGAGGACCTGACGCATGGCAACTGGCAAGAATATCCGCACCTGGTTCGACGGCGCATGGCACGACGCCGACGTGCCGATCATGCACGCGGCCGACCACGGCGCGTGGCTGGGTTCGACCGTATTCGACGGCGCGCGCATGTTCGACGGCGTCGCGCCCGATCTGGAAGCGCATTGCGCGCGGGTCAACCGCTCGGCCACTGCGCTGGAGCTGACGCCGACCGTTTCGACCGGCGACATGGTTGAAATCGCGCGCGAGGGCCTGAAGGCTTACGCGACCGGCAAGGCGGTCTATGTCCGGCCGATGTATTGGGGCATCGACGGCGACGCCACCGCGATCATCCCCGACACCGGCAAGACCGGATTCTGCCTGTGCCTCGAAGAAATCCCGATGGCCCCGGCCGACGCGACGGTCCGGCTGACGCGGACGCGATTCCGACGCCCGGTTCTGGAAAGCTCGGTCGTGAACGCCAAGGCCGGCTGCCTTTACCCCAACAACGCCCGGATGCTGCGCGAGGCGCATGCCAAGGGCTACCACAACGCGCTGGTCGCCGACGCGATCGGCAATGTCGCCGAAACCGCCACCGCCAACGTGTTCATGGTGAAGGACGGCGAGATCTTCACACCGGTTGCGAACGGCACGTTCCTGGCCGGGATCACCCGCGCGCGCCACATGACCAACCTTGCCCGCGAAGGCATGGAAGTGACCGAGACGGTCCTGACGTTCGAAGATTTCGAGTCCGCCGACGAGGTGTTCCTGTCCGGCAATATGTCGAAGGTCACGCCGGTAGTCGAATTCGACGGCACCAATTACCAGATCGGACCCGTGGCACGCAAAGTGCGCGAGATGTATTGGGACTGGGCATTGTCGGAGCGCGGTTGAACGCTTTGGCGACGCAACGATCAAGGAGACGAACGATGCATCTGACCGACGATTTTCTCTACCTGCCGGACGCCGCACTCGTGGCCATGAAGATAGCGCCGTCGGATGTCGCCGACGCCATCGAGAGCGCGCTTGTCGCCAAGGCCGAGGGGCGATTGCACACCGCGCCGAAATCCGTCGTTCTGCCGGGCGACGGGCGCTACATGATGTCGACCCTCGCTGTCGGCGACGAGGGACTGACTGTCCTGAAACAGGTCACGGTCAGTCCCGGAAACGCTGCGCGCGGATTACCGGCGATCAACGGCGCGATCATGGTTCTTGATGCGGAAACCGGACTGTTGCGTGCGCTGATCGGCGCGAACTGGGTGACCGCTGTGCGCACCGCGGGCCTGTCGGCTGTTGCCGCCCGCCGCCTTGCCGATCCGAACGCGTCGTCGATCGCTTTCGTCGGGTCGGGGGTTCAGGCACATAGTCACCTTGAGGCGTTCCGACACATGTTTCCGCTCAAAGAGGTCCGCGTGTTCGGACGCGGCCGCGCGAATGTCGAGGCTTTGTGCGAAACCGCGCGCGATCTGGGACTGGCCGCCGCCGCCGCCACGACCGCGGAAGAGGCGCTGAGCGGTGCCGATCTGGTGGTGACCTCGGTGACACTCGACTACACCATCAAGCCGTTTCTGGATGCGCGCTGGCTGAAAAAGGGCGCGTTCGCGGCGATCACCGATCTATGCATACCATGGCACGACGCGCATATGCCCGCGTTCGGCACCATCGTCGTCGATGACCGAGCGCAGGAAGCGGCAAGCGAGAAACCGATGGTCGCGCCCGATCTGATCGACGCCGACCTGACCGAACTGGTGACGGGTCCGGCGCATATCCGGCAAACCGCGAAACCTTCGGCGTTTGTGTTTCGCGGGTTGGCGCTTGGCGATTACGCCGCCGCCGCGCTGGCCGTCAGACGCGCCGAGGCGACAGGGGCCGGACGGCGCATCGACGCTTGAGTGTAGACAGTCGCACCCGGACACCGCATCATCCGGTCTGGGTCGGGACGACGGGGGATAATATTCATGCGTAAGTTTCTGGTGGTGCTGGA
>JBBKWG010000155.1:0-18745 GCA_037968835.1 Paracoccaceae bacterium
GTCTTCAACCCGACAAGATCATTCCACACCGACGGCAATCGCACCGAGCCCCCGGTGTCCGAGCCAATTCCCGCGGCCGCCAACCCAAACGCAACCGACGCCGCCGCGCCCGACGATGAACCGCCCGGCGCGCCGTCAGCGTCGTTCACGTTCGGCGGCGTGTTCGTCACCGGGTTGTAGCCAAGGCCCGAGAACGCGAGCTCGCTCATATGAGTCTTGCCAAGGCAGACAAGCCCTGCCGCCGTTGCGTTCGCAAGCACGAGGGCATCCTTCGTCGGCATCCTATCCTTCAAAAGCGCCGATCCGGCCTCGGTCGCGACTCCTGCCGTGTCGAACAGGTCTTTCCACGAGATCGGCACACCATCCAGAACAGAGCGTCGATGACCTGCCTTCGCACGTTCCGATGCGGCGTTGGCTTCGGCGGTCGCACGATCACGGGTCACGCGCGCATAGATGCGTTCCCGCATCGGATGCGCGTCGATGGCCGCCAGATATGTCTCGGTCAGATCAATCGGGTCGATCTCCCCGGCACCTATGGCCCGACCAAGTTCGCCCGCGCTTTTCCACAGCCAGTCCTGCGACATCAACCTGCCCTTTCCTTGTTCCGGCGGACGGTAGCGGCAGCGAGGCGCATGGACAATGGCGGGGTCGCCGCCATATTGCAGGGCATGAATGTTGATACCGATATCCTGATTGCGGGCGGCGGGTTGAACGGCACGACGCTTGCGCTGGCACTGGCTTCGGCCGGGTTTGCGGTCACCATCGTCGATCCCCTGCCCCGCCCGCCGCGGGCGGCGGGCGATTTCGATGGACGTGGATACGCACTTTCGATTGCCTCGCAACGGGTTTTGAAGGCGCTTGGTGTATGGGACGAACTTGCCGGGAACGTCCAGCCGATCCTTGACATCAAAGTCACTGATGGACGGGCTGGCGAAGGTTCGTCGCCCTTCCTTCTGGCGTTCGATCACGCTGAGATCGAAGAAGGTCCGATGGGATATATGGTCGAGGACCGCCTGTTGCGCCCGGCGCTTCTGGCCGCGCTCGACACGGCCGGGATCGGACAGATTGACGGTGCCCGCGTAGTTGCACAGTCTCCTGGGGCTGCCGGCATTACCGTTACCCTCGACAACAGTAGGGCTCTGCGCGCTTCCCTGTTGGTGGGTTGCGATGGAAAGACAAGCGGCGTCGCCACTAGGGCCGGCATTCATCGTACCGGCTGGGGTTATGGCCAAACTGCGTTGGTCTGCGCCATAATCCACGAAGAACCGCATCACGGCACTGCACATCAGTTCTTCATGCCGCCCGGCCCCCTTGCCATCCTGCCGCTAACCGGCAACCGCGCGTCGATCGTGTGGACCGAAAGCACCCGTCGCGCCGCCGAAATTCAAGCCATGGAAGACGCGGATTACCTTGATGTGCTGCGTCCGCGTTTCGGCGATTTTCTCGGTGAGATTTCCCTTGAGGGCGCGCGCTTCACCTATCCCCTTGCCCTGTCTCTGGCGCAGAGTTTCGTCGCGGACCGGGTGGCTCTGGTGGGGGACGCCGCACACGCGGTGCACCCGATTGCGGGTCAGGGTCTGAACGCAGGTCTGAAAGATGTTGCGGCATTGGCCGAAGTGCTGGCTGACGCGCATAGACGTGGCGAGGACATCGGGCGCGTCGATGTTCTGACCCGTTATCAACAGTGGCGCCGGTTTGATGCGACCACGCTCGCGCTGGCGACAGACGCGTTCAACAGATTGTTCTCGAATGATAATTCACTTTTGAGACTTGGTCGCGATATCGGCATGGGACTGGTCAATGCGATGCCGGGAGTTCGCCGTGGTCTGATCCGGGAGGCCGCCGGATTGACCGGCGATCTGCCGAGACTGGCAAAGGGTCAGCCTCTATAAGGCTCATTCATCCTGTCGCAAATACCTCGGGGAGCGCGAGGGGAGGCACCCCTCGCCTGCCGCTCAATCCAATTTACGAGCTTCATCGACTAGCATGATCGGAATGCCGTTTCGGATCGGATAGGCCAGATGCGCGGCCTTTGAAATCAACTCTTGCGCCTCGGCGTCGTAAGTCAGTTGCGCACGTGTTTCGGGACAGACGAGTGCTTCGAGCATGCGGCGATCAAAGGCAGCGGGTTTCATTGAAGCACCTCGTCCTGATTGCCGCCGCGCAGGGCGAACTCGATCAAGGTCACAAGTGTTTCGCGTCGTGTCGACAGGCTCGGAGCTTCCAGAAGCGCCTGTTTGTCTTCGGGTTCGAAGGGACAAAGCATGGCGAGCGAATTGATAAGCAACTCGTCGTCCGCTTCCTTGAGCGACGACCAATCGGTCTGAAGTTGCTCGGCTTCAAAGAACCGGCCGAGGGAGTCGAAAAACGTATCGCGATCAAAGCCGGGATCGTGCTCGGACTGACCCAGGTCGCGTTCGAACCCGGCCCACGATACACTGCAGCGCCGGTAGGGCGTGAATCCTTCGACTTCCGAAAGCGCGCGGAAACGGGATGCACCCGAAAGCGTGATCATGTAGCGCCCGTCTTCGGTTTCCGAGAACGCCGTAAGCCTCCCGGCGCAGCCGATGGAGTGCAGAGGGCGCTCGTCCTGAAACCGGCCGTCGCGGGGCTGGATCATCCCGATCAGTCGATGTTCCGTTTTCAGGATGTCATCAAGCATTTGCAGATAACGCGGCTCGAAAATATGGAGTGGTAACCGCGCGCGCGGCAAGAGCAACGCGCGCGGAAGCGGGAAGATCGGGATCGTGTCGGGAAGATCGGTGAGCGCGCGCATGGGATGCATGTAGCCCGCTCCTCTCGTTCAGGCAAATATCAGAGACGACAGCTTTCGGCGCCCGTTAAGGGCGACAGGATCGTTCGGTTTCAGCGCTTCGAAGATCGTGAAGAGTTGCTTGCGGGCAGCGTCGTCGTTCCACTCGCGGTCCCGACGGAAGATTTCGAGGAGCTCGTTCACAGCGCCGTCAGCGTCACCAACAGCGTAAAGCGCCTGTGCCAGATTAAAGCGCGCCTGATTGTCCGACGGGTTCGAATCGACCGCGGCGCGCAATTCGGCGACGGGTCCTGCATCGGCAGCTTGACGGGCCAGCGCAAGTTGAGCGCGGGCCGCCTCGATCTCGGGAGCGTTCGTAATTTCATCAGGCACGGCTTTCAGGAACTGATCGGCCTGATCGAACTGCTCGAGCGCGATATGGGATCGGACCAGCCCGCCATAGGCGGCGGCATTTGCGGCGTCTTCACCCAAGACTGCGGCGAACGTCTCGGCGGCGTCGGCCACTGCACCTTCGGCAAGCATGGCTTCGGCGGCTTCCACAGCCTCACCCAGACCATCGCCCTCTTCGCCACCGGACGCCGCGATCAACTTGTCGATGAAGGTCTTGATTTCCGATCCCGGCACCGCACCCTGAAATCCGTCGATCGGCTGGCCTTTCCAGAAGGCAAAGACGGTCGGGATGGACTGAACCCGCAGTTGCCCCGCTATCGCCTGATTTTCGTCGACGTTGACTTTGACGAGTTTGACCTTGCCCTTTGCGGCAGTCACCGCTTGTTCCAGCGCGGGCGTCAACTGGCGGCAGGGACCGCACCAAGGCGCCCAGAAATCGACGATAACGGGTACGGTCTGGCTGGCTTCGATAACGTCCGCCATGAACGTCGCTTCGGTACTGTCTTTTATTACGTCACCGGCGGGTGCCGGATCGGCCGATGGGTTGAGTTCCAGCATGATCATCCTCGGGTTTCGTGTCGTTGGGCTTTATATGCGATCGCATCGTGAAAGACCAAGGGTCAGGGCCGAGTCTTTCCCGGTCGGGCAAGCTCGGTGCGGCCAGATCGTCAGGGATCGCTAGTAATCGTGAACGTGCTCCAATGTCAGACCATCAAATGACCGAATTCGGTCAAGAAGTTCCGAAACAGGCACGAGGATCAGGTGCCGATTATCGTCGTAGCCCTGACGCCGAAAGCTGTAGAGCGCATCTGGGACAGTCGGATCCGGCGAAATGGCCGTGAATAAGATTTCGTCGTTGCCCGCGATTTCGACCAGATCGGCGTCGGTCTCGGCTAGTCGCTCAAGCAGTCGCGTGAAGGCACGGTAGCGGTCGGTTTCGATCAATGTCCCTTCGGCGCGCTCTTCGATGACGTCCACGCCGTCGATTCCCGCCAACTGCTGCGGCGAAATGCCCGCTACTATCGAGCGAAGTCGCAGCTTGTCGGCACCTATGCCCGCCACGGCACTTTCGATGACTTTCGCATATGCGGACTTCGATCGGTATTCCATGCCAAGCGCAAGCTGGCGTTCGCGGTCGCGAGGCGTGTCCGTTACGGCGGCAGACAATTCCGATTCATCTTCAAGGAAGTCATAGAGATACCAGGGTATCTGCTGAAGAAAGGCTGCGTACTCTGCCGCCTGCGTTGCAGAAAGATCGTCAAGCGGTGCGCGATCTGTGCCCCGCACCATTGTCACAAAACGGCCCAGCGTTTCCTCGTAAAGCGCCTTCATGGCCATTTCAGCCGTGAAGCTGACGCCGATGGTATAGGTCGACAACTTGGTATCGCCGGTGATCCCGCCCATCGCTGCGGCGCGTTCGCTCAGAGGACAGAGAGCTGACCAGAAGCCGGCGATTGCGCGCAGGTAACCAAAGTCATGGGGGTCATTTTCACGGATGACGCGGGCATAGTCGTCATAGGCGTGGACGATGTGCCATTCCGGATATGTCAGCAGGGTGCGGCTTTCGGCACGTTGCCACTCTGGCTCGGTGATAAGCGGTACGTAGTCGTCAGTTGCGCTCGTGCCGCGACAGGCGAATTCGTTGTATCCGACTGGCGAAAACAGGACGAGCGCAATCAGGACCAATGCAAAGATTGCGCGGGCTATCCAGCGTCCGAAGGTGCGCATCAGTTTCGACCCAGCCTGAGCCCCGAGGCGAGCGCGAACCCTCCAAGCAGAATGTGGGGCGTATTGGCAAATATCTTGAAGACCAGATCAAGGTCCTGAACGCCGTAGTTGAAGATACCGAAATCCAGATACCCCGACCCTGTTGCCAGACCAAGCAGCCCGTCCCCAAGATAGAGCGCGCCGAAAACGATCAGGAACATCCTGGCCGCACGCCCGGAAACCAGTGCTGCCGCCAGCGCCCATGTCGCGGAGGCGGCGTGAAGCGCATCGTCGAAGATGTCGAGAGCGAAGAAGCCGAACGATATTCCCTCATCGTCGGTGACGCCCGGAATATAGTTGAGCGTCGCCGCTCCCAGAAGGACGACGAAGTAGCCCAGCGCGATCTTTTGATGAATTGTCATGTCAATGGGCTCAAATACCGGTCCCAGAAACCGTTGCGGAGTAGTGCGCCCGGATCAAGCTCCATCTTGCGCCGCACGAATTCGCGCGCGCTTGGATAGGCACGTTGAAACTGTTCGGTGGTCGCGTGGGGACGGTAAGGAAGGTAGTAGGTTCCACCGATGTCCAGCACTCGGTCGATCAGGTCGCGAGTCATGCGTTGATGATCGGCTTCGGCGCGATTGGTCATTTCCTGACTGAACAGCATCACGCAGGCAATCCGGGGGCCTGGCGCGTAGCTGAGTACGCTTTCACGGTCTGTCGCGACGTAGCGCAGGGTGATGTTCAGAAGTTCCTGATAGCTGGCCGGGATCACATCCTGACAGGCGGAAATAAAATCGGTGAAGCGTTCCGGGGCCACAAAATATTCGTGCAGGATGTCGATGCGGTCGGGATCATTGTCGTCCAGCGTGATGACCGGTTCGTTCAACAGGGAATTCCGGGTGACCGGGCCGCCTGCGATCATCGGCCCGATATCGGTTTCGAATGCCCAGCGCAGGTTTTTGGCTGGCTCGTTCATCAGTTGCGCGCGAAAGACGTGTCGGGACAATTTCGACAGCGCGCCGGATCCGCTCGCGGGTGGCAGGTCGCTTTGATCTTCGGTGGCGCGATACGTTATCATCAGCGCGTCTTCAAAAAAGCTGGCCCGGTCAACGTTCAGGCGGCCATAAGCCATTTCGACGTCCCCGGATTCGATTGCGCCGACGAAGAAAGGGGCGAAATCGCGAGCAGGCATTTTCCGGAACGTCGGCTGAAGGCGCATGTTCGGCACCATTTCGACATCCATATCCAGGATGGCTCCGGTCAGGCCGTAGCCGCCCATCGTCAGATTGAATATCTCCTGCAATTCGGTGCGCGACGTGCGGAGCAATTCACCGTCGGGGCGCAGCATTCGCACGGCCTTGACGGTTGCGCCCATCGGACCGTGCGGCACAGGCCAGCCGTGGGCGTTCACGCAGAATGTCGCGGCCACACCGAAATCGTTGTTGGATTGCATGACCTTGGGGCTGTAGCCAATTCGGTCGAGGACAGCGATGATCTGGGACCAGCGTGCGCCGGCGTGCGCCCGGTAGTGACTTTTGGCGCGGTCGACTTCAACGAGACCATTGTCGAACGTGACCGCGTGACCATCCCGCGGGATCGCATGAGCGCCCATCGAATGTCGCGCGGCACCGATGTTGAACGCTCGCCCTTCGGCGCGGGCTTCATCAAGTTCCGCGCGAAGACGGGCTACAAGCGCCTCGCCGGGGTTTTCGCGAACGACAGAATGCCGAAATACCGGCGTTTCGCTAAGGCCGCTGGCATCGTTCAAGGTTCCTTCGACGCCTTCCGGTCGAAGCGATACTGTCCCGTCGAGAGGAGGAACGTCGGACGACAGCTTCACGCCCGCGAATCCGCCAATTAAAGCGCCGCCGGCAAGAAGTGCAGCGCGACGCGTCTTGTCTACCATGCTCGCCGCCCTTCCCTACAGGTCGAAGGTCGCAAAAACCGGGGCATGGTCACTGGGCTTCTCCCAACCCCGTGCAATGCGGTGAACGCGGCTGGAGTGGCCGGCATTCGCGATGTCTGGCGTTGCCCAGATGTGATCCAGTCGGCGACCCTTGTCGGCGCTCTCCCACTCGGGCGAACGGTAGGACCACCAACTGAAGAGCGGACCTTCGGGAATATCCTTTCGGGTGATGTCGATCCAGCCGCCCGCAGATTGGGTGTCTGACAGGTGCTCGACCTCGACGGGAGTGTGGCTGACGACTTTCAGAAGCTGCTTGTGGTTCCAGACATCATCTTCGCGCGGGGCGATATTCAGATCACCGACAAGGATGGATTTGCCGGGCTTGTCGGCGTGGAAGGCGTCGCGCATCTCGGTCAGATAGTCGAGCTTCTGGCCAAATTTCACGTTTACCTCCCGGTCGGGAATGTCGCCCCCCGCGGGGACATAGAAGTTGTGGATTGTGACACCATTTGGCAGTCGGGCCGCAACGTGGCGAGCATGGCCAAGGCTGGCATAGTCGCTGTCGCCAGCGTCCTCCAGCGGGAGTTTCGACAGGATCGCGACGCCGTTGTAACCCTTCTGGCCTCGCGCGACGACGTGATGATAGCCAAGCTCGGCGAAGGCCGTGAGCGGGATTTTTTCAACCGGCGACTTGCACTCCTGAAGGCAAAGCACGTCGGGGATTTCTTCGGTCAGCAGCTTGCAAACGATGGTTTCCCGCAACCGGACCGAGTTTATATTCCATGTGGCGAGAGTGAAAGGCATGGGGCGGCTCCGAATTGGATGCCGGTCATATCTAGTCCCGACCGTCTGCGGGGTCACCCGAAAAAGCGCGATCTTCACTATGAAGTCGCGCGCGCCTTCATTTCCGCCGCCAGTGTGCGCACATCCTTTTCGCTGGCCTTGGGAACGATGCGATAGCGGGCATTCACAAAACAGAAGACCGAGAAGCCGAGCAGTCCAAGGCAGATCAGAACGACAAGTACATTGCCGAATGGCTGGCCTTGCAGAAAGACCCAGACGCCGCTGAGACCAGACGCCTCGTTGGGGTTGGCGGTCATACCTGCGTAAAGCAGAAATACCCCTATTATGAGGATGATGACACCTTGCGCCGCGACACCTGCCTTCAAGATCCAATTCCAGTTGGCCGTGAATTCGTTGCCGGTCAGTTGCTCGCGATACGCTTCCGACCATGCTTTGTGGAGGTAGTAGATGCCAGCGCCGATTGTGCCGAGTCCTGCGATGCCGACGATCAATGGACCGCCGGGCCAGGTCATTACGGTGGAGGCAGCCTTGGCCAAAGTCGATTGCCCGCCTTGTGAGGCGCCGGTGAACAGTAAGAGAAATGCACCAATTCCGATCGCTCCGTGGAGAACGCCCGTGGTCACCTGACCAGCGCGAGAGATCACGCCTTTGCCGTCGGAGCCGTAGTCTTCGAGGTCGTAGATCGCGCAGGTGACACGCCAAATAGCATAGCTGACAAGACCCGCAAATATCAGGAACAGAGCCACTTTGCCCCATGTCGAGCTTTCAAGAGATTGGAGGGCCGAACCGGTGCTTTCAGCCTTCCCGCCGCGCCAAATGGCCCAGAGCGAGAAGCCTGCCACCACAAGATATGTAAGTCCACGGCCCGCGTAACCGGCGCGCATCAGCTTGACCGCCCATGTGAAATCCCCAGAATCCGGCATCTTGCTCCCCCGTTGGTGTGGTAACCCAACACGGGTGCGACGTTGCAAGTTCCTGTTACAGACTGGAATCAGTCTTCTTGGATCTCAATCTTGCGCTGGTGGGGGAAATCGCCCTGGTCGATATAGGCTTGTTCGGCTCGCGAGGAGATACGGCCATAAATTGGGTTTCGGTGTGGGTGTCTGCCGAATTCCGCAATGATCTTTCGCACGCGCTCGCCCTGTGCCAGCCCTAATTGCACCGACCCCTGAAGGTGAGGTGGCGCGATCGTGCGGAAATCCTCGTTCAGTTGCACACAGAGATCCATTCGCGACAAGTGATCTGGACCTTCGCAATGTGAAATGCAGATGATGTAGAATTGCTTTTTGAAAATGTGATCTAGGGCGGCGAAGTGCCCATTCGCGATCCCCTCAAGGGCAAGACGTGCTGACTTGATGTCCTGGCCAAAGGCCGCCGGTGTTTCGCGCCACAGAGATCGGGGAAATTGATCAAGGGCGAGGATCAAAGCAAGCCGGCCCTCGGATGTCTCCGCCCAGTGATCGAGCCGCCCTTCTGCGGCGGCAATGGTCAGGTCGGCGAAACGGTCACAAATGACCGCGTCCATGCCGCCCTGCATCCGGGTGGTCCAGAAATCGGCAACGACCTCGGGCGTTGTGTCGTCGAAGTCCCGGGGAAACCAAAGGTCGAGAACGGCATCGGGTGTTTCGGTAGACCAATCGTTCGCCATGTAAACGCAACTCCAACGCTTCTTTAAAGGCTCGAACGGTAACATGGGCGGAGCAAGTGTCTATCATCCAAAAGAAAACGGCCCCCCGAAAGAGGCCGCTGATCGCCGTTGAGATTTCCGATCGGTCAGGGCGCTGGAACGCGACTGGTTGTCGGAATCCCAATCTCGTCGCCAAGCGCCACAAGATCGGCCAGCAATTTGACGGCAGCGTCAACTGCAGTGCCTTCCGCCGCTGCGCGGGCTTCCTCCGCTTTCGCGACGCGCTCGCCCATGAACTCCGAGGTGACCTCGGATTTCGGCATCGCTTCCTCGGCAAGGATCGACGCGCCTTCGGCCGAAATTTCGGCAAAACCGCCGGTAACTGCGAATTCCTGTGCGCCGCCGTCCATTTCGACCCTGACGATACCCGGGCGCAGGGTCGTGATGACCGGTGCGTGGTCGGGCATTGCCGTCAGGTCGCCGTCAGCGCCCGGAATGCGGATTGATGTGGCCTGGCCCGACGCCAGACGGCGTTCAGGCGAGACCAGATCGAAGTGCATCGTGTCGGCCATCAGGCTTTCTCCTTAAGCAGCGTCGGCCGCCATCTTTTCGGCTTTCGCCTTCACGTCCTCGATGCCGCCAACCATGTAGAAGGCCGCCTCGGGTAGGTGGTCGTACTCGCCATTCACCACCGCTTTGAACGAAGCGATCGTATCCTCAAGCGGAACCTGCACGCCGGGCGATCCGGTGAACACCTGCGCGACGTCGAACGGTTGGCTGAGGAAGCGTTCCAGTTTCCGGGCTCGCGCCACGGCCACTTTATCTTCTTCGCTAAGCTCGTCCATGCCGAGAATGGCAATGATATCCTGAAGTGACTTGTAACGCTGAAGCGTCTGCTGAACTTGCGACGCGACCTTATAGTGCTCCTCGCCGACGATGGCCGGATCAAGCAGGCGCGACGTAGAATCGAGCGGGTCGACGGCAGGATAAATGCCCTTTTCCGAGATCGCGCGGCTGAGAACCGTAGTCGCGTCGAGGTGCGCGAACGACGTGGCCGGTGCGGGGTCGGTCAGGTCGTCGGCAGGCACATAGATCGCCTGAACCGAAGTGATCGAACCATTTTTTGTGGAGGTGATACGCTCCTGCATCTGACCCATGTCAGTCGCAAGCGTCGGTTGATAGCCCACAGCCGACGGGATGCGACCAAGAAGAGCAGACACTTCGGAACCTGCCTGTGTGAAGCGGAATATGTTATCGACAAAAAACAGAACGTCGGCACCGGACTGATCCCGGAACTGCTCGGCAACGGTAAGGCCCGACAGTGCAACGCGGGCGCGGGCTCCCGGAGGCTCGTTCATCTGGCCGTAGACCAGCGCCACTTTAGACTCTTCGAGGTTATCCATGTTGATAACGCCGGATTCGATGAATTCGTGGTAGAGATCGTTGCCTTCGCGGGTCCGCTCGCCGACACCGGCAAACACCGAATATCCCGAGTGTACTTTTGCGATGTTGTTAATCAGTTCCTGGATAAGAACCGTTTTGCCTACACCAGCACCGCCGAACAAGCCGATCTTGCCGCCCTTTGCGTAGGGGGCCAGTAGGTCGACGACCTTGATCCCAGTCACCAGCACTTCGGATTCTGTAGACTGATCCTGAAAATCGGGCGCGTCCTGGTGGATTGCGCGGCGCATATCGGTTTCGATGGGGCCACGCTCGTCGATCGGCTCGCCGATGACATTCATGATCCGACCCAGCGTCGCATTACCGACAGGCATCGTGATCGGTCCGTCGGTGTCAGTCACGACTTGACCACGAACAAGGCCTTCGGTGGCGTCCATCGCAATGGTGCGAACCGTGTTCTCGCCGAGGTGTTGTGCGACCTCCAGCACAAGCCGGCGACCATTGTTGTCGGTTTCCAGCGCGTTCAGAATTTCGGGCAGGTGTTCGTCGAACTTTACGTCGACGACAGCGCCGATGACCTGGGTCACTTTGCCTTTTGCGTTAGCCATTTCTGGTCTCTCCGGTTCCTTAGAGCGCCTCTGCGCCCGAAATGATTTCGATAAGCTCGTTGGTGATGACGGCCTGACGGGTCCGGTTGTACTGGATCGTCAGCCTGTCGATCATTTCGCCCGCATTGCGGGTCGCGTTGTCCATGGCGCTCATCCGTGCGCCCTGTTCCGATGCGGCGTTTTCCAAAAGCGCGGTGAAGATCTGCGTTGCAATTCCACGCGGCAAAAGGTCGGCGAGAATTTCCTGTTCGTCCGGCTCGTAATCGTAAACGGTGGCGGCACTGTCGCCGTCGGCCTGCTCGAACTTCGCCGGAATGATCTGCTGAGCCTGCGGCATCTGGCTGATAACGCTCTCGAACTCGGAATAGAAGATCGTCGCGACGTCGAACTCTCCGGCATTGAACCGCGAAATGATGTCTTTCGCAATTGCCTGGGCGTCGACGTAACCCACCCGCTTGACGCCCGACAGATCGACGTGGCCGATCAGGTGATCGCCAAAATCGCGACGCAACTGCTCGCGGCCCTTCTTGCCGACCGTGAGTATTTTCACGGTCTTGCCCTCGCCGATCAGCTTGTTCGCACGGTAGCGTGCGATTTTCACGATCGACGAGTTGAAGCCGCCGCACAAACCACGCTCGGCGGTCATGACGACCAGAAGGTGCGTCTTGTCCGAACCGGTGCCACGAAGCAGCTTTGGAGCGCTTTCATTGTCGCCAACGGATCCAGCGAGTTGCGCCATGACAGCGTTGAATCGTTCGGCATAGGGGCGCGCGGCCCCTGCTGCCTCTTCGGCGCGACGCAATTTGGCAGCGGCAACCATCTGCATCGCCTGCGTGATCTTCCGGGTCGATTTGACCGAGGCGATCCGTACTTTCAGGTCTTTGAGGCTAAGCATCTATCCCTGTCCTTTGCGACGTCAGCTTAGGCGAAATCTGCTGCGAATTCATCCAGCGCGGCTTTGATCTTGTCTTCGGCTTCGCCTTTGATCTTTGGATCCTCATCGGTGATGTAATCCAGAAGATCAGAGTGCTTGCTGTGCAAATGCGCCAGAAGGCCCTTCTCGAAGCGACCGACATCGGCAACCGGCAGCTTGTCGAGATAGCCGTGGGTGCCAGCGAAAATCACACAGACGATTTCGGCGTTGGTCAGCGGCGAATACTGTGCCTGCTTCATCAACTCGGTAAGACGCGCGCCTCGGTTCAGCAGGCGCTGGGTCGCGGCGTCGAGGTCGGAACCGAACTGGGCGAAGGCCGCCATCTCGCGGTACTGCGCAAGTTCCAGCTTGACCGGACCGGCAACGGATTTCATCGCGTTGGTCTGGGCGGACGAACCGACGCGCGACACCGATAGACCGGTGTTCACGGCGGGACGGATGCCCTGGAAAAACAGTTCGGTTTCAAGGAAGATCTGACCGTCAGTGATTGAAATCACGTTGGTTGGAATAAACGCCGAGACGTCGCCGCCTTGGGTTTCGATAATCGGCAGAGCCGTGAGCGAACCGCTACCATTGTCTTCATTGAGTTTGGCCGACCGCTCCAGCAGGCGGGAGTGGAGGTAGAAGACGTCGCCCGGATAGGCTTCGCGGCCGGGCGGACGGCGTAGAAGCAGGGACATCTGACGGTATGCGACCGCTTGCTTGGACAGGTCATCGTATACGATCAGCGCGTGGCGGCCGTTGTCACGGAAGAACTCTGCCATTGCAGTCGCGGCGTAGGGTGCGAGGAACTGCATCGGCGCCGGGTCG
This sequence comes from Paracoccaceae bacterium, assembly GCA_037968835.1. Classification (GTDB taxonomy): domain Bacteria; phylum Pseudomonadota; class Alphaproteobacteria; order Rhodobacterales; family Rhodobacteraceae; genus JBBKWG01. The sequence goes on from JBBKWG010000155.1 coordinate 12,964, forward strand.
GACGCGGTCGCTGCGACGATGATCGAATAGTCGATGGCGCCCGACGCTTCGAGACGCTTCACAAGCTGTGCCACGGTCGAACGCTTCTGACCGATCGCGACGTAGATGCAATAGAGCTTCTTGCTTTCGTCGTCGCCAGCTTCGTCGTTGTAGGACTTTTGGTTCAGAATGGTGTCGAGCGCCACGGCAGTCTTGCCGGTCTGACGGTCGCCAATGATCAACTCTCGCTGACCACGACCGATCGGGATCATCGCGTCGATGGCCTTGAGGCCAGTCGCCATTGGCTCGTGCACCGATTTGCGCGGGATAATACCGGGAGCCTTGACGTCGGCGACGCGACGTTCGGTCGCCTCGATCGGTCCCTTGCCGTCCAGCGGGTTACCAAGGCCGTCGACGACCCGACCCAGAAGCGCGTCACCTGCAGGAACGTCCACGATGGATTTCGTCCGCTTGACGGTGTCGCCTTCTTTGATGTCGCGGTCCGACCCGAAGATAACGATACCGACGTTGTCGGCTTCGAGGTTCAACGCCATCCCCATGATGCCGCCGGGGAATTCGACCATCTCACCGGCCTGCACGTTGTCCAGACCATAGACACGGGCAATACCGTCGCCAACGCTGAGCACGCGGCCAACCTCGGCAACTTCGGCTTCTTGACCGAAATTCTTGATCTGTTCCTTCAGGATCGCAGAAATCTCTGCTGCTTGGATCGCCATTTATCCGACCTCTTTCATGGTGTTCTGCAGTGCCGCGAGCTTGGAACGAATCGACGTGTCGATCATTTTCGAGCCCACTTTGACGATAAGGCCGCCGATGAGGCTTTCATCGACGGCGACATTCATTTTCACTTCCTTGCCGAACGACGCCTTGAGCGTTTCGGCCAACTGATCGCGCTGCTTGTCGCTGAGTGCGCGGGCGGTCCGTACCTCGGCGCTGACTTCGCCCTTCTCGTCGGCGATCAGACCCTTCAACGCGGCCACCAGGTGGGGCAGCACGAACAGGCGTCGCTTGGAGGCCATGAGCTTCAGCGTGTTGGCGACGGTCTCGGTCAGGCCCATCTTTTCGGCAATAGCCGAGATCGCCCGTTCCTGCGCATCGCGCGAGTAAATCGGAGAATTTATCAGGTCGCGAAAATCCGAGCTTTCGACAACGGCGGCGTCGAGTGTGTCGATATCGCGTTCAAGCGCGCCCAGATCCTTGCCGTCTTTAGCCAGTTCAAACACAGCGGTCGCATAACGGGACGCGATACCGGTGGAAATTGACGCTGATTCTGACACGTGACCCCTTCCGCCATTGTTCTATTTCGCATTGATCCGGAAATGCGGCGAGCCCCCCGGTCACAACGATTTTTTGCCCGACGCATGGCCCGGCAATCAAAATCAGCGGTGATGTAGCAGACGCCTTCCCGCCCCGCAACCGTGTTGGGTCCATTCGGGCCAGATGACGATTTCAACAATTTCAGAGGGTTATGTGTTGGTGCGACCGATTGCGCTCGTGAAAGCAAGATTTTCCGGTCGAACGGGGGGCGTCAGAAGCGCAATTTTCGCGATTCCACAGCGGTTTCGCCCCGAAATTGTGCATCATACCGGTTTGGGTTCGGGTTGGGTCAACCCGTCGAGCACTCTTAACGGGCGACGCACAGCTTCGCTGAGACCCGGACGCGGTGGTGCCGGAACTTGTTTGGTGACCTCGACCATCAATACGCCACCGGCAAACTGGTTCGAGATGGTCTTGCCGAAGCGTTCCAGAATCTGTCCAGTTTTCATCCAGAACGGGGTTTCGGCGGGCGGCTGATAGAGAGCGGCAAGGTGGCGCTTGGGTTTCAGACCGATCTGGCTGAGTTGCGTTTCGAGTTGGCCAAGCGAATAGGGGCGCCCGAAACCGAAGGGTGTCCCGTCACGGCGCGCCCAAAGCCCGGCGCGGTTTGGTACGATGAAAAGGCCGCGACCTTCGGGGGCAAGGACACGGTAGCATTCGTCGAGAAGATCGGTCGGGTTTTCGCTGGTTTCCAGACCGTGCATGACAATCAGCTTGTCGACGCTATCAGTCTCGATTGGCCAAAGCGTTTCCTCGCATAGAACCGCCACATTCGGAAGACCTGCCGGCCAGGGCATCACACCCTGTTGACCTGGCATCAATGCGATCACCCGCCTGGCTTGATCAAGATATGGACGCAGCAACGGGGCCGAAAATCCGAAGCCGACAACGTTTTGCCTTTCGGCAGTCGGCCAAAGCGCCAGCATTTGATCGCGGATCGCTTTTTGCGCGGCACGACCAAGCCGTGTCCGATAATAGAAGGTTCTGAGGTCCAGCACGTCGAGGTGCATTGCGACTTGCCCGCTCTTCGCCCAATGTCGGTCCGACAATACCCGGATCGAAAGGCATTGCCATGGAATTCGAAATCGTCACTGTCCCGTGTCTCCGCGACAACTATGCCTATCTGGTGCGTTGTGACGGCACGACCGCGCTTGTCGATGCGCCGGAAGCACCGCCGATCATTGCGGCACTGGAGGCGCGCGACTGGGATCTTGACGAGATCTGGATCACCCACCACCACGGCGATCATATCGAAGGTGTCCCCGAACTGTTCGCGCGTTATAATCCGGTCGTGCGCGGTGCCGCTGCCGATGCCCATAGGTTGCCGCCGCTCGATCATTCCTACGGCGATGGCGACAAATTCACTTTCGCGGGCGCTGACGTCTCTGTGCTGGACGTCTCAGGTCACACTGTCGGCCATATCGCGTTTCACTTACCGGCCGCCAAAGCGGTCTTCACTGCCGACAGTTTGATGGCGCTTGGGTGCGGGCGTGTGTTCGAGGGAACGATGCCGCAGATGTGGAACAGTTTGTCCAAGCTGGCGTCCCTGCCGCAAGATACACAAGTTTATTCGGGACATGAATATACTGCCAACAACGCGCGTTTTGCGCTGACTATCGAGCCGGATAATGTCGCGCTGAAGGCTCGCTCCACCGAGATCGAAACGGCTCGGACAAACGGTAATCCGACAGTTCCCTCGGCGCTGTCGCTCGAGCTAGAGACCAATCCATTTTTGCGCGCGGGATTGCAGGACGTGAAATCCGGACTAGATATGAGCGGTCAGAGCGATGACGCGGTTTTTGCAGAAATACGACTGCGCAAGGATTCGTTCTGATTTTGCCACATTTTCCCACAGTTCTTAGGGTAGAACGTCGCATACACGGAAAATGTGAGCGCCCGTGAAGAAAAAAGTCTTGAAGCTCGGCGAAACTAACCGAACTCTAAGACTATGAGGCCACGGTTCGGACGGGGCCTGAAAGCCCCCCGGACCCCTGAAGTAAAGGAGCACGGAGCGTGCCATCTTTTTCGAAGACGCTCGAAGATTCCATCCACGCCGCTTTGGCAATCGCCAACGCCCGCCGCCATGAGCTTGCCACGCTGGAGCACTTGCTTCTTGCACTGGTCGACGAGCCGGACGCTGCCAAGGTGATGAAAGCGTGCTCGGTGGATTTGGAAGAGCTCCGCAAGACGCTTAACGATTTCATCGACGATGACCTTTCAACCCTCGTGACAGAGATCGAAGGCTCCGAAGCGGTTCCGACCGCAGCTTTCCAGCGCGTGATCCAGCGCGCTGCCATTCATGTTCAATCATCGGGTCGCACCGAAGTGACAGGCGCGAACGTTCTTGTCGCGATCTTTGCCGAGCGCGAAAGCAATGCCGCCTACTTCCTTCAGGCCCAGGATATGACCCGCTATGACGCGGTCAATTTCATCGCGCATGGCGTTGCCAAGGATCCTTCGTTCGGGGAATCCCGACCTATCAGCGGCGCCACTGAATTCGAGGAAGAAACTCAACACACGACTCCGGATGATGACGGCAAGGAATCCGCGCTTTCAAAATTCTGCGTGGATCTGAACGCCAAAGCGGTAAAGGGCGATGTCGACCCGTTGATCGGGCGCGCTCACGAAGTCGAGCGCTGCATCCAGGTTCTATGTCGTCGCCGAAAGAACAACCCGCTGCTGGTGGGTGATCCCGGTGTTGGCAAGACCGCGATTGCCGAAGGACTGGCCCGCAAGATTATCGACGGCGAAACACCCGAGGTATTGCTTGGCGCGACGATCTATTCGCTCGACATGGGCGCGCTTCTGGCTGGCACCCGCTATCGCGGCGACTTCGAAGAGCGTCTGAAGGCTGTCGTGACGGAACTTGAAGAGCATGAAGATGCGATCCTGTTCATCGACGAGATCCACACCGTGATCGGTGCCGGTGCGACGTCGGGCGGGGCGATGGACGCCTCGAACCTGCTGAAGCCAGCGCTACAGGGTGGCAAGCTGCGCTGCATGGGGTCGACGACCTACAAGGAATTCCGTCAGCATTTTGAAAAGGACCGTGCGTTGTCGCGGCGTTTCCAGAAGATCGACGTGAACGAGCCGACGGTCGAGGACAGCATCAAGATTCTTCTGGGGCTGAAGCCGTATTTCGAAGAGCATCACTCGGTGATCTACACCGAAGACGCGATCAAGACTGCGGTTGAACTTGCAGCGCGGTACATCAACGACCGGAAACTGCCCGACAAGGCGATCGACGTCATCGACGAAGCCGGCGCGGCGCAGCGATTGGTTGTGGAATCCGAGCGCAACAAGATCATCGACGTTGCGCAGATCGAGAACGTGGTGGCCAAGATCGCCCGCATCCCGCCGAAAACCGTCTCCAAGGACGATGCTGCGGTGCTGAAGGATCTGGATGCCAGCCTAAAACGCGTCGTATTCGGACAGAACCGTGCCATCGAAGCACTATCCTCTGCGATCAAGCTAAGCCGTGCGGGGCTGCGCGAGCCGGAAAAACCCATTGGCAACTATTTGTTCGCGGGTCCGACCGGTGTCGGCAAAACCGAAGTTGCGAAACAGCTGGCCGATACGCTGGGAGTCGAATTGCTGCGATTTGATATGTCGGAGTACATGGAAAAGCACGCTGTATCGCGTCTGATCGGTGCTCCGCCGGGTTACGTCGGCTTTGATCAGGGCGGTATGTTGACTGACGGTGTCGATCAGCACCCGCACTGCGTGCTTCTGCTCGACGAGATCGAAAAAGCGCACCCCGATGTGTTCAACATCCTCTTGCAGGTGATGGACCACGGCAAGCTGACAGACCACAACGGCCGGGCGGTGGATTTCCGCAACGTGATCCTGATAATGACTTCGAACGCGGGCGCTGCCGACATGGCGCGCGCAGCGATCGGGTTCAATCGCGACAAGCGCGAGGGCGAGGACACCGCCGCCATCGAGCGGACGTTCACGCCGGAATTCCGCAACCGTCTGGACGCGATCATCAGCTTCGGCGCGTTGCCGAAAGAGGTGATTTTGCAAGTGGTCGAGAAGTTCGTGCTGCAACTGGAAGCGCAGTTGCTGGACCGGAACGTCCATATTGAATTGACCCGACCCGCAGCGGAATGGCTGGCCAACAAGGGCTATGATGACAATATGGGCGCACGACCGCTTGGTCGCGTCATTCAGGAAGAGATCAAGAAACCGCTGGCCGAGGAATTGCTTTTCGGCAAACTAGCGAAGGGCGGACTGGTGAAGGTTGCCGTAAAAGACGGCAAACTCGACCTTAGGATCGAATCCGAGATGAAGCGCATCTCGTCGAAAAAGCCGCCACTACTGACGGCAGAATGAAAAAATGACCCCGGTTTAGACGCCGGGGTCTTTCTTTTCCGATGTCGCGAATGGTTTGTGGGCAATAGGGGCGCTGCCTCTCGCCCGGCCTCATCCCTTGATTTTATCGGCCCAAAGACGTGATGCTGGC
>JBBKWG010000156.1:0-6657 GCA_037968835.1 Paracoccaceae bacterium
CCATAGCTGTCGGCCACGGCGGGACCGTAATAGGCGTATCCGAAATCAGCGCCGCCCTCGATCACGTCGATCAGCAACAGCCAGTCGCTGAGGCCATCGAACGCCGCGACATCGACGTCGCCCGCCCGGATCAGCCCCGGTGCGCTTTCAAGCGCCCGGCACTGGGTGGCGAATTGCTTCAGCAACGGGTGGCGCAGGTCTTCGTCCTTGGGCGACCAGATGATATCGGGGGACGGCGATCCGACCGCGTGGAACATGCGGCGCACGGCGTCGGTCCGGCCCGGCATCAGGCTTTTGGCAAGCGACTCGGTGTCGCCGATGGTGGTCGGATTGGTCATGTGGGCAATCCCGTTCAAGGTTCGTGTCGTCTGCAATTCCCCACGCCGCGTTTATCTTCCGGGGTCTCTCACGAATTTCAAGTTCCTAACGCATCCACAGACGCTCGCGTTTGATCTTTCCGCGGATCGCCCGCTCGCGTTTCGGCAGGTTGTTCTGGTCGAACAGCGCCCGGATACGCGCGCCCCGGTTCTGATAGATCATGCGCCGGAACGGCTCGTAGACTTTCAGCACCTTCTTTACCTTGTTGGGCGCACAAACCGCGTCCAGCACCGCCAGCGTGTGATCCGAGGCGCGGGCATAAAGCAGCGGAATGGCGCGCCAGTGTTGCGACACCTCGCCGTCCAACCCGTCAAGTTCCGGCCCCGGACGCCCGCCGCCAAGGGCCGCAATCGCCACCGGCAGCGCGATCTGGTCGAGCCACGGATTGAACGACTGACAGACAAGTTGAGGAATATCGCCGTCGCGGATTCCGGTCATGATCCATATCATCTTTTCGTAGAACTCGGCAGGGCTGCGATGGAAGAACCAGCCGGCGTTGAAATACTGATACCGCTCCCAATGCTCGTCGGGTTGCGCCAGATCAAGCGTCGGCTCGAACGGCACCTCGAAATGGTCGTAGATCGCGCGCCAGGTCTCGGTATAGCCCGGACCGTAAAGCTGGACCTCGGGCCACGTGTTCTCGCGCGCCATCGACGCCGAGGGCCGGTCGAAATCGAACGCGACGCGATCAATCGGGCCGGTGATCAGAGTGTCGGTGTCGAAAAAGACGAAGGGGCGGTCGCCGGGAAGTGCCGCCAATGCTTCGATCTTGTTGCCGTTAGGATAAGCCGCGCCAAAATGCTGGTTTTCGAACGGCAGGATTTTGGCCCCCAGCTTCTTCAGAAGGTCGCGCGCCTCGAAGTCCTTGATCCGTGGATCGCGTGGCCAGAGCGGACCCGGTTGCGGTTCGGCGACATAAAGAGTGCCTGCGAAGTCCGGCGCCGATTCCCGAAGCGACGCCGCGAACAGGACAGCCTCGTAGGTCAGGCGTCCGGCCTGCGCAACGATGACGATATCGAAGTCCGCTCTGTGTGCGCTCGTGTCCGGCATGTGTCCGGTTTCTTGTGAACTGCCACATCCTATCGCGCCGCGGCGAAAATAATAAGAGCGGATCGTCAGGCCCGGGTAGCTGATTTGGCCGATCCGGCTTGCAGCGGCGCGGTCGGTGTTGGAAAAGAGCCTGACGCTGAAGGAGATCGCATCCATGAAACTGAAGAAAATTGTTCTGACCGGTGCCGCCGGAGCCCTTGGCGGCTATCTGCGCAAACCCCTCGCTGCGATGACGGACAGCCTTCTCAGCACGGATATCGTGGATTCGCTGCCCGATCTTGCGGCGAACGAAAGCTACACAAAGGCCGATGTCGGCGATTACGACGCGGTAGATCCGCTTCTTGAAGGCGCGGAAATGGTCGTCCATTTCGGCGCGATCCCCGACGAAGCGCCGTTCGGGGACATCCTGCACGCCAATATTCTCGGGGCCTATAACGTCTGGGAAGCCGCCTATCGGCATGGTGCGCGGCGGGTCATCTATGCTTCGTCGATCCACGCGGTCGGGATGTATCCCAAGCAGCAGTTCATCGACACCCAGGTGCCGCATTGGCCCGACAGCTTTTACGGCGTGGCCAAGTGTTTTGCCGAGAATATCGCCCGGCTCTATTGGGACAAGCGGGGGCTGGAATCGGTCTGCCTGCGCATCCTGACTGCCAGCACCACGGTCAACAACGCCCGCGCATTGGGTTCTTTCCTCGACAACGACGATCTGGTGCAACTGGTCCAACGTTCGATCGACACGCCGACAGTCGGCTGCACGATCGCCTATGGCGTCTCCAACAACGATCGCGCGCCGGTCGACAATTCGGCCGCCAGTTTCCTTGGCTATCGCCCGACCTATAACGCCGAGATCCACGCCGAAGAGATCCTCGCCAGGACTCCAATCGCCGATCCCGGCGACAAGGCGCAGATGTGTCAGGGTGGGCCGTTTGCCGTCATTCCGCTTGGCGAAAGTGGCGTTGCCGCGATCAAGGCGATGAGCGAAGCGACGAGGTCCAAGGAGTGACGCGCGAGAAATATTGCGTCGATGCCGCTTGCGACCTCGGGCGTGCCGCATCCGGCTAGGATTTTGCCGTTCCCGCAAGTCAAATGTCCTGAAATTCGCGGTCAGTTGTGAAGGGCGTTCCATTTGTTTCAGATCTTTCCGAACGCCCGGTTGCGTCCGTCGCCATTCTACGAATGCACCGTCGAGGACGGGCTGACTGCGGCCAGCATCTACAACCGCATGGTCATGCCGACCTCATACGGCGATCCCGAGGGCGAATACTGGCGCATCATCAACGGCGTTTCGATGTGGGACGTCGGGGTCGAGCGGCAGGTCGAGGTGACCGGCCCCGATGCCGCCCGGCTGGCGCAGATCGTCTCGCCGCGTGATCTGTCGAAATGCAAGGTCGGGCAGGGCAAATACGTGCCGCTCTGCACCCATGCGGGCGTGCTCTACAACGATCCGATCCTGTTGAAACTGGACGAGGACCGGTTCTGGTTCTCGATTGCCGACAGCGACGTGCGGGCCTTTATCGGAACCGTGGCCGCCGAGCGTGGGCTGGACGTGCAAATCCGCGAACCCGACGTCTCGCCGCTGGCGATTCAAGGCCCCAGGGCCGAAGACGTGATCGCCTCGATCTTCGGCGACTGGGTGCGCGACATGCGGTATTTCTGGTTCCGCGAGACCGAGATCTCCGGCATCCCGGTGGCGCTTCAGCGTTCGGGTTGGTCCAAGCAGGGCGGGTTCGAGATATATCTCAAGGACAGCAGCAAGGGCCGCGAATTGTGGTCGCTGGTGAAAGAGGCGGGCGCGCCCTTCGGCATCGGTCCCGGATCGCCTGCAACGCCCGAGCGCACCGAAAGCGGTCTGGTCTCGGTCGGCGGCGACACCGATGATCGCACCAACCCGTTCGAAGTGCGGCTGGGCAAATACGTCGATCTCGACGTGCCCGACGACACCGTGGGCATCAAGGCGCTGCGGCAGATCGCGGCAGACGGTCCGACACGCCATCAGCTTGGCCTGATACTGGAGGTCGAAACGCCGGCACCGCTCGGTTTCCACTGGGAACCCATTCTGAAAGACGGTGCGCGCATTGGTGCCATGACCAATTGCGTCTGGTCTTTCCGGTTGCAGAAGAACATCGGCTATGCCCTGATCGAGCGCAGCGCCAGCCCCGGCGAAACCGTCGAAATCGTGCGCGCGTCAGGGCTTGTCGAAGCCGCGCTTGTCGAATTGCCATTCCTCTGAGGCCCGATGTTTGAACCCGCCTTGACCGATCAGACGACCATGCCGAACGGCACCCGTCGGCAATTGACGACTGGCGTGCTCTGGGTCGGCGTCTTTACCGCGATCCTGGCGGCGTGGGTCGCGCTGTTTTTCATCGTGCGCGCCAATCCGGCGCAGGAATTCGGCGATCTGCCCGCGGACATCTGGGCCTCGCTCTGCCTGTCGGCCGATGCCGCGTCCTTCCCGGCACTGGCCGCGATGTGGGCGTTGATGACGGCGGAGATGATGCTGCCGACATTCGTGCCCGCCATGCGCACATGGCTCCAGCTTCCGACCACCGGCGCGGGCGGTGCGGCGCTGCTGGTCGCCGGTTACCTCGGTGTCTGGCTGGCGGTGGCGCTTCTTGGTGCCGGGGCGCAGCTTGCCTTGGCGCGGGCTGGCTACATCGCGCCGGACGGACGACTGACCGCGACGCTTCTGGCCGCCGGGCTTCTGATCGGCGCCGGCACCTATCAATTCTCGGCGCTGAAAGAAGCGTGCCTGTCGAAATGCCGGATGCCGCTGACGTTCTTTCTGGAACGCTGGCGGCCCGGTCCCGGTCCGGCGCTTTTGATGGGTGCGGAACTCGGCGCGGCCTGCCTTGGCTGCTGCTGGGCGCTGATGGCGCTGGCCTTTGTCGGCGGCACGATGAACCTTTGGTGGATGGGCGCGGCGACCCTGTTCATGATCCTCGAAAAACTGCCCGACATCGGGCGACCGCTGACGCGACCTCTTGGGGGTGCACTGATCCTTTGGGGCATGGCGACGGCGGCATTCGCATTCTGACGAAAGGGACGAAACGACATGACGAAATACGCAGCCTCAAACCTGCCCGAATGGACGATCAAGGGCGAGTTGATCCTGAACTGCAATTGCACGGTGTTCTGCCCTTGCGTGATTTCGCTTGGCAAGCATCCCCCGACCGAAGGCCATTGCCAGACCTGGGGCGGCATCCGAATCGACAGCGGCACGTATGATGGCGAGGATCTGTCGGGGCTGAACATCGGTCTTTTGATCGAGATCCCCGGCCAGATGGCGCGCGGCAACTGGAAGACGGCGCTGTTCATCGACGAACGCGCCAGCGAGGCTGCCTATGACGGCTTGCTCCGGATTTTCAGCGGCAAGGCACGGGGCACGACCCGGCTTTTCGATGTGCTGGTGAGCGAGGTTCTGGGTGCCGAGCGTCAGCCGATCACCTACGAGACCGAGGGCAAATCCCGCCACATCACGGTCGGTCGCAAGATCAAGGGCGTGGTGCATCCGGTCAAGGGTGCCGATCCCGACCAGGATCTGGTCATCACCAATTCGCAATACTGGATGGGTCCCGATATTGCTGTCGCCACCGCGTCGCAGGGACGGGTGCGGGCCTACGGGCGGGTCTGGGACTTCGAGGGACGTTCGGCCGAGATCTGTCAGATCGACTGGCACGGACCCAACTGAGCCAAGCCACGCCGTTCGCCCGGCCTGCGCAATTGCAGGCCGGGGAACAGGCTGTTTTCACTTGTGAACGCTGAAAAGCTCTAAACCTTTAGAGAAGAACGACGGCGCCGCCGCTGGTCCTGACTGAATTCCATCGGGGCGGCCACGACAGCCCCTTTTTCGATCGGTGTGGAGGGGGTCTTGTTTTACGACCCCGACAGACCGGCAGAGATACGAGCAGCCTTCGGGACTTTCCCCCGGATCGGCTGCAAGGTTCGAACCAGCGGATATTGCGGCGGCCGGGTCAAGGTGTGGTGAACGGTGCGCGCGGTGGGGCGATTTCCTGCTGCAAATGCGACGTCTCATCGGCTCCGACCGGCGCGGTCGCATTCCCAACCGAATTGGGCAGACCGGCATCGACCCAGCGAACGATCAGGTCGATCTGCTCAGGCGAAAGGGGGCGTCCGAGAAACGGCATTCGGGGCAGGCTTTCACCGCGCAACCTTCGGATCAATTCGCTGTTGGACGCGTCCGCCGGGATCAGCACCGGGCCGTTGATGCCTCCGGCGCGCGCTAGATCGTAGGTGTCCAGTCGCAGACCGCGGGCAGCGCCCAGTTCTGAATGACACATGACGCATCGTTCCAGAAAGATCGCGCTGACGTCCGTCCAGTCCGGTTTGTCCGCGCTCGTCTCGGCGACGGCGGGTTCCCCGATCAATATGAGCAACACAACGGCGAGAGTGCGTGACATGCGGACCGCCACAAATTGAAATGCGCAACGTCACCGCCGGATTTCGGCGGATCACTCACGCCTTCCGACCATAACATTGAATTCAGTCCTGCGCCGCGTAAATTCACGGCACTGCGGGACGATTCCCCGAAATTGCAGGGGGCGGAAGGACAGTATTCTTGAAATTCACGCATCGTGGTATTCTGTCGCGGACAACTCCGGACAATTGCGTCCGCGGTTCGTCGATTTTATGGGGTGATACTATCATGAAGAGGACTGTGGCTTTAACATTAGCGGCAGTGATCTGTCCGATGGCAGTTTGGGCTGAGGACATTGACCTCAACCAACTGCGCGATGCTGTCATGAAATACCAGGATGTGAATGTGGCCCTGGCGGACGGGTATATTAATCCGGACAATCATTGCGTCTCGGCGGCGGCAGAAGGTCTGCCGGCCGATCTGGGCGCGATGGGCTTACATTTCATCCATCCGGAGCTTCTCAAGATCACGGCGACCGAGCCGCGAGTCGACGGGATGGGCACTCATACCGATTGGATGCGACCGTCGGTACTGATCTACGAGCCGCAGGCTGACGGCTCTTTGGTGCTCGTTGCCGTCGAGAATCTCGTGTTCGAGAAGGCGTGGGACGAGTCGTCGCCAACCTATGAACTGGTCCTGAACGGGCGCGGCTGGGATCATATGGCGGACGACCCGGCAACGCCGGGCGACGAGGCGCACGGGTTTGCGCCGCATTATGACCAGCATGTCTGGCTTTTCCGCGAGAACCCGATGGGCGATATGATGCCCTTCAACCCAAGTGTCACCTGCGA
>JBBKWG010000157.1:0-7530 GCA_037968835.1 Paracoccaceae bacterium
GATCGGCGACGGCACGCCCCATGAAGTGCGCAACAACCAGGAAGTCATCGACGCTTATCTGGGGGTGGCGCATGACTGAACGGGGCGTGAAAATCGGTTTCGGTATCGCGTCGGTATCATGTCGGTATTTCGTCGGTGCGCGGGTTTACGTTCTCTCAATTTTCTCGCGTGTGATCCGCGCGTCCATGCCGTGCGCCGCAGCGCTATTTGTCACCTCGAGCGGTCACGCGGAACCAGGCTCAGATATGTCTGCGTGGCGCGACTTGGCCAAGGCTTGCGAACGGGTTATTGCGGAACAGTCATTTGCAGCCCTCGAACCATTTGAGCGGGCACCCGCCTTCACGACAGGCAAAATCGGGACCAAGGAACTTGCGGTCTACGATGCTTCCCGAGAACTTATGGCAGTTGCGCGTGTTGTCCGCGATCAGTCGTGGGAACAATGCCTCGTGCGCGAGGTCGAAGAAGACGAACGGCGCGCCCGTGCGTTAGCGGCCGATTGGGTCGCGTCTCTTGCCGAAGACTATCCCAAGCCGGAGTATCTTGGCTTGAATCATCTCACACCGGACTACGCCGACCCGGGAGTGATCCGGTGCGAGGCTGGAGCCTATGTGTTGACAATTCAAGGCTACTTCGGCCTCGAGTTCGTGAACAGATATAACCACGATGTGCGCAGTCACGCGGTTAACGGAAATATGTTTCGGGTCTTCGTGGCCGGGCAGACATCCAACAAACTTGATGATTTTTGCCGCGAGGTGAACGATGCCTGACCAGCTACTTTTCGCGATAGAAGTGACACTGAACGGCCTGATGGCGGGTGTGCTTTACGCCCTTGTCGCGCTGGGCTTCGTGCTGATCTTCAAGGCATCGGGGATCTTCAACTACGCTCAAGGGGTGATGGCGCTGTTTGCGGCGTTGACACTTGTGGGGATCATGGACGGGCAGGTGCCTTTCAGCCATCTCATCAATTCGATCTTCGGCACGGACATTCACACCTTCGGCTGGCAAGTGCCGGCGTTCGCCGCGATCCTTCTGACGATGGTTCTGATGGTCGCCTTTGCGTGGGCGGTGAACCATTTCGTGCTGCGTCACCTTGTCAATCAGGAGCCGATCATCCTGTTCATGGCGACGATCGGACTGGCCTATTTTCTTGAAGGCGTCGGCGATCTGATGTGGGGTTCGGACATCAAGACGCTGGATGTCGGGCTGCCTCAGGGTATCAACGAGACCATCGACGAAGTGACGTTCAACGCCTTCGGGTATGGATTCTTCATCGACAACCTCGACCTGGTGGCCACCGTCATCGCGGTCATCCTTGTCGCCGGGTTGGTCGCATTCTCGCAATACACCAAGCAGGGGCGGGCGTTGCGCGCGGTTGCCGACGACCATCAGGCGGCGCTTTCGGTCGGCGTATCCCTGACCTACATCTGGGTTCTGGTCTGGTCGATTGCGGGCTTCGTGGCGCTGGTCGCGGGGATCATGTGGGGCGCGAAATCGGGGGTGCAGTTTTCGCTGAGCCTGATTGCACTGAAGGCGTTGCCGGTGCTGATGCTGGGCGGATTCACCTCGATCCCCGGCGCCATTGTCGGCGGGCTGATCATCGGGGTCGGGGAAAAGCTGTTCGAGTTCCTGATCGGCCCGATGGTCGGCGGCGCGACCGAGAACTGGTTCGCCTATGTGCTGGCGCTGCTGTTCCTGGTGTTCCGCCCGCAGGGGCTGTTCGGGGAGAAGATCATTGAGCGGGTTTGAGGGGTCTTGCCACAAAGAATTTCGCCTCCGGCGGGAGTATTTTTGCCAAGAAGAAGGAGTCGCATGATGCTGTTACGCATGGCGTTTGGACTGGTTGCGGCGAGCGTGGCCGCGCCGGTTTTGGCGCAAGGTCTGGAAGGCAGTTACCAAGGCGTCTTCAACGCGCTTTCGCTGGAAGCCTCGGGCGGGGCGGCGGTGGTCAGTATCACCTCGGGGGCCTGTCTGGGCTATCTCGAGGGGGCGATCACGCAAGTTTCCGAAACCCGCTGGGAGATTCTGGGATCGGTCCTGGAAGCACCCTGCACGTTGGCTGTCGATGCAACGGCGGACGGGCGTTTCGAGATGCTCGAAGGACCGGGCTGCACCTATTACCACGGCACCAACTGCGAGTTGTCGGGCGTATTGGAGAAAACGCAATGAGGCTGTCGTCGAGAGTGAGGAGTGCCGATGCTCTATCGTGAGGCCGGCGACTTCAAGACGACCTATGTCGCCGACAATCAGACGTTTCCGATCGCGTTTGATCGCTGGCGCTATTACGCGGTTCTGGCGGTGGCGTTCCTTGTCGTGCCGTTCATCATCAACGACTATTGGGCGAACGCCATCATGGTGCCGTTCCTGATCTATGCCATCGCTGCGATCGGGTTGAACATCCTGACCGGCTATTGCGGGCAGGTCAGTCTTGGCACCGGCGGTTTCATGGCGGTCGGGGCCTATGCCTGCTACAAGCTGATGACATCGTTTCCCGACGTTTCCATCGCCATCCATATCGTGCTTGCCGGCCTCATCACCGCCGCGGTCGGGGTCGTGTTCGGCCTGCCGTCGTTGCGGATCAAGGGGTTCTATCTGGCGGTCGCGACGCTGGCGGCGCAGTTCTTTCTGGTCTGGCTCTTCAACAAGGTGCCGTGGTTCTACAATTATTCGGCGTCAGGCCAGATCAGCGCGCCCGAGCGCACGATCCTTGGCGTTGCCGTGACCGGCGCGGCGACCGAGCCTTGGGCGCAATACATGATCTGCCTTGTCTTCGTGACCGCAGCCGCGATCATCGCGCGCAACCTGACCCGAGGCGCGATGGGGCGCAGATGGATGGCGATCCGCGATATGGACATCGCCGCCGAGATCATCGGTGTGAACCCGCTGCGCGCGAAACTCAGCGCATTCGCGGTGTCGTCGTTCTTCATCGGCATCGCCGGCGCGCTGTTCTTCGCGGTCTACCTGGGTGCTGTCGAAGTCGGCGAGGCGTTCGGCATCCAGAAATCGTTCCTGGTCCTGTTCATGATCATCATCGGCGGGCTGGGCTCGATCTTCGGCAGCTTCGCGGGGGCGGCGTTCATGGTGATGTTGCCGGTGCTGTTGAAAGTCATCGGTTCGGACTGGTTCGACTGGCCCACCGACATCGTGGCCCACCTGAACCTGGTGATCGTCGGCGCGCTGATCATGGCGTTCCTGATCGCGGAGCCGCACGGATTGGCGCAGCTCTGGCGGGTGAGCAAAGAGAAATTGAGATTGTGGCCGTTCCCGCACTAGGCTGGCCGCAAGACGAAATGTGCAAAGTAAAATGGGAGGAAGACCAATATGAAACGAATGATAGGCATGACCGTGGCGGCAATGATCGCTGCCGCTCCAGCGATGGCGGAACTCGTCATCCCCGATCTGAGCTATCGGACCGGCCCGTTCGCGGCCGGCGGAATACCGTTTTCGGACGGCTATAATGATTACTTCACGCTGCTGAACGAACGCGATGGCGGCATCGGCGGCGAGAAGGTGCGCGTGATCGAATGCGAGACCGGATACAACACCGAAAAGGGTGTTGAATGCTACGAGGCGACCAAGGCCGAGGGCGCGCTGGTTTATCAGCCGCTGTCGACCGGGATCACCTATCAGCTTATTCCGAAAGCGACGGCTGACCAGATCCCGATCCATTCGATGGGATATGGGCGCACCAGCGCGGCCAACGGCGGCACGTTCCCCTGGGTCTTCAACTACCCCGGCACCTATTGGGATGCGGCCTCGATCATGATCAAGCACGCGCTTGAAATCGAAGGCTCGCTTGAGGGCAAAAAGGTGGCGCTGCTGTTTCACAACTCGGCCTATGGCAAGGAGCCGATCCGCACGCTGGAGGAGCTATCCAAGAAGCACGGCTTCGAACTGACCCAGATACCCGTCGACTCGCCCGGTCAGGAGCAGAAATCGCAGTGGCTGCAAATTCGCCGCGAACAGCCGGATTACGTCTTCTTCTGGGGTTGGGGCGTGATGAATCAGGTCGCCGTTCAGGAAGCCGCCAACATCCGCTTCCCGATGGATCATTTCATCGGCGTCTGGTGGTCCGGTTCTGAACCCGACGTGCTGCCTGCCGGTGCGGGTGCTCACGGCTACAAATCGGTGAACTTCACGGGCACCGGAACCGGCTATCCGATCTTCGATGACATCAAGCAATATGTCGTCGATTCCGGAAAGGCGGCGGGCGATGGCACATCGCTTGGTCAGGTCCAGTACAATCGCGGCATGTTCGCGGCAATGCTGGCATCCGAGGCCATTCTCAAGGCGCAGGAAATCCACGGCGTCACCGCCATCACCGCCACGCAGATGCGCGACGGCATGGAGGCGCTGGAGGTCAGTGCGGCGCGGATGTCGGAACTGGGGTTGCCGGATTTCGCACCCGAGGTCCAGGTCTCGTGCAGCAATCACAGCGGTCCGGGCAAGGCGCTTGTTCAGCAGTGGGATGCCGAAGCGAAAATCTGGAATCCGATCACCGACTATATCGAGTCCGATCGCGAAGTCATCCAGCCGCTGATTGACGAGGACGCGGCTGCTTATGCCGCCGAAAACGGCATCACGCCGGGCTGCTGATCAGAACCATTGCCGGCGGCGGATATTTCGCCGTCGGCCCCTTCGCGAAAACGAGACAAACATGCTCGACGCTGCAAAAACCGACACGCCTCTGCTGGAGGTGAACAATATCGAGGTGATCTATAATCACGTCATCCTCGTGCTGAAGGGCGTCAGCCTGACTGTGCAGGACGGCGGGATCACGGCGCTGTTGGGTGGCAACGGCGCGGGCAAGACGACGACGCTGAAGGCGATCTCGAATCTGCTGCATTCCGAACGGGGCGAGGTCACCAAGGGTTCGATCCGGTACCGCGGCGAGGTCGTTCAGCATCTCGACCCGGCGGCGCTTGTGAAACGCGGCGTGATCCAGGTGATGGAGGGCCGTCATTGCTTTGAGCACCTGACGATCGAGGAGAATCTTCTGACTGGCGCTTACACACGGCGCGATGGCAACGCGAAGATCAACGCGGACCTGGAGCTGGTTTATTCCTACTTCCCGCGTCTGAAGGAACGCCGCAAAAGCCAGGCGGGCTATACTTCGGGTGGCGAACAGCAGATGTGCGCGATCGGTCGCGCGCTGATGTCGCGCCCCGAGACGATTCTGCTGGATGAGCCGTCGATGGGGCTTGCGCCGCAGCTTGTCGAGGAGATTTTCGCCATCGTGAAGGATCTGAACGAACGCGAGGGTGTGAGTTTCCTGCTTGCCGAGCAGAACACAAACGTCGCGCTGAGGTTCGCGCATTACGGGTATATTCTGGAATCCGGGCGCGTCGTCATGGACGGACCGGCGGCGGACCTGCGCGAGAACCCGGACGTCAAGGAATTCTACCTCGGCATGTCGGATGAGGGCCGCAAATCGTTCCGCGATGTGCGATCCTATCGCCGCCGCAAACGGTGGCTGAGTTGAGCCGGTTTTCGATCCGCGAGTTTTGGTTCATGACAAAGTGGAAAAACAGGCTAACATCCGGACGACAGCGGAGAATTATGTTGTCTTGAACAGTTAATCCGGGATGAAGTTTAGCTCATATGATCGCAAATGTCATGGACCTGCGGGAGCGCCCGTATCGCTGGAAGTCAATCATCGCCGTGGTCGAAAGCACTTCGCGCGACAACGTGTGTGCCGACACCGACCGGGTTGATCCCAACATCGGCGCTCAGATTGATTACGCCGAACGCGAAGGGGTTTCGATCCGCGAGGCGTTTATCTGGGCGGAAAAGATCGACGGTCCGGTGACGCTGTATCTTTATGATGGCAGCAAGCCGGAGACCGAGACTGAATGACCTCTTACTACGACGATCTCGAGACCAGATCCGTCGATGCCCGCACCGCTGATCTGGCCGATGCGCTACCCCGCCAGATTGCGCGCGCGGCCAGCCTGCCGGGATACGCCGACACCCTGGGACACGTTGATGCGAACACGATCTCGGGTCGCGACGCATTGGCCGCGCTTCCGGTGCTGCGCAAATCCGATCTAGTCGCGGCGCAAATGGCCCGGCCTCCGTTCGGTGGACTGACCGCCATCCCGGCTTTGGAATTCGACCACATCCACCAATCACCGGGGCCGATCTATGAACCCGGGATGCGCGGCGGTGACTGGTGGCGGCTTGGGCGGTTTCTGCACGCAAGCGGGATCGGGCGCGGCGACATCATTCAGAACTGCTTTGGCTACCATCTCACCCCGGCGGGCATGATGTTTGAAAGCGCCGCCGAGGCGGTTGGCGCCACGGTTTTTCCGGCTGGCACCGGCCAGACCGACCTGCAAGCGCAGGCTGCTGCGGCCATCGGTGCAACTGCGTGGGCGGGCACGCCGGATTATCTCAAGGTGATACTCGAGAAAGCCGACGAACTGGGGCTGGCGCTTGCCATCACCAAGGCGGCCGTGTCGGGCGGCGCGCTTTTCCCGCAGCTACGGGCGTTCTATGCGGATCGCGGGATCGCGTGCCTGCAATGCTACGCCACCGCCGATCTGGGCCTGATCGCTTACGAAAGCCCGGCGCAGGACGGCATGATCGTCGATGAAGGCGTTATCGTCGAAATCGTCACGCCCGGCACCGGCGACCCGGTGGGCGAGGGCGAGGTCGGCGAGGTCGTCGTCACCAGCTTCAATCCCGACTATCCGCTGATCCGCTTCGCTACTGGCGATCTGAGTGCGGTGCTGGCGGGAGAAAGTTCCTGCGGGCGCAGCAATATGCGGATCAAGGGCTGGATGGGGCGCGCCGATCAGACGACCAAGATCAAGGGCATGTTCGTGCGCCCCGAACAGGTCGCCGCACTGGTCAAGCGCCACCCCGAGGTCGAACGCGTCCGCATCATCGCCGGTCGCTCAGGCGATTCCGATACGATGTTGGTGCGGGTCGAGGCGCGTGATCTGGACCAAGCGGCGTTCGCGAATTCGGTGAAGGACGTGCTGAAGCTGGCCGGAACGCTGGAAGTCGTCGCCCCCGGCAGTTTGCCGCGCGACGGCATCGTCATCGAAGATACGCGCGACTACGCGGGCGCAACATAAAAAAACGCGGCACCGAAGCGCCGCGTTTTGACTTTCCGCGAATGCAGGAAGTTTATTCCTTGGACTCGCCCTCGTCGGACTCGTCCCCGTCCGGCGCACCCATTTCGGTGGTCGGAACCTCGTCTGCATCGACGTCATCTTCGTCGTCGTCATCCTGGCTCGCCAGACCCGACGGTGCCTGAATGTTGGCAATCACGAAATCGCGGTCGATGGTTGGCTTAGCGCCCTCGGGCAGCGTCACGTCGGAGATCGTTGCGGTGTCGCCGATTTCCATGCCTGCAAGGCTGACCGTAATGTGATCGGGAATGTCGCCAGCCGTGACGACCAGTTCGACCTCGGGACGCACAACCGTCAGAACGCCGCCCTTCTTGAGACCGGGCGCTTCTTCGTGATCGACAAACTCGACCGGAATGAACAGCGCGATCTTCGAGTTGCGCTTCAGGCGCATGAA
>JBBKWG010000158.1:0-36580 GCA_037968835.1 Paracoccaceae bacterium
GATGTCGCCGGGGTTCAGGCGTCGCAGGCTCCAGTTCAACGCCATCGCGACGCTGACCCAAAGCAGATACGGCACGATAAGAAGGCCCGCGAACCAGTCGAGCGCGAAAAACGCGAACATCATCGCGGCGACGGCGATCCACAGGAATACGATAACGATCAATGCGGCGCCCATCCGATGCGCGCCAAAGAACACCGGCGTCCAGAGCGTGTTCAGCGCGATCTGTAGCGCGAAGATTGCCAGCGCATGTGCGCTTCCCGGCAATTGGGCAACACGCGCGGCGGCAAACGCCATCACAAGATAAAGAAACGTCCAGGCCAGTGGGAACGCCCATCGCGGCGGTGTCCAGGTCGGTTTCTCAAGCCCGTCATACCAGTCACCGGGCTTGAATATCGCGCCAGTCGCCGCCGCAGCGCCGCAACTTGCGAGGAATATGAGAAACAGCAGCCAGTCCATGATCCATCGGTGCCTTTAGCGGAAAGCGACCCCACCGCCCGGCGGGATCGCTTTCATTGGCGCGGAAATATCGTTCCGCTTCAGGTCGATGCAACCATTTCTTCGGCCATCGCGAAATACGTCTCGTAGCGGTCTTTCGCTTTTCCGCGCTGAGGCACTTCCTTGGCCGCATCCAGATCGCTTTGGCTCACTTCGCCGACCAGGATCAGGCCGACCATGCCGACCGACCGGTGTGGCGTACAGTAATATCCATAGACGCCCGGCACGTCGAAGGTCACTTCGATATCCTGACCGATCTTGCCTTTCCATGCCTCGGCACCTTCGGGCATCATTTTCTCGTCGGCGGCAGAGTTGTGGCCCCTGTCGGTTGCCTTGAACATCACGCTCTCGCCCTCGGCGACCTGCAAGACCGGCGGGTTGAAGACCTGGCGGTCATTGCCGTCCGGTCCCTTGTTCAGCATCTCCACCACATTCATTGCGCCGTGGCTTTCGGCGAATGCCGCGAGCGGCCCCGCAGCAAGCGCGGCACCACAAGCAAACTTCAGTCCATCGCGACGTGTAATTTTCATCGAATATTTCCTTCACAAAGGCTGCTGAGCCGACGCTGATGCGCGCCGGTCGTTCCGATCACTAACTAGGCCGTCGCACCCGGGCAGGCAACTGCAACCACAATCACTTCGTCTTGACGGCTTGGGCATCTGCGCAATGCCGTTCATGGCTTTTGGCAAGGCTTGAATCCGCATGTCCCGCGCCCCTATACCACCGCCAACATGACCAACCCCGCACCCAAGGCGACCGACCAAACTGGAGATGACCGCGAGTCCGACATGATCCCGGCCTGGGTCGACGGCGTATTGCGTCCCTTCGACAAGTTGGAGGCCCACCTCAAGGGCCTGCGACACAGGGCCGTCAGCGTCTTTCTTCTGGACGGCCCCAAGGTGCTTTTGCAGAAACGGGCGGCTACGAAGTATCACACCCCCGGCTTGTGGGCCAACACCTGCTGCACGCATCCGCACTGGGACGAACCGTCCGAGGTTTGTGCAACGCGCAGGCTGAGCCAGGAGCTTGGCATCTCCGGGGTCACGCCGGTCTACCGCGACCAGGTCGAGTATCGCGCCGACGTCGGCAACGGAATGACCGAGCACGAACTGGTCGATGTTTTCGTCGCAACGCGCACGCCGTCGTTGATCATCACGCGGAACCCCGACGAGGTGGAAACGGTGGATTGGGTCGATCTGGCGGAATTGACGGTCGCGGTACAGCGCGAGCCTGACCGTTACACGCCGTGGCTGCGCATCTACCTGACCGAGTATCGCAAGAACATCTTCCCCGATCTGGACCCCGGTTGAGCGATGCCGAAAAGCGAAGGCTCCCGAAACTGCATCGGGAGCCTTCCTGGTTTCGTCAGTCGAGCGCCTTAACGGCTGTAACCGCTGCCCGCGCCGTGTCCGGCCATCCCGCCCGAGACCTCTTCGGTGGCCTCGGCTGCCAGTTCTTCCGGCAGGATCAGGTTCAGCACGATCGCGATCACCGCTGCCGGCAACAGACCGCTGGTCATCAGGATCCGCATTGTTTCGGGCAGGTATTGAACCGCTTTCGGATCAAGCTGCAAACCCAGTCCCAGCGATAGCGCGATGGCGAAGATCACCATGTTGCGCCGGTTCCAGGCCACATCCGACAACATCGAGATACCGGCTGCCACGACCATGCCGAACATCACGATGACGCCGCCGCCCAGAACTTCGATCGGGATCGTGCGGATCACCGCGCCGACCTTGGGAACAAGACCGCACAGGATCAGGAACAGAGCGCCGATGGTGACGACGTGACGGCTCATGACGCCGGTCATCGCAATCAGACCGACGTTCTGGCTGAACGAAGTGTTGGGCAAGCCGCCGAAGATTCCGGCAACCGCCGTGCCAAGTCCGTCGGCATAGGTCGCGCCCTGGATTTCGTCGTCCGTCGCCTCGCGACCGGCACCGCCCTTGGTGATCCCCGAAACGTCGCCAACGGTCTCGACCGCCGACACGAACGCCATCAGGCAGAAACCGATGATCGCCGCGAAGCTGAAGCTGAAGCCATAGGCGAACGGCTTGGGCAGCGCCAGAACCGCCGCGCGATCCCAGCTTGTGGTGATGCCCTCGACCGTGACCATGCCAACCGCCAGCGCATAGAGATAGCCTGCGATAATGCCGATGAACACCGCCGAAACCGACAGCATTCCGCGCGTGAAGAACTTAAGCGCCAACGTCACGAAGATGACGACGAGTGCCGCCGACCAGTTCAGAAGGCTGCCATATTCCGGTTGGTCAATCGCCGGAACCCCTCCCGCAGCGTATTGGATGCCGACCTTGACCAGCGCCAGACCGATCAGCATGACGACAAGTCCGGTGACAAGTGGCGGCAGCGCGAAACGGATGCGCTTGATGAACGTGCCAAGAAGCGTGTGGAACAGGCCGCCGACCAGAACCCCGGTGAAAAGCGCGGGCAGGGCGGCTGTGCCCTGACCGGCGACTAGCGGGATCATGATCGGAATGAAGGCAAAGCTGGTGCCCTGCACGACCGGCAGACGCGCGCCGACAGGACCCATTCCGATGGTCTGGAACAGCGTCGCGATACCTGCAAACAGCATCGACATCTGGATCATGTAAGTCATGTCCGGAAAGCCCTGCGCGCCCGCGTCCGATCCAAAGCCGAACCCGGCTGCCCCAGCGACGATGATCGCCGGCGTGACGTTCGAAACGAACATCGCCAGCACGTGCTGGATGCCAAGCGGCACCGCCTTGTGCAACGCGGGTGTATAATTCGGATCGCGCAGTTGTTCTGCCGTTCCGATTGATGTGTCTGCCATGATGTGTCCCTCTCGTGGCGGTTCCCTAATCGAGAAACTCCCCGGTGCGCCCTTTGGCCTGCCGTTTCTGGGTGACGGCTAATGACCGGATGAAAGTGCGCATTTGTCCCCGCGTTCCCCTGAATTGGACCCTAAGCGCGGGACATCGCGTCTGCATAGTGCAAAAAAGACGCGATCATGGGCATTTAGTCGTCCGGATCAGGGAAGCTCCTATTCCAGCAACTCGCGCATCAGATCGCCGTACCCGATATCCGGATCGAAGCGACCCTCTTTCAGGAACAAAAGCGTCTGACGGATCACCAGCGGATCGTTCATCATGAACGTGTGGGTAACGGGCAGCACGATATGGTCCGCCAAGCCCGGCAGACGCGTCGATGCCACCGACACCTTGCCGTCGTCCGGGCCCTCGATCAGGTACGAATAGACCGGGTTCAGCGATTGATCGCCCGCGATCACGCCGACCTCGAAACGCGGCAACCCAAGCTGGTTCGGCACGCTTTCGTCGTCGGTTCCAAGCACCAGTCCTGCCGGGCCGTTCAGCCATCGAAACGCGCCGAGATCGCCGAAAATGTCGACCAGTTCCGACCCGTGGTTGGGCGGCGCCAGCATCACCGTGCGTCCCATCACCGGCGGGCGGTTGTTCTGAAGCCACGCCCGCAACAGGATGCCGCCCATCGAATGGGTCACGAAATGCGTGCGATCGTTGCCGCATTCCTTGACCGCATCGACAAGCGCCAGATCGACAAGTTGCTCGAACGGCACCTCGGTCGAGGGATAGCTGCGATTGACGGTTCTGAGACCGGCTGACGACAGCGCGTTTTCCATGATCGCCATCGACCCGGTGCCACGCGCCAGGCCATGCAGCAAGACAACACACTCGCCAGCTTGCGCGGGAAGTGCTGCGACGAGCGCAATCATCAGGAACAGAATTCGCTTCACGGGCCGTCATCCCCTTTTCGGGTCTTGTTTTCGCTCACTGACACCATATGGGGCGCAACTCCAGTCGGGGAAAGGAGGACGCTGCGTTTCGCACCGCTTCACTGTCGCCTGCGCAGCCATTAAGGAGAGCCCATGCCCTTCGAGATTCGCGCACTTTCCGATCTGACCGAGCACGGCTTCGACACCATCATCGACGTGCGCTCTCCGGCTGAATACGCCGAGGATCACGTTCCCGGTGCCATCAGCCTGCCGGTCCTGAGCGACGACGAACGCGCCCGCGTCGGCACGATCTATGTTCAGGAAAGCGCGTTTCTGGCCCGCAAGATCGGCGCCGCGCTGGTCGCACGCAACGCCGCCGCCCACATCGAAGGACCGCTTTCGGGCTATGACGGAGGCTGGCAACCGCTGATCTATTGCTGGCGCGGCGGACAGCGTTCGGGCGCGTTTGCCTCGATACTCGCCCAGATCGGCTGGCGCGCAGAGACGTTGAAAGGCGGCTATCAAAGCTATCGCCGTCAGGTCGTGCGCACGCTTTACGAGACCGACATGACGTGCGAGGTCGTGCTTCTGGACGGCAACACCGGCACCGGCAAGACCGACCTGCTGAAGCGACTTCCGGACCTTGGCGTGCAGGTTCTCGACCTCGAAGGCATGGCCAATCATCGCGGTTCGGCGCTTGGCGGGCAGGGCGGGCAACCCTCGCAAAAGGGATTTGAAACCGCGCTTGCCGCTGCGATTGCAACACTCGATCCGACCCGGCCCGTCGTCGTCGAGGCTGAATCGAGCATGATCGGAACGATCAACCTGCCGCCCGGATTGTTCGCGGCGATGAAAGCCGCCGAGCGTGTGAACCTCGAAGTGCCCGTCCCGGCGCGCGCCGAATACCTCGCCCGCGCCTACCGCGACGTGACCGACGCACCCGACGACCTCTGCGCCCGGCTGGACAAGTTGGTGCGGCTTCAGGGCAAGGAGCGGGTCGCAGGCTGGAAGGCAATGGTTCACGCCGGTGAGTTTCACGATCTGGCGGCTGAACTGATCGTCCACCATTACGACCCGCGCTACACCAAGGTGCGCGAGCGTGGCGGTGCGGGCGTCGGCGCAACCATCCGCGCCGAGCAGTTGAACGACAGCGACCTCGACATCCTTGCAGCCAAAGTCGCGGACTGGATCAACGCGCGCGCAGCACCACCGACGATGCTGGCCCCAGCCGCCCGATAACCGCCGCTTCGTGCCCCATCTCTGAAAGCGCCGCGACGGCTGGCTCGGCCTTGTCGGCAGGAATGGCAGCCAGCATCCCGCCCGCCGTCTGCGGATCGAACATCAGTGCCGCCAGCGCAGTGTCCGGCATGTCGGCCAGAACCGCCGCGCGATTGGCGGGGTAGAGCGTCGATCGTGTTCCGCCCTCTGACAGCGCCAGCGCGCCCGGATAAAGCGGCACCTGATCCAACTCGATTTCGGCTGAAACGCCCGAAGCCGTCGCCATCCGCGCCAGATGCCCCGCCAGCCCGAAACCGGTCACATCCGTCATCGCATGAGCAATTCCGGACAGGTAGTCAGCCGCGTCGCCCTGCGGCGTTGTCATTGTCGCCAGCGTCGCGGCAACGTCCGCGCCCCGCGCGTCGCCCGCCATCTCTGCCGCCAGAATCGTCCCTGAACCGATGGGCCGGGTCAGCACCAGCGCATCGCCGTCCCTGGCTCCGCCGATCGTCAATGGCCGCGCGGATGCGATCCCCGTCACCGTAAATCCGATCGACAACTCCGCCCCGACGGTCGTATGCCCGCCGACAATCGCAGCACCCGCGTCGGTGAAAACGCCCTCGGCCGCGTACATGATCTCGTCCAGCCAGTCCGCCTGAAGCGTTTCCGCCATGCGCGGCAGAATGATCGAGGCCAACGCCGCTTGCGGCCTGGCACCCATCGCCCAGACATCGCCAAGCGCGTGAATGGCGGCAATCCGGGTCATCACCACCGGATCGTCCCAGAACGCGCGCAGGTGATCGGTGCTCAGAACCTGCCGCACATCGCCGAACTTCAGCACCGCCGCATCGTCGCCCGCTGTCGTTTCGATATCGTCGCGCGGCGGTGACGACAGCCTGCCCAGCACCGCGTCGAGCGTTCCCGGCCCGACCTTCGCACCGCACCCGCCGCACATCGGCTTGGGCCCTAACGCCGCGACCACGCCCCTTGCCGCGTTCGCTGGCACCGACGGAGCCGTCATTTTCGGCGGATTGTTCAGCCGGTCCATGAACTTGCGGTCGATGCGGTCCTTCCAGACCCAGGCCCAGTCGCCGCCGATCGAATAGCCCCATTTGTCCGCCAGCGCCGTTTTCCGGCCCAGCGACACGAGCTTCAGATAGTGCTGTTGCGGCCGAAAATGCTTTCGCGCCCGCCCGGTCAACTCTGCCTGCAGATTGTGGGTCAGAACCGGCGCGGCCCGCACCGCGAACACGCCCGCCTTCGGTCTCGGCGCGTGCGACAGGTAAGCGCAATCTCCGACCGCATAGATCGCGGGATCGTTGAGCGAACGCAGGGTGGCGTCAACGGCGATGTAGCCATCGCTCAAATCCAGCCCGGTGTCGGCGAGCCAGGGAAACGGGCGCGCACCCGCCGCGCCGACCGTGAACGCCGTCGGAACTCTGTCGCCACTCGACAGCACCACCGCGTCCGGCCCGATGCTTTCGACCGCGACCCCTTCGCGCACCGCAATGCCCGCATGTTCCAGTGCAGCGACCAGCTTTGCCCGCGTCCCCGCGCCGATGCTCGCCAGCAAGGTCTCGGCCTCAAGCACCGTCACGCCGGCGTCTTTTCCCACCTGTGACAATGCGTGTTGCATCGCGAGCGCCAGTTCGACACCCCCGACGCCGCCGCCAATCACCGTCACTGGTCCCGCGTCGGAGTTCAGAAACTCCCGCCACCGCGTCGCGAAGGGCCCGAGCGGTTTAGCGGCGACCGCATGTTCGGAAAATCCGGCAATATCAGGCATGTCCGAGGTGATGCCGATGTCGATCGAGGCGATGTCATAGGCCATCGCAGGACGCCCTGCGATGTGAACGCGTTTTGCCTGCCGGTCGATCGCTTCGACCAGACCGAACACGATCCGGGCACCCGCGAACCGGGCAAGTCGAACTAGGTCGATCTCCAGATCGTCGCGGGCATAATGCCCTGCCACATGACCCGGAAGCATGCCGGTATAAGGCGCGCTCGGGGCCGGGTTGATCACGGTCACACGCGCCCCGGGAACCGGGTTCATCCCCCAGCGTCGCAACACCAATGCATGGGCATGGCCACCGCCGATCAGAACGACTTCCTTGACTAGGGGCAGGGGTGCAGCGTGCTTCATTTCGCCAGCCCTACCGCGACCGGCGGCGCTTGGCGAGGGGGATCATGGCGCAATCCAGGCTCCCTCAAACCCGCCAGTGCCTCCGGCCGCCGCCAGACCGCGTCGAGCGTGCCCGACAAGGACGCGAAGTCGTCATTCATAACCGGTCATCTCCAGAAATCCGACGCCCGGATGGCTGCCGCTCAAACGCACCGGACCTTCCCAATAGGGCACAAGCGTCGGCATCCAGCTATCGGGATAGATCGCGGCAAGCGTCACGTCGACCTCGCGCCCCGGCACCTCGACACGCCACGCGACCGGAACGCTCCGCTCTGCAACCCGCGCCGTCTTGCCCGGCGTCAGCACGATCTCGCCGGGTGCAAGCGGCGTCGGCGTGCCATCGGGTTCGATCCATGTGCCGACGGTGTAATCGTCGCCCGCCGCATCGCGCAGCCGGTAACCCATCAGCTTGGCGCCGCTGTCGAGATGCAACGAAACCCAGTCCCACCCGGTCTGCGTTTCCGCCAGCGGTTGCGACGACCATTCGCGATCGAGCCAACCCTGACCGGTGACGGCAACCGGCCCCGATGGCAGCGTAAGCACCCCCGAGACTCGATAGAACGGTTGCGAAAAATAGTGGCTGGCCTGCCCGGAATCCGATTTGACGGAATACCCGTTCTGCCCCTGCGGCACGAACGGAGCGTCCGCTTTCAGGTCAAGATCGTAAGCGAAATCAGTTCCTTGCGCGAAGATTCTGACCGATGAAAGCGACGGCCCTTCGATGTTCCACTCGTCGATGAAGGCATGGAACGGGTCGGCGACCACTCCCGCCTGTCCGATCCCGCCGCGCGCCAACCGCTCGGCGACCAGATGTCCGCCGGGCTGGGAAATCGCCGCATGTCCCATCCAGACCTGATCGCTGTCCGCGCCGCCGGGCTTCAGCGCATTGCGGAACAACGTCCACTGAACGCCATATGCCGTGCCATCGGGTCCGCTGAGGTTCGCCGTCACATACCACCATTCGATGCGGAACTCCGGATGTGCGCCGTGGTCGTCGGGGTAAGCAAAACGCGCGTTCGGATCGGGCAGCGCGAAACCGTCCTCGGTCACGCCAAGCCCGGCAAACCCCTGTGCCCCAGCCGCCTCCGCGCCCAGGGCAAGCACCAGCGTCACCAGAAGCGCCCTAGCGTTCATGCGCGAACACCCGGATCAGATCGGCGGGCGGTCGCGTGGCCAGGCGGCGCGCGGGCCAGAGACCGGCCAGCGCCGCCGCGATCAGCGACAAGCCACCAAGCCGCAGCCAGTCGGCCGGGAACAGATACATCGGCAGCCGCCAGCCGAACGCCTCCACATTGATGACCGCCAACAGAACCCACGCCAGCGCCAGCCCGACCGGGATCGACAGAACGAACGTCAGCGCCGCAAGGACCAGCGCGCGGATCAACTCGATCCGCCCCAGCGTCCGCCGGGTCATGCCAAGCGCCCAGACCGGTGCCAGTTGCGGCAGTCGCATCGAGGCGAGCGTCAGCAGGCTGGTCAGAATGGCGATACCGGCGACCGCCAGCGTCAGGACATTCAGCGCCCCGGTGACGGCGAACGTGCGCTCGAAAATCGACAGCGAAAACGCCTTGATCGCGGCCTGATCGACCATGTTGTCCTCGTGCAGCCCGAACTCCTCCACCAGATCGCGCTTCAGATCGTCCACGTCGCTTCGCGGCAGGCGCAACCCGAAATCGCGGCGCTCGGCCTCGGGATAGCGCATCACCAGAACCGCGTTGGGAATGATCACCTGTCTCAGCGGATTGCCGTAATCGCTGTAGACGCCAAGCACCGAAATCACCCAACCACCGGGCATGGTGATGTCATCACCGACCGAAAGCCCTTCGCGCCGCGCCAGTTGTTCGTTCACGAGCGCGCCGTCGCCCGCAGCCAACCGGTCCCAGACATCCGGTGCGGCGCTCAGCATCGGCCAATTCTCGCGATAGGTTGGGTGATCGACGACGCCGAAGATTTCTCCCGGTGCGCCCAGAACCTCCCGCTCGACCGACCAGATCGGCAGGATCGCGTCGGTGCGCGGTTCAAGATACGCCAGCAACGCGGGGACCTGTGCGTCATCCTCGGCGGTCACGTAAAGTTCGCTTGCCAGACGCTGATCCAGCCAGCCTGTGAACGTAAGCCGGAAACTCTCGACCATAGTTCCGACGCCGATGTTGGCCGCCAGCGCCAGTAAAAGCGCCATCAGCGCCAGAGACAGACCTGGCAATTGCTGGCGCGTGTCGGCCCAGAACCATTCGGTGACGACACCACGCGACAGGCGCGCGGCAACGGAGACAAGCGCCGACAGGACCGAAGGAAGCGCCAAGGCCGCCGCCAGAAGCAGACCGCCAAGCAGGACGAAGCCGGATTGAAGGCTGCCCCCGAAAACACCCGCCGCGACCGCGATAAGCAGGCAGAGCACGGCCAATCCAAGTTGCGCCCGCATCGAGCGGTCCGACGCCATCGCCCAGGCGCGCGGTTGTGCGGCGGCAAGCGGTTGCAGGCGGGCAACCCGCCAAAGCCCGGTCGCGGACGCCAGTGCCGTGCCGAGAACCGCAATCGCGATGCCGCTGGCCCACCAAAGCGGCGACAACGTCAGCGTGCCCTCGACGCTTGCCCCGTAAAGCCCACGTAACGTGGCGGCGACATCGGGCAGAAGTGCTGCGGCGATGACATAGCCGAGCGCGATGCCGATTGCGCCTGCGATGATGGCGAAGATCAGCAACTCGATCGTGAGCAGCGCGACAAGCTGCGCCGAGGTCACGCCAAGCGCGCGCAGCGTTCGAAAGACCGGGCGGCGCTGCTCGAATGCCAGACCGACAGCGCCGTTGACGATGAACAGCCCGACCGCAAAGGACAACAGCCCGAAGGCGGTCAGGTTGAGATGGAAGCTGTCGGTAAGGCGACCGAGATCATCCGCCGTGGCAGGTTTTTCCACGATCAGATCGCGCGCGATCGCGGCAAGCGGTTGCTGGATCAGCGGTTGGTCGGGTAGCAGCAAAAGCCGTGAATAACCGTCCACCTCCAGAAGTGCCGCGGCGGACGCCAGATCGGCAAAGGCGATGCCCGGCGCCAGTCCGTCAACGACCCGGATCCGGTCGCCAAGCCCGGCCAGACGCTCTGCGGTCGCCGGGGCTGCCAGTAGAACGCCATCCGCGCCGAGAAAGCCGCTCGCGCCGCTATTGAATATCGCATCGCGAGCCGCCCCATCGCGCGGCGCGGTCAACGGGTCCATGCCTAAAAGCCGGACCCGACCCGGATCGCCCGGCAGCCAACCGTCGATCACCGGACTGACGAGCCACCCGGCGCGGCGCAGCGCAACGTAGGTTTCGGGTGCAATTGGCCCGCCGTTCGTGGCGACGAGTTCGCTCAGCCCGCCACCGCCCAGAACCGACGCGGCATCGCCATAGCTTTTGCGGGCTTCGGCGTTGATCGCCTGCACCCCCGACCAGAGTGCCGTGGCCAGCGCCAGCCCTAGGATCAGCGTCACGAATTGGAACGGCCGCCGCCGCCAATGCGATAAGAGCGCCGACAACACCGTGCGGGTCATGCCGTCACCCGCCCGTGGCTGAGGTGCATTTGCCGATCCGCGCGCGCTGCAAGTCGCTGTGAATGGGTCACGATCAGCAACCCGGCGCCGGTGTCGCGCGCCAGTGCCAGCAACAGGTCGAACACCGCGTCGCCGGTCGCTTCGTCAAGGTTGCCGGTCGGCTCGTCGGCCAGCACAAGCGGCGGTTTCGCGGCGATGGCGCGCCCGATGGCGACGCGCTGCTGTTGTCCGCCCGAAAGCTGCTCGGGATACTTCGCGACATGCTCGGCTAGGCCGAGTTTCACTGTCAGCTCGCGGGTCCAGTCGAGGTCGTGACGCTTCGCCAGCCGGGCCTGAAACGCGATGTTCGCCGCCACGTCCAGCGATGGGATCAGGTTGAACTGCTGGAACACGACGCCGATGGTTTCGCGGCGCAGCCGTGCACGCGGCGCATCGCCGAGGCCCTTCAGATCGACACCGTTGATTTCAACCGAACCACTGTCCGCCGGTTCCAGCCCGGCGACGATGTGCAGCAACGTCGATTTCCCCGATCCGCTCTCGCCGCTCAGCGCCATCGTTTCGCCGGCATCGAGCGAAAGCGAGACTCCGTCCAGAATCGTGACCGGGCCGTCGGCAGCGGGAAAGGATTTTCTCAGGTCACGCACATCAAGAAGCATGACGCGAACCTATTCCGATTTCGCCGCCGGGACAGGGGCTTAATCCACGCTGAGACCAGATGGCACAGTCCTCGGCCGCCCAAGCGGGCGCGACAGCGCGGTTTCGCCGGTCAGGCTTTCCAGAAACGCCACGATCTCGGCGACCTGATCGTCGGTGAGCGCAACCTCTTCGATGTCCACCGCACGGCGCTGCCGCTCCATTTCGCGCGCATCGCTCTGCACCATGAAGTCCGCCCTTTCGAGCCACGGTGCCGGGGCAAGTGCTGCTTCCGTGCGCTCCCATCTATCGAGAGCGCCAAGCGGGTCGAGGTGATGACGCACGATGCCTTCGAGCGTCCGATACGCGCCGTTGTGCCCATAAGGTGCCGTCAGCGCGACGTTCCTCAGCATCGGAGTGCGGAAGCGATAGGCGTCGTCGAGCCGGTCGCTTTCGCCCATGCGCCCGACATCGCGCGGCTGTGGATCGAAGCGGCGGGTCTTGCCGGGACCGAACGCGGGCAGGGCGAGGGCGTGGAACTGCTGGTCGGAAAGCAGCGGACCGGCGTGGCAGGTGGCGCAATTCGCCGGGCCGTAGAACAGCTCCATACCGCGCCGGGAAGTGTCGCCAAGCGCATTTGTATCTCCGGCCAGATACAGGTCGAACGGGCTGTCGTGGTTGCGCCACTCGCTGCCGATAAAGGCGGCCAGCGCGTTGGCGATTTCGACGATCGTCACCTGATCGGGCCGCTCGATGTGATCGAACGCCGCAACGAACATCTCGCCATATTCCGGGATCGTGCGAACGCGCTTGGCCAGGATCGGCCAGGCATTGTCGATCCGTTCGTTGACGGCACCCGAGATCTCGTTTTCCTCGGGAGCACCGGACATTTCAAACCGCGCCGTGAGCGGAAACAGCGCCTGCGCGGCAAGGATGGTCTCAAGCCCCTCGGGCAGCCATTCCTCGGCCGGGGAATTGAAACCGTTGCCGTAAAGATCCCCGACTTCGAGCCGTCCATCGTGAAACAATACGCGGACATCCCGTGCCCCGAGGTTCCAGAGCGCCGGGGCATTGCGCGGGATGCGTTTCTGAATACGCTCCGGCCCACCGCCCGCAGTCCGCTTGGCCCCGATCCCGCTGCCGCCTTCGCCGATCCCGAGGCTAAGCCCGTCGGAACCGCCGCTGTCGTGGTGGTGGCAGGTTCCACAGGCGATATTGCGGTTGCCCGAGAGGATCTTGTCATAGAAGAGAAGCTGGCCGATTTTGGCCTGCGCGGGGTCGAACGCGATGAAGTCGTCGTCGCCAAGGGGGCGCGGTAGATCGGCGGCCTGCACGGGCAGAGCGAATAAAAGGAACAAGATATGAAGCACGCGGTTCATGGGGTGATTTTGGCGATGTCGCTGGCACTCGCAACCCCTGTTGTCGCGGATATCGAGGAGGCCCGCGATCTGATGGAGGCGGGTCGCTTCGCCGAAGCGCGCGAGGCGCTGTTGCCCGCCGCGCGTTCGGGCAATGCCGATGCCGAGGAACTGATCGGTGTCATGTATGCACTTGGGCTTGGCGTCGAAAAGGACCCGGTGCGGGCGTTCGAGTGGTATCTGCGGGCGTCGATGAAGGGGCACCCCGGCGCGCAGTCGGGGATCGGGTGGTATTACGAATTGGGGATCGGGCTTGCCGCACCCGATCTGGTGCGGGCTTATCTGTGGTACGCGCTCAGCACGATTGGCGGCGATCCCGATGCCGTCGCCTCGCTGGAGCAAATCCAGATGCGGATGAGCGCCGACGAGATCGCCCGCGCGCAGGTGCTGGTCAACGACTATAAACCGTGGATGTACCCGTTTCGTTAATCTTTGGCCCGGTTTCGCGTGCGAAATTAATGGCATGGCGGCGTTTCGCGTCCGCTACTTAGGTGGTTTGCGCGCGGAATTTTCGCGCCATTTGCGTCGGGTGAGGGGTAAACGCGGCGTTCTTGTCTCTGCCGGTTCGGCAACACCCACGCGATCCATGCAATCCTAAGGTCAAATAGGTTGACATAATCGGCGCAAGACGCCATGTGCCCCACAGAGACGTTTCTGCCGCGTGAGCAGTGCGCGCCGGTGCGGTTGATCCGCCAGAGCGCGAAACGTCCGACTTTCCACCGTGCCCACATCACGCAGGGGTCCGGCGCAACGACGATCCATCGGCAATCCAGCCCGTGGCTCAGAGCGTGGCGCAACCCAACTGCGACCGTCCGCCCGTTCGGGGCGCGGCGGCGAATATTTTTCGGTGTGTTCCAGATGGACAGGCCGACGTAAGGAACTGTCTTCAATGGACTTTGATATGTTGGGGCTTCAGCCCCGTCTTGTGGCCAAACTGGCCGAGCAAGGCATTACCGACCCGACCCCGATCCAGACCAAGGCCATCCCGCACGCCATGAATGGCCGCGATGTGATGGGTTTGGCGCAGACCGGAACCGGCAAGACGGCGGCGTTCGGCCTGCCGCTTATCCACGCGATCATGAAGGTCGGCGTAAAGCCGGACCCGAAAACCGTGCACGGGCTGATCCTGGCACCGACACGCGAACTGGCCAAGCAAATCTCGGACAACCTGCGCGCCTATACCGAAGGCACGCATCTGAAGGTGAACCTTGTCGTCGGCGGGGCATCCATCAACCCGCAGATTCAGCGGCTTGGACGCGGCACCGATCTTCTGGTGGCGACACCCGGACGGTTGATCGACCTTCTGGACCGCAAGGCCGTTCGGCTGGACCGCACCAAGTTCCTGGTGCTGGACGAGGCCGACCAGATGCTCGACATGGGGTTCATCCATGCGCTGCGCCGGATCGCACCGCTGTTGCCCAAGGAACGCCAGACGATGCTGTTCTCGGCAACGATGCCCAAGCTGATGGCCGAACTTTCCAACGCCTATCTAACCAATCCGGTCCGCATCGAAACCGCGCCGCCGGGCAAGCCCGCCGACAAGGTCGATCAGGGGCTGCACTATGTTGCGCAATCCGAGAAGGTCTCGCTTCTGATCGAGTATCTGGACAAGCATCGCGAAGAAATGGCGCTGGTCTTTGCCCGCACCAAGCACGGTTCGGAAAAGCTGATGAAGTCGCTGGTCGGGGCCGGGTTCGCCGCAGGGTCGATCCACGGCAATAAAAGCCAGGGTCAACGCGACCGCGCCATCCGCGATTTCAAGGACGGCGATCTTCGGGTTTTGGTGGCGACCGATGTTGCCGCTCGCGGCCTGGATATTCCCGGCGTGCGGCACGTTTATAACTACGACATGCCGAATGTGCCCGACAATTATATCCACCGCATCGGACGCACGGCGCGGGCCGGCATGACCGGCACTGCGGTCGCGTTCTGCGCCCCCGCCGAAATGAGCGAATTGCGTGCGGTCGAAAAGACCATGGGCAAAGCCATTCCCGTCGTCGGCGGATCGGCATGGGAGCCTGAGCGCGGTCCGAAAGGGTCGGGCCGGGGTCGCGGCGGCAAGCCGGGCGGACACGCGCAGGGCAAGCCTGCTGGCAAACCTTCGGGCAACCGGCGTCGTCGTCCGCGCGCGGCCGGTGGACGCAACAAGATGGCCGCGTAGAGAACGAACGCTCAGACAAAAAAACGGCGCCCCGAGAGGCGCCGTTTTCGTTTCTGAGAACCTGTCGCGGCTCAGTTCAGTTCGTCGCTGCGTGCTGCATCAAGACCTTCCTCGACCGACGAGACGCTTGAGATCAGCGCGTCGAACACTTCCGGACCGCCATCGACGTTCTCTTTGAACCAGTCGAAAACCGGTGCTGCGGCGTCCTTGAAGGCTTTCTTTTCCTCGGGCGTCGGCACGTAGACTTCGCCGCCCCCGGCCACGAAATCCTCGTAGGCCTGGATCGACTTGCGCTTGGGCGAGGCGAATGTCGCCTGCTGAAGCTGATAGAACCCGTCGACCACGATACGGCGCATATCCTCCGGCATGGACATGAATTTTTCGTTGTTCATGAACCACATGGCGCCCATGTAGCTGTGACCGTCCAGCGTCAGATACTGGAGACCGGCGTCTGGGAACTTCATGTTCATGATGTCGGTGATGCCGTTCGCGGTGCCCTCGACAACCTTGGTCTGAAGCGAGGTGAACAGCTCGGGCCACGGGATCGGTGTCGGCGAGGCGCCAAGCGATTTGACAAGTTCCTGCGGCAGATCGGCGACCACGGTGCGCAGTTTCAGCCCTTTGAGATCCGTAGGCGTCTGAACCCGACGTTCGGTGTTGGCGAAGTTGCGCCAGCCGCCGGTGTTGCCGATGGTCATCAGCCGCATCGCGCCGCCGGAATCCTCCATCACCTTGTTCTGAAGCAGATCGACGAACTGGCTGTCGTTGGCCAGCACGCCCTCGGCCACGCGGTCATCCGACATCAGATACGGCAGATCGAGAATCTGGGTATACGGGAAGATGTTGGCCGCACCCGACGAGGTCGCGATATAGACGTCGATGGTGCCGTCGGCGACGCCCTGCATGCACTCTTCGGGGGCCGAGCAGAGCTGTGTGCCGATGAACATCTCGACGGCGATCTTGCCGTTCGAAGCGTTTTCGACGTAGTTCTTGAAGACGACAAGGCCGTCATAATCCTCGTCGGCCTCGTTGGAGTTGGCGGTCGCGCGGATGGTGTATTCCACATGCGCAGCGGCGAACGCGCTGAACGCGCCCCCTGCGACCATTGTTGCGGCGAGTGCCGCGGTTGTCAGACCCTTGAGCATGTAATTCTCCCTATCGGTTGCTTTTCGGTCAGTTGGCGAACCCCGTCAGGCGGGGGATCGTCATGGAAATAGCCGGGATGTAAGTGATCATAAAGATCACCAGCACCTCGACGGCGAGGAATGGCAATATCGCCTTGGCAATGGTTTCGACCCTTTCGCCAGACACGGAGGACGCGACGAACAATACCAGCCCCATCGGCGGCGTTGCCAGTCCGACGGTCAGGTTCACCGACATGATAATGGCAAAATGGATCGAGTCGACGCCCATCTCGACGAAAATCGGGCCAAGGATCGGGCCGAGGATGATGATCGCGGGACCGGCATCGAGGAACATCCCGACGATGAACAGAAGGATGTTGATGAGGAACAGAAGGACCAGCGGGTTCTCACTGAGCGACAGGATGTATTCGGCCAGTATCTCGGGCGTGTGGGAAAGCGACACGACGGTCTTGAACGCCATCGCCGCGCCGACAAGCAAAAGGACCACCGCCGACGTCGTCGCCGCGCGGCTGAGCACTTCGGGAAGATCGGCGAGCTTCATCGTGCCGAGTACGAAGAAGGCGACGATGACGGCGTAGAAGACGGCAACGGCTGCGGCCTCGGTCGGGGTAAAGACACCCAGAAGGATGCCACCAAGGATCAGGATCGGGGTTTGCAACGGCACCACCGCGCGCTTGGTGACGATGCGGAAATCCGGATCGACCTTGGTGCGCAGGGCGATCAGCAGGACATGCGCGGCAAGGACTCCGACGGCGAATGTCGTCCAGACGATGGTGCTGCTTGATGCTTCGCCGCCGATGCCGGTCACGCCCCGGAAGATCGCAAAGAAAAGCCAGCCGATATTGAGGCGTAAAAGAACGAACGAGAACCAGTGCTCGCGCAGGGTGATGGTCTGGCCGCGCTTCACGATGCGCTCGGCCTTGGGCAGGTTGTACCGGTTGGCCATCAGCTTGACGACCAGCATCAACCCGACGCCGACAAGGATGCCGGGCACGATCCCGGCAAGGAACAGGGCGGCGACCGATTCCCCCATGACATAGGCGTAGATGATCATGATGCCCGACGGCGGAATGATCGGACCGATCACCGACGACGCGGCGGTGACGGCAGCCGCGAACCGGCGGGTATAGCCCTGGCGCACCATCGCGGGGATCAGCATCGAACCGAGCGCGGAGGTGTCCGCGACGGCCGATCCGGACAGGCCCGCGAACAGCATCGAGGACAGGATATTGACGTGAGCCAGACCGCCGCGCAGGTGGCCCATCAGCGCTTGGCTGAATTCCACAAGACGGGTGGTGATGCCGCCCTTGTTCATCATCTCGCCCGCCAGCATGAAGAACGGAATCGCCATCAGCGGAAAACTGTCCATGCCGTTGTAAACGTTGCGGTAAAGCAGCGTGATGTCTTTTTCCTGACCGTTCATCCACAACAGGATGCCGGGCGCTGCGAGAAGGCCGAAGAACACCGGCAGGCCGATCATCAGGAAGACCAGAAAGACGGGCAGGAACCAGATCAGCATGTCATCTCATTCCGCCATGATTTCTTCTTCGGGTGCAGCGAGCGGTTTCAATTCGTCGCCGTGTCCGAGGAGTTGAATGATAGAGCGCAGGATCAGTTCGATATTGACGATGAATAAAAGCGTGACGCCGACCAGCAGCGACATGAGCGCCCACGATTTCGGGATCCGGTACCACTCGCTGAAGTCGAGTGCTGTCGGCAAATAGAGCGAAGCGGTCTTGAACCTGCCGCCGAAGCCCGTGACCTCGGCCCAGCCGATCTGGATGGCCATGTAGAGCACGCCGAGCGAGATGAAGAGCAGAAACAGCGAGATCAGCGCGCCGAGCGTGCGCGGCAACATCTGAATAACCATGTCGATGGAGACGAAACCGCCACGACGGAACGCCATCGGGGCCATGAGGCCGGTCAGCCACAACATCATGAAGCGCGCGGCTTCGTCCGGCCAGGGTTGGGCGTTGTTGAGGACGTAGCGGAAGAAGACCTGGATCAGGATCGCGATGACCATCAGGGCAATGGCCACGATCGAGATCCACCGACCGATCGGCAGAACTATATCGTTCCATTTCTGGAAGGGCCACAACAGCCCGTTAAGCAGCGCCATCGCGCCTATCCTCCCTGTCGGCCCCGATTTTTGTTGTGGGGCCTGCGATCACTGTCGGGCCTTAGCCGACGTCTGTAAAGCGTCCGTACGTGCCCCTTGAAAACAGAAGCGGCGTGCCTTCGGTCATGGTGGCGGCGGTTACGAGACCGACGATGATAGCATGATCGCCACCGTCGTGGATCGCGTGCCGCACGCATTCAAACCGGGCCAGGCAGCCGTCGATGAGTGGCACGCCGTTTGCGCTGTCATGCCACTCGAAACCGTCGAAGCCTTCGCCCTCGCGCGCGAAACCGTTGCAGATCGGGTGTTGATGATCGCCAAGCACGTGGATGGCGAAATGCTCGGCCGACTCGAACGCCGCAAATCGGCGCGAGGCGCGGGCCGGGGACCACAGCACCAGCGGCGGGTCGAGCGATACGGCGGCAAAACTGTTGGCGGTGATGCCAAGCGGACCCTCGGACGTCCGGCAGGTCACGACCGTCACGCCCGTCGCGAATTGACCCAGAGCATTGCGAAAGGCGCGTGCAGTGTCGGGGCCGGGGGTGAAACGGGTCATGGTCGCGTATCCTCCGTCGGGCATTTCATGCAACCTCGTGGCCGAGAGAAGCGGTGTAAAGCTCGAACCACAATTGTCGGTCCATCGGCAGGTCGATGGCCTGGCTGAAGGCCTTTATGCGCGAAATCTTGTTGGTTCCCATGACCGGCAGAATGCCCGCCGGATGATGCAGCAGCCACGAAATCGCGACCGCCGACACATCGACCGAGTGCCGCTGCGCGATCCGCACCATCATCGTGTGCAGCTTGCGCTGAACCTCGGAGCGGCCACTGACCAGCGCGCCGCCGCCAAGCGGAGACCATGCCATCGGATGGATGCCCTTTTCCTGGAGCGACGCGATGTCGCCGTTGGTAAAGGCATCGAGCGCGCTGAGGCTGAGTTCGATCTGGTTGGTCGCCAGCGGCGTTTTCATCGCCGATTGAAGCAGGGACCAGTCCCAGGGGCGGAAGTTCGACACGCCGACGGCGCGGACCTTGCCCGAGGCAACGGCATCGTCCAGCGCCTGCCCGGTCTCGGCATGGTCCATCAACGGATCGGGGCGATGGATAAGCATGAGGTCCAGATAATCGGTGCCGAGATCGGCGAGCGACTGGTCGATGCTGGCAGCGATATGCCTGGCCGACGTGTCGTAGTGCTTGACGCGACGGTCGGCGTATCGACCCACCGGTGCGACGATATCGCATTTCGAAATCAGTTCGATCTGCTCGCGCAAGCCTTTGTTTTCTTTCAGGCATTCGCCAAGAAGCGCCTCGGCGGTATAGCCACCGTAGATATCGGCCTGGTCGATGGTGGTGATACCCTGTTCCAGACAGGCGTCGATCTTGGCGCGGATGTGGGTGGTCGAGGTGTCCTTGTCGTCACCCACGCGCCACATGCCATAGACGATGCGGCTGACCTGAACGCCGCCGGGAAGTTCGATGCGCTCCATCAACTGCGTTCTCCCACGCCCAAGGGGGTTGCCGGGATGGCGTCGGGAACCCGGCCATAAGCAGCTGGCAGCGAGCAGGTCTTGATCTGCGGCAGCACGCGGGTTCCGAACGAAATGCATTCGTCGATATGCGGATAACCCGAGAAGATGAACGCGCGGATGCCCATTTTCCGGTATTCCTCGATCTCGCTCAGAACCTGATCGGTCGAACCGACGAGTGCCGCACCGCACCCCGAACGGGCGCGTCCGACGCCGGTCCACAGATGCGGTTCGATATAGCCGAATTTGTCGGCCAGTTCGCGGGCCTTGGCCTGATGGCTGACGCCGAGGCTGATGCTGTCATGGGCGCGGTCGCGGATCAGTTTGCCGTATTCGTCATCGAGCTTGCTGACCAGATGTTCGGCGTATTCCTTGGCTTCGGCTTCGGTATCGCGAACGATCATGTGGACGCGCAAGCCATAGTCCAGCGTCCGGTCGTATTTCGCGGCGACCGCGTGGGCGTCCTTCATGCGCTGGGCAATCTGTTCCTTCGGCTCGGGCCACATCAGGTAGACGTCGCAATGCTGACCGCAAAGATCGAGCGCGGCGGGGGAATAGCCGCCGAAATACATCAGCGGGCCGCCGTTCTGCTGATAGGGTTTGGCGGGATCGGTCGGGACGTTCTCGAAATTATAGACCTCGCCCTGATAATTGATCGTCTCCTGCGTCCACGCCTGACGCAGGATTTCGACAACTTCGCGCGAGCGCTGGTAGCGGAAATCCGAGTCGGCCTTTTCGCCGGGGAAGTCGGACGAGATTATGTTGATCGTCAACCGCCCCTTCAGCATGTGATCGAGTGTCGCGATGGTGCGAGCCAGCATGATCGGTTGCATCTCGCCGCAGCGCACGGCGGCCAGCATGTTGATTTTTTCGGTGAGCGGCGCGCAGCCGGCGACGAAGCTGAGCGTGTCCTGCCCGACCTGATAGGATGAGGGGCACAGGATATTGCGGAAGCCCTGCTTTTCGGCTTCGAGCAGGATGTCGCGGCAATGCTCCCAGCTTGAGCGCAACGCGCCATCGGGCACGCCAAGATAGGCGTAGTCGTCCGAGCACAAGGCCGAGAACCAACTTACCTCCACCGCGTCGAGATCGGCTGAGGTGACGGGAACGACGGTCATTGCGAATCTTCCTGAGCGATGCGATTTCCACTTGCGTAACATTTGCATTGATGTGCATCAATAGTGTATCAATTTTTTCGCGGGCGATAATGGTTGCCACATCCACTGCACTCCCGATTTACGTCCGGACCGCCGAATTGCTGATCCGCGAGATCGCTTCGGGGCGGTTGGCGGACGGCGCGCGTCTGCCTCCCGAGCGCAATATGGCCGTGGACATGGGCATTTCGGTCGGCACATTGCGCAAGGCGCTCGACGATCTGACGACAAAGGGGCTGCTTGAGCGGCGACAGGGTTCGGGCAATTACGTGTGCCATCGACCCGAGGCCGCGGGCGTCTATGCCTTTTTCCGGCTGGAGCGTGTCGAGGGCGGGGGACTTCCGACCGCCGAAATCCTCGATGTGACGACGATGGAAAAACCCGCCGATCTGCCGGAATTCGGTCGCGCATCCTTCGGGCACCGGATCCGGCGGTTGCGCCGTTTGTCAGGCGTGCCCGCCGCACTGGAGGAAATCTGGCTGGACGGAAGCTGGGCGAAGATCTTGCGCCGCACCGATCTGAGCGAGTCACTTTACCTTTACTATCGCAAGGCACTGGGTCTGTGGATCGAGCGTGCGGAGGATCGCATCGGCGTCGGTCGGGTGCCGGAGTGGCGGCAGGAAGCGTTCGCTCAACCCGTCGGCGCGGTCTGCGGATACATCGAACGCTGGGGACGCACGCCGGAAGGCGACGTGGCGGAATATTCGCGCACCTGGTTCGATCCGGACAAGGTGCGCTACGTGACGCGCATGAAATGAGGGACTGAATGTCGCAAATTGTAAACTACGGAATCATCGGTTGCGGGATGATGGGGCAGGAACACCTGCGCAACATCGCGCTTTTGCCGGGTGCACGCGTGGCGGTGATCTATGAACCCGACGAACTGATGGCCAATGCCGCGAAAGCCATCGCGCCGAATGCCAAACTGGTCGGGTCGCTGGAAGATCTGTTGTCGTTCGAGCCGCTCGATTGCCTGGTGGTGGTGTCGCCCAACCACATGCATGTCAGCCAGTTCGAGATGATCGCCGCGCGTCGGCCGCTGCCGCTTCTGATCGAAAAGCCGCTTTACACCGATGCTGCCGATGCTCCGCGCATCGCCGCGCTTGGCGACAGTTATCCGGCGCCGATCTGGGTCGCGATGGAATACCGCTATATGCCGCCGATCCAGACCTTCATCGACCAGGTGCAGACAGCGACCGGCGGGCCGACGATGCTGACGATCCGCGAACACCGGTTTCCGTTCCTCAACAAGGTCGGCGACTGGAACCGGTTCAATCGCTACACCGGCGGCACGCTGGTCGAGAAGTGCTGCCATTTCTTCGATCTGATGCGGTTGATCCTTGGCGCTGAACCCGTGCGCGTCGTCGCCTCGGCTGGGCAGGAAGTGAACCACAAGAGCGAACTTTACGGCGACGAAACGCCGGACGTGTGGGACAGCGCTTACGTGATCGTCGATTTCGACAGCGGCGCGCGGGCGATGCTGGAACTTTGCATGTATGCCGAAGGCTCGACCTACCAGGAGGAAATCTCGGCCGTGGGCCCCGCCGGAAAAATCGAAGCCTTCGTGCCCGGTCCCGGACGGTTTTGGCCGACCCATCTTGGCGCGGCCCCGGTGCCCAAGGTCCTGGTGTCGCCGCGCGCGCCCAAGGGGCCGATGGCTGTCGATATCCCAGTCGATCCCATCATCCTGGACGCAGGCGATCACAATGGTTCCACCTTCTACCAGCATGTGCGGTTTCTTGAGCTTGTCCGTTCGGGCGGCTTGGCCGAGGTCACGCTGGACGACGGTGCGCGCGCTGTTGCACTTGGGTTGGCCGCACAGGCGGCAGCGATGAGCGGCGAAGCGGTGCATCTCGACCGCGCCACGCCGTTTCCAGACGGGCGGATGTCGCGGGAAGGCGCGATGCGGCGGGCCTGAAGCCGGACAGTCGGTGCGTCACTCAGGGGAGAGGCGCACATGGCCACCGAAACGCTTCGGGCCGTTCTGCAACCGATCGAACACGCCCACGGGCTGCCGAACGATCACTATACGTCGGACGAGACCTTCGCCGCCGAGCGGGACCCGCTCTGGTTTGCGACGTGGGCCGGAATTTGCGTGGCCTCGGACATGCCTGAAACCGGCGATGCCCGACCGCTCGATTTCCTTGGCGTTCCGCTGTTTGTAATGCGTGGCCGCGACGGGGCGATCCGGGTTTTCCAGAACGTCTGCCGCCATCGTGGCATGATCCTTGTAACCGAACCGCGAAAGA
The DNA here is from genome assembly GCA_037968835.1 of Paracoccaceae bacterium. Classification (GTDB taxonomy): domain Bacteria; phylum Pseudomonadota; class Alphaproteobacteria; order Rhodobacterales; family Rhodobacteraceae; genus JBBKWG01. Next base: position 23,554 of record JBBKWG010000158.1, read on the forward strand.
TCGAGGGCGCGATCCGATGCCCCTATCATTCGTGGTGCTATAGCCACGAGGGCCGGCTTGTCGCGACGCCCCATGTCGGCGGCCCCGGCCATAATGCTCATCCCGATATCAGGCGCGACGAACTCGGTCTGATCGAGGTGCGTTCCCACGTCTGGATGGGTGTCGTTTTCATCAACCTGTCAGGGAACGCGCCCGATTTTGCCGACCACCACGCCGACCTGATCGCGCGGTGGGCCGAATTCGATGTGCCGCTTTATCACGGCGGGAAAGACAGCACGTTCCAACTGGATTGCCGCACGAACTGGAAGCTCGCGGTCGAGAATTACTGCGAAAGCTATCATCTGCCGTGGGTGCATCCGGGCCTGAACAGCTATTCGCGGCTGGAGGATCACCATCACATCGAGGAACCGGGCAAGTTTTCGGGGCAGGGCACCGAGGTTTACCGCCAGATCAAGGGCGACGACGGCGTGACATTTCCCGATTTCCCGGGTCTGTCCGCGAAGTGGGACGCGGCAGGCGAATACATCACCGTCACTCCGAACGTGATGTTCGGCGTGCAGCGCGACCACGTTTTCGCGATCATCCTTGAACCCAGGGGACCGCGCCGCACGATCGAGCATATCCACCTGTTTTACGCCGCGCCCGATACGTCGGTCAGCCTGCGCGCCAGGAATACGGCGCAATGGAAGGTGGTGTTCGAGGAGGACATTGGCGTCGTCGAAGGTATGCAGATCGCGCGCGGTGCGCCGGGCTTCGACGGGGGGCGGTTTTCGCCGGCGATGGACGGACCGACCCATCTGTTTCACCGTTGGGTCGCGCACCGCATGATCGGTGACGCGATGGCGGCCGAATAGGAACGCATGTGACAAACCCAACCGGCGATCTGAACGAGCGACTTCTGTTGGCGCACGCCGAGGCGGATTGCGATCGGCTGGTCTCGCTTTACCGCGAGGCCGCAGACCGGGCCGAGGCAGCGGGCGATCTGGACCGGGGGTGCTATTTTCTGACACACGCGTGGATTTTCGCGCTGGAAACTGCCCGCCCTGAAGCCGCGACGTTGAAAGCGCGACTTGTGGCGCACGGACGGGATACGGAATGATCCGGAATTTGGAATTGAGGAAGGTAACGACGTGAAAACTCATGTGCGCGTGGTGGTGATCGGTGGCGGTGTCGTCGGGTGCTCGGTGCTCTATCATCTGACCAAGCTCGGTTGGTCCGACGTGATGCTGATCGAACGTTCGGAGCTGACATCAGGCTCGACGTGGCACGCGGCGGGTGGCTTTCACACGCTGAACGGCGACACCAACATGGCTGCGCTTCAGGGATATACCATCAGGCTTTACAAGGAGTTGGAGGAAATCACCGGCCTGTCGTGCGGACTGCACCATGTCGGGGGCATCACCCTGGCCGACACGCCCGAGCGGTTCGACATGCTGAAAGCCGAGCGCGCCAAGCACCGCTATATGGGCCTGCACACGGAAATCCTGTCGCCCGCAGAGATCGCCGCCAAGGCCGAACTGGTCAATACTGATGGCATTCTGGGCGGGCTTTTTGACCCGCTCGACGGGCATCTCGATCCGTCCGGAACAACCCACGCCTATGCCAAGTCGGCGCGGATGGGCGGGGCCGAAATCGTGACCCACAACCGCGTTCTGGAAACCAACCCGCGCCCCGATGGCGGCTGGGACGTGGTGACCGAGAAAGGCACAGTCGTGGCCGAGCATGTCGTCAACGCCGGCGGGCTTTGGGCGCGTGAGGTCGCGGCGATGGTCGGAGTCTATCTGCCGCTTCTGCCGATGGCGCATCAATATCTGGTCACCGACGACATCCCCGAAATCTATGAACGCGGCGCAGAATTTCCTCACGTCATGGATCCGGGCGGCGAAAGCTATCTGCGTCAGGAAGGACGGGGCCTCTGCATCGGATTCTACGAGCAGCCGTGCGAACCCTGGGCCGTCGATGGCACGCCCTGGGATTTCGGTCATGAACTGCTGAACGATCAGTTCGACAAGATCGAGGACAGCATCGCCTTCGCGTACCGGCGCTTCCCGGTGCTGGAACGGGCCGGGGTCAAGCGCGTGATCCACGGTCCCTTCACCTTCGCGCCCGATGGCAATCCGCTTGTCGGTCCGGTGCCGGGTCTGCGCAATTACTGGTCGGCCTGCGCGGTCATGGCGGGGTTCAGTCAGGGCGGCGGGGTCGGTCTCAGCCTCGCACAGTGGATGATCGAGGGTGAGACCGAACGCGATCCGCGCGCGATGGACGTCGCCCGTTTCGGACGCTGGACGACGCCGGGCTACACGGTGCCCAAGGTGATCGAGAATTATCGGAACCGCTTTTCGGTCAGCTATCCCAACGAAGAATTGCCGGCGGCGCGTCCCTTCCGCACGACCCCGATGTACGACATCTGGGACAACATGAACGCCGTGTTCGGCCAGACCTATGGCCTTGAAGTCGTGAACTATTTCGCGCTGCCGGGCGAGCCGCGATATGAAACGCCGAGCTTTCGGCGCTCGAATGCCTGGGACGCTGTGCGGGCGGAAGTGCAGGCTGTTCGAACCGGCGTCGGGATCAATGAGATTCACAATTTCGGGAAATTCCGGGTCACGGGCGAGGACGCGCGCGCGTGGCTCGACCGGATCATGGCCGGACGCATCCCCGCCCCTGGTCGGCTAAGCCTGACGCCGATGCTCGCGCCGTCGGGACGCCTGATCGGAGATTTCACGGTGTCCTGTCTTGGCGAGACGGAATTTCAGCTTACCGCCAGCTATGGCAGTCAGGATTACCATTTGCGCTGGTTCGAGCAGAACGAAGTTGATGGCGTGATTGTCAGCAACATTTCCGACCGGCTCACCGGATTTCAGATCGCCGGCCCGCATGCGCGCGAGGTGCTTTCGCGGGTGTGCAGTGCCGAAGTCTCAGCCGAAGCGTTCAGGTTCCTCGATGTCCGCGGGATGAGCGTCGGGATGGCGGATTGTCTGGTTCAGCGCGTCAGTTATACCGGCGATCTCGGTTACGAAATCTACTGCGATCCGGTCAGCCAGCGACACCTGTGGCACGTTCTCTGGGCGGCTGGTCAGGAATTCGGAATGAAGCCTTTTGGAATGCGCGCGATGATGTCGCTGAGATTGGACAAGTTCTTCGGGTCCTGGCAGCGCGAATTCTCGCCCGACTATACCGCCGCCGAGACCGGGCTGGACCGGTTCATCTCGTTTTCCAAGAACACCGATTTTATTGGCCGAACCGCAGCGCAGGCCGAGCGGGATGCGGGAGTTGCCAGACAGCTTTGCGCGTTCAGGGTCGAAACGGAGACAGCGGACGTTGTGGCCTATGAACCGCTGTGGATAGATGGATCGGTTGTCGGCTTTTGCACGTCAGGGGGCTATTCGCACTGGTGCGACACCTCGATCGCGTTGGCATTCGTTCCGTCGGACATGGTGCGAAGTGGATTGAAGGCAGAGATCGAGATTCTGGGCGAAAAATATCCAGCCTCGCTGCTCGACAAGCCGCTTTTCGACGCCGATGGTTCGCGTATGCGAGGCTGAGTGCGTCCCTGCAAGGCACGCCAGCATCACAAATAGCGAAGTCAGAAATCCTCCCAATCGTCTTCGCGCGCGGCGAGTGCTGCGTTTCCGTTGGCCTGCCATTTGCTCTTTGGCTTGTAGTCGGTCGGACGTTCGTGCGTCCTGGATTCGGTCGCGTGATGCTTGTGTCTTGACGGTGCCGCGTCTGATTTGTCGCGAAGGCCGGACCGTCCATCGTCGCGGCCTTTGCGCCGTGCCGCGTTGGCGTTCGCTTCGACGGATCGCGACGTTTCAAAGCGTCTCGTCGCGTCGACAAGCGCGTTGGCTTCGCCGGTGAGGGTGTGCGTCGCGGCAGTTGTCTCTTCGAACATGGCGGCATTTTGCTGTGTGACCTGATCGAGTTGTCCCATCGCCCCGTTGATCTCTTCCAGACCGCTCGACTGTTCACGCGCGGATGCAGCGATTTCCGAAACATGATTGGCGATGTCCGTGACCGATCCGACGATCTTGCGCAGAGCCTCGCCCGCGTTGTCCACCAGCGCCACGCCCCGTTTGACCTGTGCGCCCGAGGCGGAGATCAGATCGTTGATTTCTCTCGCGGCTTCCGAGGACCGCTGGGCCAGGGCGCGCACCTCTGAAGCGACTACGGCAAAGCCGCGCCCGGCGTCACCAGCGCGGGCGGCTTCGACGCCGGCGTTGAGTGCAAGCAGATTTGTCTGGAACGCGATCTCGTCGATGACGCCGATAATGCGGGATATCTGATCGGACGACGACGAGATTTCCCCCATCGCTTCAACGGCTTGCTGCACGACCTCGCCGGACGCCTCGGCGCTTTCGCGCGCGTTTGTCACAACCGTGTTGGCGCTGTCGGCGCGTTCTGCGGCGGATCCGACCGAGGCCGTCATCTGCGTCAGCGCGGCGGCGAATTCTTCCAGTGTCGCGGCCTGTTGTTCGGTGCGCCGGGAAAGATTGTCTGCCGCACCGGCGATGTCGTCGGCTTCGCTCAGGATCGAGGCGGAATTGTCGTAGACCAGACCGACCGCTTCCTCCAGGCGCTCGACAGCCGCGTTGAAATCACGCCGCAATGGTTCGTATTCCTCGGGAACGTCGTCTTCGATGCGGATGCGCAGGTTGCCTTCGGATAATTCGGTCATAGCCTTGCGAAGTATTTCGACGACTTTCGTGCGCCCGCCTTCCAGCCGTTCCTTTTCCGACTCCGCAGCGTCGAGCGCCTTTTGGGCGTCGGAGATATCGCGCGCGATCAGGATGAATCCGATACTGCGACCGTTCCTGTCCGATACCGGATTGACGCTGCCATCGAACAGTCGCTCGCGGCGATGCGTCGTGGCTCGCATCCGGCCCACGTAGGCGCGTCCCCTGGCGAGAGTCACCATCGGATCGGCGCCGTTTTCGTCCGTCAGAAGTCCGGAAATCGTCAAATCGTCTGAATCGCCCCGGGCAAGTCCGAGCGCTTCGGAAAAGCCGGCGTTTGCGTTCCTGAGTTTGCCGTCAGCGTCAAAATCCGCCCGAAGCTGATCGGACTCCAGCGACTGAAGAAGGGCCGCGGCCTTGCGCCTTACGGTCACGTCGGAAACTTCGATGACATAGCCGACGCAGGCACCCGACGTGTCGGGGATGCGGTTGACGCTCGCGGCGAACAATTGATCCTCGAACTGGAAATCGGTGGAGACGGGGAGCTCTTTTGCACCCGGCAACGCGCTCGAATCGGGTAGACCGACGCGTTTCAGGTCGACGACATGCCCGGAAATAGAGACTTCGCTGCAACCGGGAACCAGATGCTGAAGCGCCCTTGTCTGCGCCCCGACAAGCGTGCTGAGCGCCTGATTGGAATGCGTGATCTTGAGATCAATGTCTGTCAGGATCATGGCGTCTGTCGAGGCCTGAAAAGCCGCGCCCTGGAATATGGCGTCCTTGGTTATCAGCGCGGCATCCGAAAGCTGCTCGCGCAGGTTTTCCAATGCCACAGCGGTCGAACCGATCTCGTCGCGCCGCTTGAGACCCGGCACCGCGCTTTCCAGATCGCCCTCGGCCAGACTGAGCGTGCGCTTTGTCATCGCATTGAGCGGGTTCGACAGAGAATGGCGCAGGTAGAGCGCCGCGAAGAAGCACAGAACGGCGAACAATCCGCCAGCCACGATGATCTGACGCCGGCGTGCGGCAGCGATTGTGTTCAGGAACACTTCGGGCGTCCAGATGGTGGCCAGCGCGCCGATAACCTCGTTTTCGGGGCCATAGTGAACCGGCATCGCGACCCAGAAGCCGTTGCCGGTCGCTGTCGCCTGATGCGTTTCCGTCGCCGCACTCGCAAGCGACCGCAACTGCTGGGTATCTTCGGGCGCCGCGCTTCCGAATTCGGAAATCACCTGACCTTCGGCATCCACAACCACAAGGGACACCAGTTTGCTACCGTCTTTCGTCATCAGATCGCCGACAGTCGCTTCTACATCCTGGGTTTTGCGAAACCGCACCGCGCCACCGATTCTATCCGCGAGAAGTGTCGTAACCTCGGCCGCCAGCAGTCGAACGCCGTCCTCGGCTATGGTGCGACTGGTCTTGTCGGCTTGAATCGAGACCGCGGCGGCCACCACGCCGGTAGTCAGGGCAATTATGCCCAGACTCCGGATGAAAACCGAAAAGAATGGTCCGCGTCCGGGACCGTCGTTCGTGCTTGATGGCATGGTTCGCGACCTCCTGAACATCGGCTTACATCAATGCTTCTGCATCGATTCCGATCGTTATCGCACCGATAGGTTGCCCGGTGGCTGGATCGGTCAGCGTGACCGAGACCTGGCCCTGATAGCGCTGGGTGGATTCGTCGAGTTCGACGTCCGACAGGTGCATCGCATTCGGGCCAACCATATAGGTTTCGCTGAATTTTTCCTCGTCACCCTGCCAGTAATCCGAGGTCACTTCGCTTGCCGCGACGTTCAATCCGCGTGCATCCATGATGAAAACTTCGGTGATACGACCCTCCGAGGAGAGCACTTGATCGCGCAGGAACGCTGATGCTGCGTTATCGAGGACCGGTTCGATGGAGGGCGTGACGGTCTGACCGACTTCGGCCCGCCATGCCTGATCGAGCGAATCGATCTGGGCCTGATCGTAGGCGGAAGTCCGGGTGTTCTGGGCATTGATCGCGTCGATAAGAATCTGAGCGTCGGACCAGCGGGCAATCTCGGTTCGATAGTAACTTTCAATCGCCGGAGAAAATTCGTCGGCCATCGCCGGAGCGACCAGAGCGAATGTTACGGCACACGATGCAACCATGCGTTTCATCAGATATCCTTTCAGGTGATTGGGACCCAGCCCGTCATCGCACTCCTATGGTTTGAGTCTTTCAATGCGCTTAACGCCGTCATGGAATGTCGTGGCGCGTGGCTATCCCCGAGCGCGCCCACCACACAGACGGGTGATCTCGGCTGCCGCCGCTGCAACCACCGGGCCAAGTTCAGCGACGCGGCGATCGTCGAACCGGCTGGTCGGGCCGGATATCGAGATACCGGCCGTCGGCGCGCCGCTTTCATCGAAAATCGCGCTGCCGACGCAGGACATGCCCAGATACCGCTCCTCGCTGTCAAACGACCATCCGCGCTTGCGCGTGCGCGCCAGATCGTCGAACAGCGCGACCGCCGAGACATGCGTCTTGTCGGTGAACTTGGCGAGACCCGCGCCGATCAGCAGCTTGCGCACCTCGATTTCGGGCATCGCGGCGAGGATGGCCTTTCCGGTGCCCGAGGCGTGCATCGACGTTCGTGTACCACTTTGGAAACACGCCCGAATCGGATTTTTCGTTTCGACCTGACCGACGAAAACGACTTCGAAGCCGTCGGCGATTGCCAGATTCGCGGTTTCTCCGGTCTTTTCGGTCAATTGCTTCATGACGGATCTGCCGACCTCGGAGAGGCTTGTGCGCGTCAGGTAGGATGCGCCGGTGCGGTAGGCTTCGATCCCGATCATCCACTCTTGCTGATCTTCGTCGAACGCCACGAAATCGTGCTTCTGAAGCGTTGTGAGGATGCGATGCGTCGTGGCGGTGGGGATACCGGCGCTGAGCGACAGGTCGGTCAGCGTCGCCCGCCCGGTGCGCGCGACGCTGGTCAGCAAACCAAGCGCGCGATCGAGCGATTGCAGCGTGCCGGCAGTGCTTTCGGTGAACGGCGATCTGGGACGACCGCGCGGGCGCTTGGTTTCGGGCATGACAGGCCTTTCAGGTTATCAGCTTGTTCGCATTGATCCACTTTTGAAAAAACTTTTCAATATAAATGCTGTGGAAATGTCGAGAAATTTAAAGTGTTTTTCAAACAGTAAGTTGAGAGGTATTTTGCAGTTCTGGAAAGCTATTTTGAAAAAATTGCATGTGTTCCCGAAGCTGGTAGATTTGGGCCATCCACGAGGAGGATCTCCCGATGTCAGACCAGAACCCCGTCTTCATTCCCGGACCGACCAATATTCCGGATCGCCTGCGCCTTGCCATGCAGGTTCAGACGCGGGACCACCGTGCGCCCGACTTCGTCGAGACATTCGCGCCGGTTCTGGAAGAGACCAAAATCGTGTTCGCCTCGAAGGTCGGCAAGGTCATCATATTCCCGTCGAGCGGCACAGGCGGATGGGAGGCTGCGGTCACCAATACGCTCAGCCCCGGCGACACCGTGCTTGTCGCGCGCTACGGCATGTTCAGCCACCGCTGGATAGATTTGTGCCAGCGCCACGGGCTGAATGTGCAGATCATCGAATGCCCCTGGGGCAGCGGGGCCCCTGCGGACAAGTTCGAGGCGGCACTGAGCGACGACAAGGCGCATGTCATCAAGGCGGTTCTGGTCACGCATAATGAAACCGCGACCGGCGTGAAGTCCGACATCGCGGCGGTTCGCGGCGCAATGGACGCGGCGAGCCATCCGGCGATGTTGTTCGTCGATTGCGTCAGTTCGCTGGCCTCGATGGACTTCAGGATGGACGAATGGGGCGTCGATATCGCGGTCGCGGGATCGCAAAAGGGGTTCATGCTTGCAACCGGCATGGCGATCCTGTGTGTCAGCCCGAAGGCGCTGGCGGCTATCGACGCCGCAAAACTGCCGCGCACCTTCTTCGATTTCCGCGACATGATGAAGGCCAATGCTTCAGGCGGGTTTCCTTATACGCCGCCGTTGCAACTGATCTACGGGATGCGCGAAAGCCTGAAGATGTTGTTCGAGGAGGGGTTGGAGAACGTCTATGCCCGCCACTTCCGGCTGGCCGAGGGCGTGCGGCGTGCAGTCGATGCTTGGGGGATGAAGCTGGTTGCGCACTCGCCGGAACTTTATTCCGATACCGTCAGCGCCATCTACGTTCCCGAGGGCATGAACAGCAACGCGCTGACCGATCATGTCTTCAGGGCCTATGGTGTATCGTTCGGGATCGGGCTGGGCGAAATGAACGGACGCGCGTTTCGCATCGGCCACCTTGGCAGCCTGACCGACGTGATGGTTCTGTCGGGACTCGGCGCGATTGAAATGGCGATGGCGGATCTGGATTATCCGATTACGCTTGGCAGCGGTGTGGCAGCGGCGCAGGGATATTTTCGCCATAGCCGCGCAAATGCGATCAAGTCGGCGGCATGAGGGAGCCAAAGCGATGCTGGATGCACTGAACGCACGGGACCTGACGATCGAGCACATGCGCGCCGCGCACGAGCGCATCAAACCCTATATCCACCGCACGCCGGTTCTGACCTCGAGCTATCTGAACGGGTTGACGGGTGCCGAGTTGTTCTTCAAGTGCGAGAATTTCCAGAAGGCGGGGGCGTTCAAGGTCCGCGGTGCCTCGAACGCGGTGTTCGGGCTGAGCGATGAAATGGCCGCCAGAGGTGTTGCGACGCACAGTTCGGGCAATCACGCGCTGAGCCTGTCCTATGCGGCAGGGCGGCGTGGCATTCCCTGCCATGTCGTGATGCCGCGAACCGCGCCGGAAGCCAAGAAAGCGGCGGTGCGCGGCTATGGCGGAATCATCACCGAATGCGAGCCGTCGACGTCAAGCCGCGAGGCGGTCTTCGCTGAGGTTCAGGCCGAAACCGGTGCAGAATTCGTGCATCCCTACAACGACTTGCGCGTGATTGCGGGGCAGGCGACGTGTTCGGCCGAACTCATCGAGCAAGTCGCGGGTCTGGATGCGGTCGTCGCGCCGATCGGAGGCGGAGGCATGATCTCGGGCACCTGCCTGACCCTGTCGAACCTTGCGCCGCACATAAGGACTTATGCCGCCGAACCCGAACAGGCCGACGATGCCGCGCGGTCGTTCAGGGCTGGCCACATCATCGCCGACGACGCGCCGGTGACGGTCGCCGATGGTCTGAAAGTGCCGCTGAAAGAGAACACATGGCATTTCGTGTCGAACTTTGTGACCGACGTGCAGACCGCGAGCGAGGACGAGATCGTCGCGGCGATGAAACTGACGTGGGAGCGGATGAAGATCGTGATGGAGCCAAGTTGCGCCGTTCCGCTTGCCGTCATCCTGAAGAACCCGGACGTCTATCGCGGCAAACGGGTCGGCGTGGTCATCACTGGCGGCAACGTGGATTTGGACAAATTGCCCTGGATCATGGGCTGAGGAGAGACCGACATGAACAAACCAATGAACTTCGACGATTATGAAGTCGGCTATGATATTCCGGCTTCCATCGGCATGGATGAAAGCGAGATCCAGACACCGTGTCTGGTGCTCGACCTTGATGCACTGGAGCGCAATATCAAGAAAATGGGCGACTACGCCCGCGCCCATGGCATGCGCCACCGGGTCCACGGCAAAATGCACAAGTCGGTCGATGTGGCGCTGTTGCAGGAAAAGCTGGGCGGCTCGGTTGGGGTCTGTTGTCAGAAGGTCTCGGAAGCCGAAGTGTTCGCACGCGGCGGCATCAAGGACGTGCTGGTATCCAACCAGGTGCGCGACCCCGCCAAGATCGACCGGCTGGCGCGACTGCCCAAGCTCGGCGCGCGCACGATTTGCTGCGTCGACGATCTGGCGAATGTCGGAGACCTGTCGGCGGCTGCCACCAAACACGGCACCGAAATCGAATGCCTGGTGGAAATCGACTGCGGCGCAGGCCGCTGCGGCGTGACGACCACGCCCGAAGTTGTTGAAATCGCCAAGGCAATTGACGCCGCGCCGGGGCTGGAGTTCTCAGGCATCCAAGCCTATCAGGGTGCAATGCAACATCTGGACAGTTACGCGGACCGCAAGACCAAGCTGGATCTGGCGATTGCTCAGGTGAAAGACGCTGTGGACACGTTGAAGACCGAGAGACTTGAGTGCGATATCGTCGGCGGCGGCGGCACCGGCAGCTATTATTTTGAATCGGCTTCTGGCGTCTTCAACGAGCTTCAGTGCGGATCGTATGCGTTCATGGATGCCGATTACGGACGCATCCTCGACAAGGACGGCAATAGGATCGACCGGGGCGAATGGGAAAACGCGCTGTTTATTCTGACCAGCGTGATGAGCCACGCCAAAGCCGACAAGGCCATTGTCGACGCCGGACTGAAGGCGCAGTCGGTCGATTCCGGGCTTCCCGTTGTGTTCGGCCGCGACGACGTTGAATACGTCAAATGTTCGGATGAGCATGGCGTCGTTCTGGACCCCAAGGGCGCGCTCAAGGTCAACGACAAGCTGCGGCTGGTGCCCGGTCATTGCGATCCGACGTGCAACGTTCACGATTGGTATGTCGGCGTGCGGGGCGGCAAGGTCGAAACGCTGTGGCCGGTCTCGGCACGCGGGAAGGCGTTCTGATGGATGCGATGGCCGCCGATAACGGTGTGATCATCGTCGGCGAGGATGTCTGCGAGAAGGTCATTGGACGCAGCGATGCTTTTTCCGCCGTGGAATCCGTGTTCGCGGCGATGGCAAAGGGCGATGCCTACAATTTTCCGGTCATCCGCGAGGCGATCGGGTATGCCGACGCGCTTTACGGGTTCAAGTCGGGATTCGACCGGGCGGGAAAGGTGCTGGGACTGAAATCCGGTGGCTATTGGCCGGGGAACATGGCCAAGGGGCTGACGAACCACCAATCCACGGTATTCCTGTTCGACCCGGATACCGGTCGATTAAAGGCGCTTGTCGGCGGCAATTATCTGACTGCGCTCAGAACCGCCGCTTCGTCGTCGGTGTCGATTGCTCATCTTGCACGCAAGGACGCCAAAGTGCTCGGCATGGTCGGGGCAGGGCATCAGTCGACGTTCCAGTTGCGCGCGGCGGCAGAGCAGCGCGACTTCGACAGAGTGGTCGCGTGGAACCCCCATCCGGAGATGCTGCCCAAGCTGGGCGCGGTCGCCGAAGAGCTTGGGTTGTCGTTTCAGGCGGTTACGCAGGAACAGCTTGGCGAAACCGCCGACGTCATCATCACGATCACTTCCGCATTCGAACCGTTGCTGATGGCGGACTGGATCAAGCCCGGCACTCACATCGCCTGCATGGGGACCGACACCAAGGGCAAACAGGAGGTCGACCCGGCATTGCTGGCGCGTGCGACGGTGTTTGCCGACGAAATCGCCCAGTCGATCACGATTGGCGAGGCGCAGCACGCGGTGGCAAGCGGACTGATCGGCGAGGCCGACATCACTCCCATAGGGGCGGTTATCAATGGCGATCATCCGGGTCGAACCAGCAATGACGAGATCACCTTGTTCGACGGCACCGGCGTTGGGCTTCAGGATCTGGCGGTGGCGTCGGTCGCGGCAAATCTCGCGCGGGAACGCGGACTTGGCACCAAGGTCGCGCTTTAGCGGTAACGCAGACGCCGTGATCGCAGCGTTAGAAGATCGAGCCTGAGCGACGAGCGTTCTGCGATCAGGCTGGCCCGCGATGGATCACCATTGGGTAGTCGCGAGAGCAGAGAATTGATCCGTCTGATGTCGCTTTCGGCTTCGTCGATTTCGCGTTCAATCCAGAACACTCGAAAACCGCGATCATTCGCTCGTTGCAGCACCGCAAGATCGTTAATGGGACAGACATTCTTCAGCGTTCGGCCCTTTACGCCTTCGTTATAGGCGCGCGAGGGCGTGCAATAGGTCTTGAGACCGATCTGGCGTCCCTGTTCCCAGGCGGTGCGTTCCGGGGCGATTCCATAATCGGCACAGGCTTTGGCATGAGATTGCAGGAAGTCGGATTCGCGTCCGGCGTTGCCGTCCTCGATCCCGATCCGCTGCCAATCGCCGCCTCGGCATTCGTCTTCACTCAGCGATGCACAAGCCGCCAGCACCAGCGTTGCGGCGAGGACAAGAACGGTTTGGGCGAACACTTTCACCATGGTATTAGAAATGGAGCGTCCCCTGTCACCCGTCAAGAGCGGCCCCTTGCCCGCTTCGGTCACGCGCTGTATCGCCGGGGCAAGGAGTGTGTCGCATGGACAAGAAGTCAAGCGGGCGCGGACAGCGCGATCTAAAGGTCAAGGTAAAGTCGGCGCGCGGACGCAAACTGAGTTCGACACGCTGGCTGGAACGGCAGTTGAACGATCC
>JBBKWG010000159.1:0-9824 GCA_037968835.1 Paracoccaceae bacterium
GTCATCAACAATCACGTCGAGGGTTTCAACGCGACCGCAGAAGTCACCGGCGCTTCGGTCGAGAATATGGGACTGATCGCCACCGGCGACGCGGACCTCGCTATCGCGCTGGCAGATACGGTTCAGCAAGCCTACGCCGGGACTGGCCGATTTGAAGGGCAGCAATTGCCGATGATCCGCGCAATCGGATCGCTTTATGCCAACATGATCCAGATCGTCACACTCGCGGATTCGGGCATCGCGACGATCGACGATCTCAAAGGCAAACGCGTCTCTGTCGGCGCGCCGGGGTCGGGCACCGAAGTCAACGCGCAGACGCTACTGGAAGCCAACGGCATCTCGTTCGAGGATTTCACTGCCGAGCGGCTCAACTTCAACGAAACGGCGGATGCGCTGAACAACGGCGATATCGACGCCGGTTTCTGGAGCGTCGGTGCGCCGACATCGTCAATTCTGAACCTCGCGACCACCAATAGCATCAGTATGGTTGGTCTGAGCGACGAACAGATCGCTGCCGCCGACGCGGCCGATCCGACCTTTGCGCCCTTGTCGCTTCCGGGCGGAACTTATGCCGGTGTCGACGGCGTCACCGCGACGGTCGGCGTTCCCAACGTTCTCGTCGTGTCCTCGGAAATGGACGAAGAGACGGTCTATCTGATCACCAAGGCCATGTTCGAGAATATCGCCGATCTACAAGCCGTGCATCCGGCGGCGAACGAAACGACGGTCGAATTCTCGATGAACGCCACACCGGTTCCGCTGCATCCGGGTGCCTTGCGCTATTACGAGGAAATCGGTGCAGAAATCCCCGACGCTCTGAAAGAGTGAACGCGATAGTCGGGGGAGGGCTTCTTGCCCTCCTCTTGCTCGCCACTCCGCTCGAAGCGGAATATCTGACCGCTACCTTGGCCGACGGAACCGAGATCGCGCGACTGCCAGTGCCCGAGGGCGCTGGCTGGTGCGTTCTGTGGCGTCATTCCGTAAAGGGGTTCGAAGTCGAGGATTGCTATGAAAATCGGGGTGGTCAGATGCTGCTTGTCCGTTCGCATCAACCCGACTTCGCGGCGGGTCTGGGGCATCTGATCGGGCGCGGACGTCAGGTCTCTGACGGCGCGGGCGGCTACTGGATCGAAGACATCGACGAACCGGTGCGCGGCAATGCCTATGTCCTGCGCCCGGGATTGGCGAACGTCGATCACCGGCTTCGCGCAGCCTCGGGCGAGGTTTCGCTGTCCAGTTTAGCACCACGCGCGCGTGTGCGGATCGCCCTTGAAACAGGAGTGCCAGAGTGACCGAGGCATCGTCGCCGGTTCAACCGCGTGCCGTATTGCGCGCGATTACAATCGTCGGAATCACTCTTTCCCTGTTCCAACTCTATGCCGCCGGCGTGCAACCGTTGGGCCTGTTCTTTCAAAGACCGATCCACCTTGGCTTCATTCTGGTTCTCAGTTTCCTGATGTTCCCGGTGACCGGCGACCGCCCGCGTGGCGCGATTGGCTGGGCCATCGACGGCGCTCTCATTCTTTGCGGCATTCTCGTTGGCTACTGGGTGCCGGCGAACATCGACGCCATCGCGAACGCGATCATTCCGCGACCCCAGGACGTCGTGGTCGGAATCATTACCACGCTGGTCGTGCTGGAAGCCGCGCGGCGCGCGATTGGGCTTGGCATGACGATCATCGGCGCGGTCTTCATCGCCTATTCATTCGCGGGAAACCGGGGCGAGTTGCCGTGGCTTGCGGATTTCATGCCGGGCATCCTGAACCACCGTGGCTATACGCTTGACCGTCTGGCCAGCCAACTGACGCTTGGGGCCGAGGGGATATTCGGACTTCCGCTTGGGGTTGCCGCCACTTTCATATTTGTTTTCGTACTGTTCGGGGCATTCCTTGAAGTGACCGGAGCGGGTAAATTCTTCATCGACCTGGCCTATGCCGCCACCGGACGGCAGCGTGGGGGCCCGGCGAAGGCTGCCGTGATCGCGTCGGCGGGAATGGGTTCAATCAGCGGCTCCGCCATCGCCAACGTCGTGACGACCGGCGCGTTCACGATCCCCTTGATGAAGCGGCTAGGCTACAGACCGGCACAGGCTGGCGGCATCGAGGCTGCGGCATCGACCGGCGGCCAGATCATGCCGCCGCTGATGGGCGCTGGCGCGTTCCTGATTAGCGAGTTCACCCGTGTGCCCTACATCGACATCGTTCTGGTCTCGATTTTCCCGGCGTTCCTCTATTTCGGCTCGGTCTACCTTTTGGTCCATATCGCGGCAGTAAAGCAGGGCATGACGGGCATCCCGGCGGATGAGCTTCCGCGCGTGCGCGAAGTATTGGCCGAGGGCTGGCACTTCCTTTTGCCGCTCGTCGCGCTCGTGTGGTTGCTGGTTGCGGGTTATTCACCGATGCGCGTCGGCTTTTACGCAATTCTCGCGGTCATGGCGTCGGCCGCATTGCGCGCGATGCTTGCTTTTCTGAGCGAGGGTCCAAACGCCGAGCGTCTGGCCGCCATGCTGAAATCCGGCGTTTCCAAGACGCTGGAGGCGCTGGAACTCGGTGCGCGGAACGCCGTGGCGGTCTCAATGGCGTGCGCTGTGGCCGGCATCGTGGTCGGTGTCGTCGGTTTGACTGGCCTCGGTCTCAAGTTTTCGGCCATGATGATCGCGTTTTCCGGCGGAAACCTGTTCCTTGCCCTGATCCTTGTCGTGATCGCCAGCCTCATTCTGGGCATGGGCCTGCCGGTTACCGCTGCCTACATCGTGCTCATCATCCTTGTCGGGCCGGCGCTTTCCAGCGAATTTGGCGTGCCGCTTCTGATCGCGCACCTCGTGGTGTTCTGGTGGAGCCAGGATTCCAACGTGACGCCCCCCGTGGCGCTGGCTGGATTCGCAGGCGCGGCGATTGCGAATGCAAGTCCGATGGAGACGTCTTTTCAGGCGTGGAAATACGCCAAAGGACTTTATCTGATCCCGCTTTTCATGGTCTACAACCCGGTCATAATCGAGGGCGGACCAATCCCGCTGGTGCTTTGGAATGGC
The DNA here is from genome assembly GCA_037968835.1 of Paracoccaceae bacterium. Lineage (GTDB taxonomy): Bacteria > Pseudomonadota > Alphaproteobacteria > Rhodobacterales > Rhodobacteraceae > JBBKWG01. The sequence goes on from JBBKWG010000159.1 coordinate 3,032, forward strand.
GTTATTATAATTCTGGCGCTGACCGCCTTCGCAGCTTTGCTCGAAGGCTTCCTGTTCGCGCCAATTCCACTGTGGCAGCGGGCGCTGCTTCTGCCCGGAGTTGTCGGTGTTTTCTGGCAGTCGATCCCGATCGAAGCCGCAGGAGCGGCGGCGATCACCGGGCTTCTTGCGCTCAACTGGGTGGCGTCAAAGAAAGTGCCTGAAACGGCGTGATGATCTAGCCGACAAGGACCGAACGCACATCGGCGTCGATGTTGGGCAGATATTTTTCGAAGTTCGCGGCAAACATCTCGACCAGCTTTTCGGCCGCTCGGTCGTAGGCCGCTGAGTCCTTCCAAGTGCCACGCGGGTCCAGAAGTGCGGCGTCGATGCCGGGGACGGTGACCGGCACTTCAAAGCCGAAGTTCGGATCCCTGCGGAACGTTCTGTCGCTCAACGTTCCGTCAAGGGCCGTTCCCAGAAGCGCGCGCGTCGCGTCGATCGGCATCCGGTTGCCCTCGCCGTAAGCGCCGCCGGTCCAGCCGGTGTTTACCAGCCAGCAGGTTGCCCCGAAGGTGGCGATCTTTTTCTGCAACAACCGACCGTAGACTTCGGGTCTCAGCGGCAGGAAGGGTGCGCCAAAGCAGGTGGAGAATGTCGGCTCTGGTTCGGTCACGCCACGCTCTGTTCCGGCCACTTTCGAAGTGAACCCCGACAGGAAGTGATACATCGCCTGCGACGGCGTCAACCGGGCGATGGGCGGCAGAACACCGAACGCGTCGCACGTCAGCATGATGATATTCTTGGGGTGGCTGGCTTTGCCGGTGGTCGATGAATTCGAGATATAATGCATCGGATAGGCCGAGCGCATGTTGGCGGTCAGGCTATCGTCCGAGAAATCCAATTCTTTCGTTTCCTCGTCGTAGATCATGTTCTCAACGACGGTCGAGAATTTGAACGTCGCCGCGTAAATCTCGGGCTCGGCTTCTGGCGACAGATTGATTGTCTTGGCGTAGCAACCGCCTTCGAAATTGAAAACGCCACGATCCGACCATCCGTGCTCGTCGTCACCGATCAGAATCCGGGTCGGATCCGCCGAAAGCGTGGTCTTGCCGGTTCCCGACAATCCAAAAAAGATCGCGGTGTCGATCGGGTTGCCCTGAGCATGGTTGGAAGAGCAATGCATCGGCATCACACCCTTTTCGGGCAGCAGGTAATTCAGGATCGTGAAGACGGCTTTCTTGTTTTCCCCGGCATATTCCGATCCGCCGACCAGCACGATTTTCTTGTCGAAATTGATCGCGATCACCGTATCGGTCCTGCACCCGTGGCGCTTCGGATCGGCCTTGAAGCTGGGAAGGTTGATGATGGTGAAGTCCGCGATGAACGTATCCAGATCGGCGCGCTCGGGGCGGATCAGCAGATGCCGGATGAAAAGATTGTGCCAGGTCAGTTCAGAGACGACGCGCACATTGATGCGGTGGTCGGTGTCGGCACCCGCGTAAAGGTCCTGAACGAACAGATCCATGCCCGCGACGTGACCAAGCATATCCTCGTAAAGTCGCTCGAACGCATCAATTTCCATCCGGGCATTCGCGTCCCACCAGATCTTGTCTTCGGTGCCTGGTGTGGCGACGACATGCTTGTCCTTGGGGGATCGTCCGGTGTATTTGCCGGTCGTGACCATCAGGCATCCACCCTGACCCAGGTGTCCTTCGTTGCGCGCAAGAGCGTGCGTTACCAGGTCCGGCTCGACCAAGTTATAGTAAACATTGGCCTGACCCGAGAATCCTTGATGCTCGAGTTTGAAATCGCCGTTTACTCTACCCGTTTCCATTGCTGGGTCCCCGATGATGACATCGCGCGAGATGCGTGACCATCATCCGATACTAGATATTATAGCCCACGAAAACAGCCGGATGACCAGTTAGCGCAACCAGTTTGCATGTTAGCGCAATCTCTGGGTGATCGCTGCGCGGACGACTGCCGAGCCAGCATTTATTGGCGGTCGATCAATCTGGCGATGCGAATAATCCGGCACAGCGCCGCGAAGCCGTTGAAGGCCGACGCGATATGGGGTCTGTTCCGCCGGGGTAACGATATTTCAGGAAACGACAGGGGACGACCCTCATGCAACGGGAATAGTCGATGAAGATTTCGTCAATTCGGGCCTATCAAGTGGATTTGCCGCTCAAAGAGGGACGATATAGCTGGTCGAATGGTAACTTCGTCGAAGTTTTCGATTCCACGGTCGTTGAAGTGCTGACCGACGCCGGCCTGACCGGTTATGGCGAATGCTGCCCGCTTGGGTCCGCATACCTTCCGGCTTATGCCCTTGGCGTCAGATCCGGGCTGAAAGAGATCGCCCCGAGCGTCATCGGTTTGGACCCCCGCGATCTCGATGTGCTCAACAGGCATATGGATGCCGTTCTACGCGGTCACCCCTACGTGAAGGCCGCAATTGACGTGGCGTGCTGGGACATTCTCGGTCAGGCGACGGGGCTGCCGGTCTATCAGTTGCTGGGCGGGAAGGCACAGGACGATGTGAAGCTTTACCGGGCGATCTCACAGATCGCGCCGGAAGCGATGGCCGCCAACGTGGCCGGTTACCGCGACGAGGGATATACCAAGTTCCAGCTTAAAGTCGGTGCCGACGCGGACAGCGACATTGAGCGCATCCGCCTGTGCTCGGCGGAAATGCGTCCCGGCGATGTGCTTGTCGCGGATGCCAACACCGGCTGGACCATGCACGAGGCCGCCCGCGTCGTGAATGCCGTCCGCGATATCGACGTCTATATCGAGCAGCCGTGCCCGACTTACGAGGAATGCCTTGTCACCCGACGACGCACGTCGCTGCCGTTCGTACTGGACGAAGTCATCACCGGCGTCGACAGCCTGACGCGAGGTCTGGCGGACGGGGCGATGGATGTCATCAACCTCAAGATCTCGAAAGTCGGCGGGCTGACGAAAGCGCGTCTGATGCGGGATATCTGCGTCCAGTCCGGGATACCGATGACGATAGAGGACACTTGGGGCGGCGACATCGTAACCGCCACGATCGCCCATCTGGCGCAGTCCACCCCGGCGGAATTCACCTTCTCGGCCACCGACTTCAACTCTTACGGGACGGTCGACATCGCAGAAGGCGCGCCCAAACGCGTCAACGGAACGATGAGGGCGTCGGACCTTCCCGGTCTCGGGATTCGCCCGATCATGTCGGCTCTGGGCGACCCGGTTCTGGTGGTTTGACATGAGATCGAAAAAGATCGTCCACGTGGTCGGCTGTCATGCCGAGGGCGAGGTCGGCGACGTGATCGTCGGCGGCGTACCGACGCCGCCGGGCGCCACGATCTGGGAACAATCCCGCTGGATTGCGACCGATGGCGAATTGCGCGATTTCGTGCTGAACGAACCACGCGGCGGACTGTTCCGACACGTGAACCTGCTTGTCCCGCCCGTCGATCCGTCCGCAGCGATGGGCTTCATCATCATGGAACCTGTGCATACTCCGCCGATGTCGGGGTCCAATTCGATCTGTGTCGCGACCGTGCTTCTGGATACCGGAATCATTCCGATGATCGAGCCGGAAACGCGGTTTCGCCTCGAAGTGCCGGGCGGCGTGATTGACGTGGTTGCAAGTTGCCGCGATGGCAAGGCTCAGTCCATCCGGGTCACCAACTTGCCGAGTTTCGCGGCGAAACTGGACGCGCAAATCGAGATCGAGGGCCTTGGAACACTGCGAGTTGATACCGCATTCGGGGGTGACAGCTTCGTTCTGGTGGACGCGCCGTCGCTGGGGTTTGCACTTTCGCCAGACGAGGCGCGCGAACTTGTCGTTGTTGGTCGCAAGATCACGCAGGCGGCCACGGATCAACTCGGCTTTCAGCATCCCGATCTGCCGGACTGGACGCACATATCATTTTGCCAGTTCACGATGCCGGTGACTGTGATCGACGGGATCAAGACCGGTCGCAATACGGTGGTCGTTGAACCCGGCAAACTCGATCGCTCGCCAACCGGAACAGGGTGTTCGGCGCGCATGTCGGTCCTTTACGCGCGGGGCGAATTAGCCGTTGGCGAGACTTTCCGCGGCGTGTCGATCCTTGGCAGCCAGTTCGATTGCCGGATCGAAACGGTGGTTCCGATGGCCCAATCAGAGGCGATTATTCCGTCGATCAGAGGTCGTGGCTGGATCACCGACACTCGCCAGTTGATGCTCGACCCGGACGATCCCTGGCCTGGCGGATACAGGGTTGGCGACACCTGGCCCGCCGCCACCTGAGGTCAACTCAATAAGCGCCTGAGTGCTTCCTCGAACCTGACCCGCGTGCGGGTGTGCTCCGGATCGAGAATATTCGACTCCGCCAGAGTAATGTCGGTCAGATCGGCGAATTCGGGCGGCTCGAACGGAACAAGCGAGCGCCCGCTCTCGGTTCGAAGCTCTTCGATTGTCGCGATCAGCGAGCCGCCCTTTGCGGCGATCGTGTCGGCAAGATGATCATTTTCGACGTCAAGATGTTCGGCCAACAGATCGTTGCGAAGACTGATGATCTGGGTGCGCAGATGATCGGCGTTGTCGGTATCCGGGAGCGCTTCGATTGACAGGTCGCATTCGGTGTCGAACCCCAACGACCGGTTGTTCAGGTTCGACGAGCCGACCCGCAGAAGTCGGTCGTCCATCGTCAAGACTTTCGAATGTACATAGATCGGATTGCGATTTGCGGTGACTGGAACATAGATGCGAAACCGGTCGTGGATGTCGGCCTTGCGCACAAGGTCCATCATACGCGCCCGCGCAGCGCCCATCGCCTTTTCTTCCAGCCACCCGTCCGCTGTGAACGGAGTGATGATTACGATTTCCGGGCCGTCAGGTTCTTGCAGGCGCTCGGCCATCGCTTCGGCAAGGATTCTGGAGGCAAAATATTGGCTTTCGATGTAAAGCGTCTTCTTCGCCGCCCGGATCACCGCCAGCTTCAGCTCTTTGATCTCGGAGATTTCCGTCGTTTCGCCGTATTCCGGACGCGTGCGAGAAATAGCCACGTCGACATCTCGGACGAGGGCGGGCAGATCATCCGGCCAAACGGCGTCGTCGCGCTTGGGTGGGGGATCGAGCGAGACACCCGTCGCGGCGTGCCACCGGATGCGGGCCAGATCGCCAAGTGCGCGCGCCGCCTCGCCATCGACGGCGGTAGTTGTGTCGTGCCAGGGTCCGTAATGCCGTCCGCTTGTCGGTCGCACCCTGCCGGGGTGTTCGTCCAGATGCTCGCGCGTGTCCCAGCGGTCCGCAGTTATGTCTATCCCGCCGCAAAACGCGAGACTGTCGTCTATGACAGCGATCTTCTGATGGTGCGCCGACCCCGACGGATGCGCGCCGTCAAGTTTGATCGTGATATTCTTGTCGGTCATCATGTTGAAGATCGTCAGCGGCATAGTTCCGCGACCTAACGTCTGAAAGATCCCAAGGTCCCATTTCAGGATGTAGAGCTTCAGATCGGGCTTTTCCTTGACGATCCACTTCAGGAAGTCGCCGAACTCACTTGGTGCGTCATCGTCTTTCAAGGGATCAAGGTCGACGCGCGTATCAAAGTCCCACCCGATGAACATTATGGTGTGTTGGGCCTTCAGCGCCGCGGATTTGAGCGCCGCGAAATAGTTCGCAGCGTCGATTATCACGGCGAAACGATCCGCCTTTGCCACGCGCCAGCAGGTTTCGCCGGGCCGGTAAGCGACAGACACATTGCTTACGATATCGCCTTCAGGCATGGCCGTCCCCTCGGTTCTGAATTCCATCCACCGCTCAACCTGCGTGTGCTGGCTTAGCTTGAGTTTAAGAAACTCGTGAACAGGCCAATCGGTTCAATTAAAATCCGCGAGCCAGCGATGGGAGCGGTTGCCTTGACCGATCAGTCCAGTTTTGGAACGTCGGCGGCGAGGTCTACTGCTTCACGAACAGCTTTCGCGGCGTCGTGCAGAAGCATTCATAACCGCTCTCCGTGATCAGGATCGGTTCGGTTATCTCCAGTCCGCCGTCGTCCAGCCACAGCGCCGGCATGAAGTGGAATGTCATGCCGGGTTCAAGAAAGGTCTCGTCGCCGCGCCGGAAAGATATCGTGCGCTCGCCCCAGTCGGGCGGATAGCTGATGCCGATGGCATAGCCGCACCGGCTGTCCTTTTCGAACCCCGCCTTGTTCAGGGTCGCGTTGAAAGCGTTCGCGATATCCTGCGCCTGATTGCCGGGTTTCGCTTTTTCGAGTCCGGCGTCTATCGCATCCAGAACCGCCTGTTCCGCATCGCGGTATTTCTGCGGCACCTTGCCGAGAAACAGGGTTCGCGATTGCGGGCATTGATACCGGCGGTGTGCCCCGGCGATCTCGAAGAACGTCGCTTCGCCTTCGATCATCGGTCGGTCGTCCCAGGTCAGATGGGGTGCGGTCGCGTCCATACCCGACGGTGCCATCGGAACGATCGCGGGGTAATCGCCCCAGAAGCCATCCTTTCCGGTGATCCCGGCATGAAAGATCTCGGCGACCAGATCGTTCTTTCGCATACCCGGTTCGGCGATCTCCAGAATGCGCTCGTGCATCCCTTCAACGATCCGGGCCGCTCTCTGCATGTATTCGATTTCGCGTTCCGATTTTACAGCCCGCTCCCAGTTCACCAGCGCCGTCGTATCTATAAGCTCGGCATCGGGCAGAGACTTCGTCAATTCGCGATGCGCGGCTGCCGAATAGTAATAATTGTCCATCTCGACCCCGACGCGCGATCCCGAAAGGCCCAGATCGGCAAGTAGCCGGCCAAGTTCCGACATCGGGTG
>JBBKWG010000160.1:0-2826 GCA_037968835.1 Paracoccaceae bacterium
CGCGACCCCAACACGCCGAAATCATAGCCCCAGTACACGAACGAAAGCGCCATGCAGAGGATCGCCACATGCACGAACATCCGCGACGCGAATTCCACATATTTCGAAGAGCTGCGCGGCAAGACGTCCACATCGAAATGCGTGCCGTCGCGCACCGCGATCATCGCGCCAATCAGGATGATCCAGACGAAACAAAATCGCGCGATCTCTTCTGTCCAGATATAGCGCGGAATAACCCCGGTATAACGGCTAAGGATTTGCATCGAGACCGGGATGATCAACACAGCCATCAGCAAGGTCAGCAAAAACTTCAAGAGGCGATAATAGCCTTCCAGCAAAACGCGCATGGCGCCTCTCAGTCACATTAAGTGGAGATGCGGCACGCAGGGATGCTGCAGTCCGCAGATGTTTTGGCTACTGGACGGCTTCAATCGCCATCAAAACGTCGGTTGCGCCAAGCTCTTCGGCGTAGGCCTTCTTGACCGGAGCGGCCAATTCAAGCAACTTCTCACGCTCCAGGAATGCATGCGTGGTCAGCAGGCCAGCCGCCTCCATTGCCGCAAGCTTTTCGCTGTCCTGGCCGCTTTCGATGTCTCGACCAAGTTTGCCACCGGCAGCGCCAGCCGACAAAACGCATGCCTGTTCTGCCGGAGTCAAACGCTCGAATGTTGCATTCGCAAAGGCAATCGGGCGCACAGTGATGGCGTGCGCCGTCAAAGCGATATGCGGGCCGACTTCGTAAAACTTCATCTGTTCGATGCCAGCGGCCTCGTTTTCGGCCGCGTCGATCACACCGGTCTGGATGGCGTTATACACCTCGTCATAGGCGATTACCGAGGGTGCGGCCTGAATAGCCTCGAAGATGCGGGTCTGAATCGGCGCGCCCATGACACGCATCGGCAGACCTTCAAGTTCGGCCATATTTGTAATGGGACGATTGACGATCAGCTGCCGCGTGCCTCCCCCGGCATAACCGATCAGACGGACATTTGCTTTTTCAAGCACGTCCTGCGCCAACGGGGCAAGTGCGTTCTGTTCCATCACCGCGTTCCAATGATCAAGATCGCGGAACAAGAACGGCATATCCATCAGCGGAGCCTTCTGAGAGAAGGTCGACATATGCGATGGGCTGACAATCGCGTAATCGACCGCGATGCCCTGGCTCATATTCTCGAAATAGTCTTTCTCTAGCCCGAGTTCAGAATTCAAGTGCAGATTGAATGTCAGCGATCCGCCCGAACATTCACCCGCCGACCGCTCAAATTCGCGCAGCGCCTTGGTGAATGCGTGGTCTTCATTGAACTGAACCGCACCTACCAATTCGGTGGCAAAGCCCGGCGCTGCGGCCAAGGCAAACATGCCGCAACCAATTGCTGCGCCCACAAGGTTTTTCATTTGATCCTCCCAGGATTGTGAAATGTCACACTGAAACTGGTTAAGTACGTCAGTATGGTAGCAAGTTGCGCATTGGCGCAATAGCGGACTAGATGTTCGTACAGACTGCTTGATTTTCGTTTTACGCTCGGGTGAAATCTAAGAGCCGTCGAATGAAATACAGGACAGGAGCAGTCGCTACCCAGCGAACCGAATCCGCCGCTCATCCCGACTTTGCCAAAAAACTCCCACATCTTTTGAAAGGATCCGCATGATGTCGACATCAACCCTTTCCATTCCCGGGCTTTCGGGGAAATCCGTTCTGATCACGGGGGCCTCAACAGGCATCGGTGCCGCATTGGCCCGGGCCTTTGCCGCGCAGGGCGCCAAGGTTGGCCTGCACTACAATTCCAGCAAGGACGCGGCAGAAGCTGTGGCGGCAGAGATCAAGGCGGCTGGCGGCACCGTTGCTCTGGTGCACGCCGACGCCTGCAAGTCTGATGAACTCCGTGCGGCAGTCGTAAAGATCGCCGAAGAATTCGGAAGCCTCGACGGACTGATCAACAACGCTGGCGGTATGGTCAAACGTGTGCCCTACGCCGAAGTCACGGAAGACGATTACGACGCAATCATGGATCTGAACGCGCGTTCGGTCCTTGTCGCCTCGAAAGCCGCCTTGCCATATCTGAAGAAGCAGGGTGGGTTCGTCATCAACACCACCTCGATAGCGGCGCGAAACGGCGCCGGCGGCGGTGCAGGGCTATATGGCTCGTCCAAGTCCTTTGTGTCGAATATCACCCGGGGTATGGCCAAAGAATGGATCGGCGATGGCATCCGAGTGAATGCGGTTGCACCCGGTGTCATCACCACGCCGTTTCACGAGCGCTACTCGACACAGGCGCAGCTTGACACGATGCTGGCGACTGTTCCGCAAGGGCGTCTTGGCGTGGCCGAAGACTGCGTCGGGGCCTATCTCTTTCTGGCATCGGAATCGCTGTCGGGTTACATCATCGGCCAGACCATCGAAGTCAACGGTGGCCAGTTGATGCCGTAAGGATCGCGCCGAGTCCCGGAAGCCCCGCAAACCAACATTCTTCAAATGGCGGCACAATGACCACATCCAACTCTATTCCGGTGCAGCCGCATATCGGCATTTTGGCAGAGTTCAGCACCGCTACTCTGCGGACACAGGGAATGGCACGCCGCCTTTGACACATTCGCTCTTTGGAAATGCCGCACGATGTACGAACGGCAGAAATGCGAAAGCTGCGGCGCGGAGTTTTCGCTTCAGTTGAGTGACCGCAATGGGCCGTTTCCGATAGAATATTGTCCAATTTTGCGGGGAACCTTCGTGCACCGCCGCATGGCGGCTCGGAGCCTAAGAACGGGTGGTCCGAGCGAACGCGGCTTCAGCCCTCCTCCAGGCGCTTGCGGTCTGTCAGTCGACGATAC
>JBBKWG010000161.1:0-3867 GCA_037968835.1 Paracoccaceae bacterium
CTGACCAAGGGAACCGACCCCGATCCGTTCCTCAACGTCCACGGTGCCGGCTATCGCGGTGTCTATGATTTCGCCGACCCCGACAGTTCGGTATTCATCATCTCGACCGGCCAGTCGGGGCATCCGCTCAGCCGCCACTACGACGATCTCGGCGAGTTATGGCGGCGCGGCGAGTATATCCCGATGACGCTGGATCCCGACCTCGCCCGCGCCGCGTCGGTCGGCGTCACGCGGTTGGTTCCGGAAAACTGATCCACCCGCGTTCCCGATCCGCCATTTCCGCTATATCTGCCGCTCGTGGCGTTTTAGAATAGCGCCCACACCGAGGAGAATCTCATGCCATTTTCCGTCTGGGCGCGGGGCGACAGCTCAAGTGCGAACAATGCCGCGTTGAACGCGCAAGGCACATCCACGACGCCAACAACGCAATTGACGTTTCAGGCCAATGGACCCGGCGGCGACGAGAAGCTGGAATTCAACGGCGGCAGCCCCGATCCCGACACGGTGGTCGTCATAAACGGGGTCACATACTCGTTCACGCTGGAATTCGGTGGCACGCTGCCGCAGACCAACAAGCTCGCCAACGTGAACGGCCAGGATTTGCGCGGCCAGGAAATCCTTGTGCTGACGATCTCGACCGGTCAGCGGTATTTCTTTCTGACGAACGGCACGACGTCGTTCGCAACCATGAATGCCTTCCCGAACGGCGCCCACAGAATCGACGCGATCTTTGCGTGTTACGTGGCGGGCAGTCTCATCGAAACGCCCGACGGAGCGCGGCCGGTCGAAAGCCTTGTGGCGGGCGATACGGTCCTTGCCGACAACGGTGCCACGGCAAGCGTTCGCCACGTCACGTCGCGCCATATTTCAGCGGCCGAGATGCGGGCCTTTCCGGCGTTGAGGCCGGTGTTGATCCCCAGGGGCTCGCTTGCGCCCGGCGAACCGTCCAGCGACCTGTTGGTGTCCGCCCTCCATCGTATCCTTGTGCGCGATGCGGATGTCGAACGCCTGTTCGGGATCGAGGCGGCGTTCCTCGCGGCCCGAGACCTGCCTGCGACGCGTCCCGCACCGATTGGCGACGTGACCTATTGGCATTTTCTCTGCGACACCCATCAGGCCGTCATCGCCAACGGTTGCGTCAGTGAAAGCCTATATCCCGGCGATGTTGCGCTGATCGCGCTTGGACGAAACGATCGCGAGCAGGTTGAACTTATTGCCTCGGCCCACCCGCAGCGCACCGCCTATCCCTGCCTCAGCAGCAAGGAAGCCGCCGTCTGGCGCGCGGGCGTTCAGAGCCGCGCGAACCGGACCGCCTGAGCCGGCGACCAGCGCACGTTCAGGCGCGCGCCATCGTCGGTCGCCACCTCGTCCTGCACCACACCTTCCTGGTATAGCCACGCACGACGACGCCCGTCATTATGTCCGATCTCGAGCGTCTCATCGCGGAAATCGGCGTTGAGCGCGTCAGTGATCGCCTCGACCAGCACATCCATACCGTCGCCCGACAGGGCCGAGATCGCCAGAACGTCGTCCTTGCGGGCAGCCTCGGTCAGAACGGCGGCGCGTTCGTCGTCGGGGAGTAGATCGGTCTTGTTCCAGACCTCGATCAGCGGCGTCGTTCGCGCCACGCCAAGATCAGCCAGGATGGTTTCTACGTCGCGTGCCTGATCCGCGGATTCGTCGTGGGCAATATCGCGCACGTGCAGGATCAAGTCCGCCTCCAGCACTTCTTCGAGGGTCGCGCGGAACGCCGCGACCAGTTGCGTCGGCAGATCCGAGATGAAGCCGACCGTATCGCTGAGGATGATCTCGCGCCCAGACGGAAGCGTGACCGAACGCATCGTCGGATCGAGCGTCGCGAACAGCATGTCCTTGACCAGAACATCGGCCCCGGTCAAGCGGTTGAACAACGTCGATTTTCCGGCGTTGGTATAGCCGACAAGCGCGACGATCGGATACGGCACCTTGGCGCGCGCCGCGCGGTGCAAGGTGCGCGTCTTCACCACCTTTTCCAGTTGTCGTTTCAGGCGTGTCAGTTGCTCGTCGATGGCGCGTCTGTCCGACTCGATCTGGGTCTCTCCCGGACCGCCGACGAAACCAAGCCCGCCGCGCTGGCGCTCAAGGTGGGTCCAGGCCCGCACCAGCCGCGTGCGCTGAAACGAGAGTGCCGCCATCTCGACCTGCAATACGCCTTCGCGTGTCGCGGCCCGGTCGGAGAAGATCTCGAGGATCAGCCCGGTCCGGTCCAGCAACTTGACCTTCCAGTCGCGTTCCAGATTGCGCTGCTGCACCGGCGTCACCGCCCCGTCGACCAGCACCAGTTCGACCTCGTCGGCCTTGATGCGCTGACCGATTTCCTCGATCTTGCCCTTGCCGAACAGCTTTCCGGGCTGCCGCTTTGACAGACGCACGACATCGGCGCCGACGACTTCAAGCCCCGGCAATGCGTGCGCGAGCGACACCGCTTCGGCCAACGCAAACTGGGCGTCGCGCCGAGACGGATCGCTGGTTATTTCGGGGTGCAATACAAGGGCGCGCGTCGCCCCCGCACCGGTTTCGTCCACGCTTATTCTTCGCCTTCGTAAAGCGAGATCGGCTGTGACGGCATGATTGTCGAAATCGCATGCTTATAAACAAGCTGCGACTGTCCGTCACGGCGGAGAAGTACGCAAAAATTATCAAACCAAGTGATGACGCCCTGAAGCTTGACGCCGTTAATCAGGAAGATGGTCACCGGAACCTTTGTCTTTCTGACGTGGTTCAGAAATGCATCCTGCAAATTCTGTCTGTCCGAAGCCATGAGTTTTAAAGCCTTTTTTTCTTGCAAACGGCCCGCGCGACACGGGCCGTCGTTCGTTTCTTCAAGCGCACTATGAAACGCCCTGCGAGCCATGACCAGCCCCAAATGGGTCCGCTGCGGACCCATTTTTCAACCCATATCAAAGAGTTCCGTTCGTTCACCGCCAGAACTCGGGGTTGAGAAGGGCGATGATCGCAAGGGTTTCGAGCCGTCCGAGGATCATCGCCGCGGTCATAATCACCTTGGCGGCGTCGCCCAACTGGCTCATCAGATCGGACGCATCGGCCGCGGCGCTGACCAGCGGACCGGTGGTCGAAAGCGTGGCGATCGTCAGCACCAGAGAGGATTCAAAGCCAAGCCCGGTCAGCGAGAACAGCATCATCACGGCGGCGATGGAGAGCGCGAACAGCATGAAGAAAATCCACGCGACATATGCACCTTGCCGGCGAAGCCGCCGCGCAACCTGACCCGCACCACCGATCGAGGACGGCTGCACCAGCTTCTCCATTTCGCGCGTGCCATGCTTGTAAAGCGCATAGACCCTGAGCAATTTCACGCCACCCGCCGTCGTCGCGACGCCGCCGCCGAAGATCGCGAGCCCCATCAGCAACAGCCCCGGCGCCTCCAGCCCCGACCACGCCCGCGCATCGTCCCAGGCAGCACTTTCAAAGCCGGTCGTGGTCAGAAACGACGCGACGGTGAACAGCGCCCCCCAGATCCCGGCCAGACCTTCGACTATCGACACGGTCGCGCCATCCTCGAACGACGTGACCCAGTGACGCAGGAACATGAACACCGGCAGCACGGCGATGATCGACAGGCCAAGGCGAAGTTCCGGATCGCGCGCCAGCGAGGCAAATCCGTCAGAACGCTCGTCGGTCGAAAACGTCACCCGCGACAGCGCGAATACCAGAAACAGCAGGATCAGCAGTTCGCCGCCGAAGCCGGACTGGGTGTTCGCCATCCCGCCGACCGGCGAAATTCCGGACGTCGAAAGCGTCGACATCGCGTGACAGATCGCCACCAGCGGCGTGTCACCGGCCAGGATCAGCGCAACCCACAGCACA
>JBBKWG010000162.1:0-3809 GCA_037968835.1 Paracoccaceae bacterium
GATCTGTCCCGACTATGCGCGGCACCGCAAATGGCTGCGCCGCGAGGGCAATGACCTGCATCGTTTTCGCTTCGACTCTGCAGGCAATGATTGACACGGCCCATCGTATTCGTGATCACATGGGGCCATGTTGACGCGCGCAGCCGATCCACTCCCTTCTGCACATGACAAGGTCTATCGGACGTTGCGCGTCCGTATCATGCACGGCGAGATTCCTCCGGGCAAGGCACTGACCCTGCGCGGCATCGGCAAGGAGTTCGGATTTTCCATGACCCCCGCCCGCGAAGCCTTGCGGCGGCTGGTGGCGGAAGGGGCATTGACGCTGTCGTCGTCGGGGCGGGTATCGACGCCAGAGCTGACAAACGAGCGCATCGAGGAACTGGCGGCGCTGAGGATGCTGATCGAGACCGAACTGGCGAGCCGGGCGCTGCCGCGTGCGCACCTTGCGCTGATCGACCGGCTGCACGCGGTGAACGGTGTCATCGCCGAGGCTGTCGCCAAGGGCGATGCGGTCGCCTATATCCGCGCCAACCTCGATTTCCACCGCACGCTTTACCTGCGCGCGCAGGCGCCCGCGATGCTGGCGATGGCGGAAACCGTCTGGCTGCAACTGGGGCCGACGATGCGCAAGCTTTATGGACGGCTGAACCGGACCGAGGTTCCGAAAAACCACCGCTTGATCCTTGCCGCCTTGCGCGCCGGGGACGAACCGGGGTTGCGGCTTGCGGTGCGCACCGACGTGACGCAGGGCCTGAGGATGCTGGCAGGATAGTCCACGCGCTTCAGTTTTGCTGATGGGTGCGAACAACTATTTCAATTTGACGTTCGCTCGAATCCTAAGCCTATTGCGGCGATGGAAAAATCACGCGCCCTCGTCACGCCGCTCCTGATCGCCGCGAGTCTCATACTTCTTGTCAATTTCGCGGTTCGGGCGTCGTTCGGCGTTTTCCAGATTCCGATTGCCGAGGATTTCGGCTGGCCGCGAGCCGAATTTTCGATGGCCATTGCCATACAGAACCTTGCCTGGGGTTTCGGCCAGCCGATTTTCGGTGCCTTGGCCGAGCGGATCGGCGATCGCCGTGCCATCGTCATGGGCGGCTTTCTGTATGCCTTGGGACTACTTCTGTCGGGCTACGCAACGACACCGTTCGCGATTCAAAGCCTTGAGGTCATCGTCGGCTTCGGTATCGCCGGGTCCGGGTTCGGGGTCATTCTGGCGGTCGTCGGACGTGCGGCTTCGGATGAAAACCGTTCGATGACGCTGGCGATCGCATCCGCGGTCGGGTCGGCCGGGCAGGTCGTCGGGGCACCTTTGGCCGAATGGCTGTTGTCGTTCATGGCGTGGCAATCAGTTTTCATGGTCTTTGCGGCGATCATCCTTGGGTCGATGTTGCTGTTGCCGCTGATGCGGGTCGATGCGGTCGATAGGACCGACGCCGGCGGAAGCATGCGCGAGGTGGTGGCCGGCGCATTCCGCGACCCGTCGTTCACGTTGATCTTCATCGGCTTCTTTTCCTGTGGGTATCAGCTTGGCTTCATGACCGCGCACTTTCCGGCGCTGGTTACCGAGATGTGCGGCCCGATCATGCCCGGCAGCGTTCTTTACGGACTGGGGATCTCTACCACCTCGGCGCTTGGGGCGATGGCGATCGGACTGATCGGACTCGCCAACATCGTCGGAACGCTGACCGCCGGGTGGGCCGGAAAGCGATACTCGAAGAAATATCTGCTGGCTGCGATCTATACCGGGCGGACGGTGATTTCCGCCGCGTTCATACTCTCACCGATCACGCCTGCGTCGGTTCTGCTGTTCTCGGCGGCCATGGGATCGCTTTGGCTCGCGACCGTTCCGCTGACATCCGGTCTGGTCGCGCATCTCTATGGCGTCCGCTACATGGGCACGCTCTACGGGTTTGTTTTCCTCAGCCACCAGCTTGGTTCGTTTCTGGGCGTCTGGCTTGGCGGGCGGCTTTACGACGCGACCGGCGACTACACCTTAGTGTGGTGGTTGGGCGTGGCGGTTGGGGCATTCAGCGCCATCGTTCACTTGCCGATCAAGGAGGAACGCCGAGGCTTGCCGGTCGCCGCCTGAACCGGCGTTCAGTGCAGAAAGGCGACGAGGGCGTCGGCGACTTTTGACGGATGGGTCTGTGGCAGCCCGTGGCCCGCGCCCTTGATCTGGACGTGAAAGGCGTCGGGGTTGAGTTCGGCGAGGCGTCCGAGTGTGGCGACGGGGATCACCCGATCGTCCTCGCCCCAGATCGCAAGGACGGGGATGCCGTAGCGGGCGATGGTCCGGTGATCGTCGTCGAGCGTGGTTGCAAGCGTGTGGCGGCGCGACGAGAGCAGGGCCGGAAGATAGCCGCGCACGCGGGTTTCGGCCACCTGGCGGTCAGCGAGGTTGGGGACGATGGTGGCGGCCCGCACGTCGCTTGCCAGTTCACGCCGGAGCGCCCATCCGCCAAGCACGCGCGCGGCCCAGTCGCCGATCAGGGGTGCGGTCCAGAGCCGCGCTTGCCAGCCGTTGTAGAGAGGCGCGACGCCAGCGGGTGCCATCAGCACCAGCGCCTCGATCCGCTTGCCTTCTTCGGCGGCAAAAGCGGTCGCAATCGCGCCGCCCATGGAAAAGCCGACCAGCGTCAGCGGACCGTCGATGTCCTGACGTTCCAGCAACGAACGGAGTTGAGCGGTGAAGAAATCAATCGACTGGTGGCCCGGCGGGCGGTCCGAATAGCCGCGTCCGTAAAGGTCGTAGGTGAGCACCCGGTAGCCGAGCGCCGCCAGCGAGCGGGCGGTTCCGGCGAAGATATACGATGGCGTCGACAGTCCGTGGATACAGACCGCGACCGGCCCGGCTTTTGGTCCCCACCACTGATAATGCGTCTGCCCACCTGGAAGATCGGCAAGGCTGCCGGGACAACTGGTGCGCGCATTTTCGTCCATCGGCGCACGCCGGTATTCGGCGGCGAAGGGGGCGGCGACGAGCGCGGCCAGCAGGCTCCAGCCAAGCACGCTCAGAGCCGCTTGGGTCGCACGAGCGCGCGGGATCGGTGGGCCATCGCCTCGCGCCAGATCAGGATCAGTCCCGAGATCATGATCAACGTGATGCCGACCCAGACGACCGGCAGCGGCCACTCGCCGAACACCAGCAGACCCCAAACGACGGCCAGAGGCATCGCGATGTATTCAAACGGCGCGACAAAAGCGGCCTCGCTGCGCCGGTACGCCTGGGAAATGGCGAAGCCGCCAAGCGACGAGGTGACGCCGAGTGCGGCGATCATCAAGAGGTCGATGGCGGGCGGCGAGACCCACGCGCGCAGCAGGAAGATCGCCGAGGGGTGGTCGTAGATGTCGAACTGACCAGCGCCGGTCACCAGACTTGCGGTGCCGGAGACCACGAGGAAGGTCACCTGGATATAGAACGCCATCGCCGTCGCGTTCTCGGTGCCGCCGATCCGACGGGTCAGGATGTGGAGCGTGGCGTATCCGAAGGCGGCGGCGAGCGGCAGGGTTGACGCGATCTGGAAGGTCGATGTGCCGGGGCGGACCACGATCAGCACCCCGAACATGCCGCCGGCGATCGCGTCCAAGCGGCGAGGGCCGACGGTTTCGCCGAGAAACACCACCGACATGACCGAAATCAGCAGCGGCGAAATGAAGAAGATCGCGACGGCATCCGCGAGTGGCAGCGCGGCGAGGCCGAGGAAGAAGCAGAAGTTGGCGACGACGACACAAAGGCCGCGGGCGAGGTGGACGGGAAGCCGGCGGGTTCGGAGCATCGCGGGTGTGCCGGTCAGCGGCACCAGGAC
>JBBKWG010000163.1:0-9228 GCA_037968835.1 Paracoccaceae bacterium
GAACTTTCAAGCTATCGCCGCTGGCTTCACCTTGCCGAAAGGAGAACCCGACATGAGTAAAGCAGCGCCGCGCGTCGACATCATCATTCCAACCTACAATCGCGCACATCTCATCGAAACCGCCGTCAGGTCCGCGTTCGATCAGTCCTGCTGGCACCGTCGGGTGACTGTTGTTGACGATGGTTCTCAGGATTCAACGGCCGAGGTGCTCGCACCCTATTTCGAGCGGAAGGATTTCAATTACATCCGGCTCGCTCGGAATTTCGGAACTGCGAAGGCCAAGAATGCCGCGCTGTTGCTGACTGGAAACGAGGCGGTCACGTTCCACGATTCCGACGATATTCCCCATCGCGACAAAGTGCTGCGACAGCTTCGCGTGCTGGTTAGAACCGATATCCGTGCCGACGACTGTCTCAACTGGGCGCCGATCGGACATCGCTCGGGATCGAAGCTTGAAGTCGATGCCGTCCTCACGCATCACACGCTGGTCTTGCCGGACGGTCGGAACGTCGAGATCCGGCGTGCGCTGAGTTTGGTCGATGATGTTTTCCCGAATCTTCAGATGGGGTCGGATGTGCCGGGTGACTGGACACATATCAATTCCGGCCTGTTCCAGCGTTCCGTTTTCGCGCGCTTCGGTGGCTACGAGAATTGTATCGAGGAAGATCGCGAATTCCGTAACCGGCTGATACTGAACGGCGCCGTCATCTGGATCATCCCCGACCTGTTGCTTACCAAGATCGAGACCCCCGACAGTCTGACGCAATCGCCGATTTCCGACTATGACAGCATGCGGCGGCGCAAGGACCGCAAACTTGTCTGGGACAAGGTGAACGAATGGCGCCGCACGGGCAGTATCAAACCCGTGCCTGTCGACCTGCCGGATCTCGAAGTCGATTTCGTCAGCAATCCTTCGCATCTGGTGCCGCGAGACATGCCGACGACATTGAAGACCCGCGGCGCCGTCCGCCGGATATTGGACAGGTTTGCGACCGCGCGGGTGTTTTCTGTGACGGGGAGGGCGGGATGAGCATTTCGCGTCCAGTCATCGGCATCATCGACCCGTGTTGTTCTGCGGGCTACGATTTGAACGTCGCCAGCAACCACATCCTTGGAGGCACCGAAGCCACCGTTCTCAGGATCGTTGGAGCCTTGAAAGCCGATTTCGAGTTCCGGCTTTATCAGGCGAACCGAGCGAGCAGACACAACGGAGGATCTGTGCGTGTCGCTCCTTTAGACGACGCCTTCACCAGCACCGGATGCGACGGCTTCGTTGTCATAAATTCATGGAAGGTCGCATGTCGGCTGCGCCGTTTCCATCCGAGAAAGCCGATTTCGCTTTGGTTGCACGTCCATCCCGGACGACACAACCGCGCGATGGGCGAGGCGCTGGCTCAGGCGCGAATTGACGTCATCTGCGTCTCGCAGAGCCATGCGCGGCAATTGCGCCAGTTCCTCGGTTCCGGAGCCATGCCGACCATCCGCCATATCTGGAATCCCATAGCGGACGATCTGGTTGGCGACGACACGGCTCGCAGGAGCGATCGTTTGCTGTTCGCAAGCGCGCCCCACAAGGGTCTGACAGAAGTGCTGGCGCGGTTCAGAGAGTTGCGCAGGCAACTTCCTCATCTCGTTCTCGAGGTTGCCGACCCGGGCTATCTGGCCTGGGACGTCGGACCGATCCCCGAAGGTGTCTGGATGCGGGGACGCCTTCCGCATCATGTCTTGGTTGAGAGGATGCGGCGCGCGCTTTGCCTGTTCTATCCTCAAACCAGCTTTGCCGAGACCTTCGGCTTGGTGATCGCCGAAGCAAACGCCGTCGGGATGCCCGTCCTTGTGCAACAGGGTCTTGGCGCCAACGACGAGGTTGTCTGCGGGAAGGATCAGCTTGTGGATGCCACGGACGTCGAAATCCTGGCAGAACGGATCGTCCAGTGGCAGACCCATTTCCCGTTTGTCCAGACGCACGCCAAATTCCGACTGAGCAACGTCCGCGCACTTTGGCACGCGCGGCTGTCGTCGATGCTGGCGACCAGACCGTCCGGTCACGCCCGCGCCAAACAACTCGCTGAAATGGAGATGGCCGTTGACCAAGGATAGAACGCCGGAAAACGTGGCACAGCTTCGCGACAGGATTGACGCGGGCCAATCGGGCGACAAGATCGGTTTCCCCGATCCAGCCGCAGCACCGCTTGGCACGGATGCCGAAGCCGCCGGCGCTCCACCGGATCCGGCTACGGTGCGAACCGCTTATCGTGAAGGGGTAAAAGGCCGCCCGGATAGCGCCCGCGTTGAAACCGCACCGCGACCGATCGATTCGGCACTGTCGACGCAATCCTCGCGCAACTGGTCCGGCGCGTTGATCGTCGCGGCGCTGGTTGTTCTGGCGATCGTGGCGGTCTGGGTGTTCCTATGAACATGACAGTTCAGGTCGCCGGTGTTGACGAAATCCTGCTCCAGAAACTGCGCTCGAACGCGGTGCGCGAGGAACAGGGGGAGAGGATTGCGGAGTCGCTCGCGCTGCTGCGGCAGGCGGACCTTCTCAACGATGCTGGATCGATCAGTCCGCAGAGGACCGCAAGGTTTCTCATGCGGATTGCAGGGGCCAATCTGTCGGTCGCGCGATTGCTGGAAGGACACATCAACGCGCTGCGACTGATCGAAATTCATGGAAGCCCGGAGCTTCTGAGCGACGTCAGGCGCAAGGTTCGCGATGGCGCATTACTTGGAGTTTGGGGTGCCGACGGAACGCCTCCGCTGAGCTTGGACACGACAAGCAGGCTTCTGGAGGGATGCAAGACCTACGCCTCGGGTCTGGGCAGCGTGACCCATGCGGTCGTCACGGTAGACGTCGCATCAGGCGTCCAGCTTTGCCTCGTCGATGTGCAGGAAGCGGCGCGCCAGATGCCGGATACGTGGACGATGTCCGGGATGCGTGCCACCCGGTCGGGAGACTTCGACTTCACCGGCATCGAAATGGATCATTCGATGTGCGTCGGTGCGCCCGACGTCTATCTGTGCGAGCCCGGTTTCATTGGCGGTGTCTGGCGCACGGCGGCCTTGCAGCTAGGGGCGGCGGCCGGCCTGCTCGATGTCGCCGCCCGTCAATTGAGGCAAATGGATCGGTTCGGGGCCGAAGCCCAGATTGCGCGTCTGACCAACGTCGCCATCCGTGTGCTTGGTGGCGAGAGACTGGTCGCACGGGCTGCCGAGTTCGCCGAGCATGACGCCGGGCGGAAGGCTCCGGAATCCGCAGTTGCGCTGTCAGGATCGGCGCGGCTTCTGAGCGAAGAGATTGGTCTGCAAGCCATCGCGGCAGTCGAGCAAAGCCTCGGTCTGTCTCATTTCGAGCGGGATAGCGAAAGCGGACGCATCGCGCGCGATCTTGCCGTCTACATGCGGCAGGCCGGGCGCGACGCGCTACTGACCAGGGTCGGCAAACAGCTTCTTGGCACAGACTCGATCTGGGAGTTTTTGCCATGAGCGCCCGTGCGCGTCGAAGTGAGGTTGAAGGAATTTCGGCAACCGAGCTGGCTGGCGATGCCCCCATCGTCGTTCTGGCACCCCATCCGGACGACGAGAGCCTCGGATGCGGAAACCTGTTGTCCGCAGCCTTTGCCCATCGCGGCGCTTGCGTCATCTGCATGACCGACGGGTCCGGGTCTCATCCTCGCTCCATTGCCTGGCCTCCGCGTCGACTTGCCTCGAAACGGCGCTCAGAACTGCGCGACGCGGTGCAGCGATTGGGTGGCGCTGCAAGCGACGTGGTCTGGCTCGGCCATCCGGACGGCGGGCTTGGCGCGCTGCCATCGCTGCCAATTGCCCGTCGGATTGCCGACATATGCCGGGACGCGGGCGCGCACCGGCTTTTCGCACCGTCTCCGGTCGATCAACACGCTGATCACAAGGCGACCGCGGCGATTGCGCGCGAGGTGTGCGAGATGCTTCCCGCTCTCCATCTCTACTATTTTCCGGTCTGGTCGCGCTGGAGCGAACCCGACTTTCAGCGCCTGCATTCATCCTGGCGAATGTGGCGCGTTTCACTTCCCGAAAATCCGGGAGCGAAGGCTCAAGCGATTGCTGCTCACGCCAGCCAATTGGGACAGGTCGTCGAAGATGATGTCGAAGGTTTCCGCCTCGCCCCCGAATTCGTCGAGATGTTCACCAATAACGAAGAACTCTTTTTCGAGGTTTGAAAATGCGAGTCACACTAAGCGAACTTGAAAGCAAATACTGGCAGGATCTGGATCCCTGGAACTTCAGAACCAGCCCTTATGAGCAGGAAAAATTTACCGCAACGCGACAGTCGCTTTCCCGCAAAACCTATCAGTCGGTGCTCGAATTGGGTTGTGGCAACGGTGCGCTGGCCGAACACCTTGCGCCGATGTGCCAGGCCTATATCGGCGTCGACGCCGTCGAACGCGCGCTGACTGTCGCCCGACAGATGGTCCCGGAGGCGAGTTTCATCAACGCGTTCTTTCCCTGCACGCTGCCGGAGGGGCCTCATGACCTGATCGTGCTGTCGGAAGTTCTCTATTTTCTGGACACCACCGACATCAAGGCTCTCGCGCAGCAGATTGTGGACAACTGGTCAGCCGCAGAAATTGTCTGCGTCACGTATCTGGGTGAAACCAGTCACGAACTGCAAGGCGATCAGTCTTTGGAAGCCTTCAAAAGCGCCCTCGGACCATCCTTCAATCTGGTGAATGTCAGATGCACACAGGGTTATCGCATCGACAGCCATGTTCCACTGGAGCGCGCTCAATGAGCAACGCATTCACGTCCGCCGTCATCATCCCGGCGCGCAACGAGGAACGCAGGCTTCCGATGTGTCTCGCAGCTCTTTCGCCACAGATCGGCGACGACGTTCTTGTGGTTGTCGTTGCCAACAACTGCACCGATGGGACGGCCGAGGCAGCGCGCCAGGCGATTGGTCGGAGCACTGAAATCGTCGATTGCGTCCTGGGTCCGTCGCAGGGTGTCGGCGAAGCGCGCCAGCGCGGATGCCTTCATGCGCTTTCGCTCTATCCAGAGGTCGACGCATTGATGACGACCGACGCCGATTGTGTTGTGGCGACCGACTGGATTGTGAACACCCTGTCGCATCTCCACGAGGTGGATGCGGTGTGCGGTCGGGTCGAGCCAATGCCCGACGAAACCGCGATTCTCGCGGGGATGCCCGTGCAGGAAGGCACCAACGAGGCGATCTACCGCGATCTGGTCCTGTGCTTTTACGACGTATTGGCGCCCGAGATGCACAATCGGTATCCTCACCACGGCGAGGCTTCGGGCGCGAGTTTGGCGTGCCGCGTTTCGGCCTGGAAACACGTGGGCGGGTTCGGAGACCTCAGAACCGGGGAAGACCGCGACCTGATCCGCCGGATGCGCGAAAACGACCTTTGCATACGACATGCCGATGATGTCCGCGTCCAAGCGTCCTGCCGGCTGATCGGACGCGCCCCCGGTGGGATGGCCGACACCCTCCGCGACAGGCTGCAAGGAGTGGATTACCGCGTCGATGAAGCACTTCCGCCCGTGGCCCGGCTGTTCGAGATGGCAAGGCGAGGGCGTCTTGATTCCTGGCCGCCAGACACACCGACGACGGATCGGCTGCGTCCCGCTGATCTGCCCGCGCAGATCGCCCGCCTGACGGATTTTCTCGCTGGGGCCGGAGCGACTGCAACGGGTCCCCTGCCGACCGACCAACCTCCCGCTATTTCAATCGTGCGTGATCCGTCCGTGGTTGCTGACAGAGTGCGGACGGCCAATCACCCGGCAGGACCACGGAGCGATTTTGCAACGTCGTTCCAACCGCCGGTGGAAAGGAATTCCAGCGGACCAATTTGACCCGCAGGAGCAAACAGGGCGGTCGAACCGCCGCGAAAAAATTGAAAAAAGGAGATGATGATG
This sequence comes from Paracoccaceae bacterium, assembly GCA_037968835.1. GTDB lineage: Bacteria > Pseudomonadota > Alphaproteobacteria > Rhodobacterales > Rhodobacteraceae > JBBKWG01. The sequence continues at coordinate 5,911 of JBBKWG010000163.1, forward strand.
ACGACTTTGAAAGACCTTTATATTCAGGAATTGCAGGATCTCTGGTCCGCGAACGATCAAATGCAGGAGGTCGTTGGCGAGATGGCTCGGATTGCCGATGATCCAAAGCTGTCCGACAGGCTTAAAGACGCGAAAGACGGAATCGCCCAACACACCGATACCCTCAAAGAGCTCTTGGACGATGCCGGGGGCGAGCCGAAAAAGGATCATTGCAAGGGAATGGAAGGACTGGTGAAAGAAGCGCGAAAACATGCGCTCGACTCCGAACTCTCCGGCGCCGCCCTGGATGTTGCGATCATCGCTCAATATCAACGCATGTGTCACTACGGCATTGCCGGGTTCGGAACGGCCAAGGCCTTTGCCGAAGCTCTGGGCGAGGAGGACGCAGCCGAAAAACTGGATGAGGCCGTGGAGCATATCTATCGCTCCGACGAATTCATGTCCGACCTGGCGGAGCATTCGCGTAACCTCGATGCGGTCGCCTAGACCAGCCGTTGTCCATCGACGATCCGAAAGCCTTGGCCGCAACCCGACGTGGTTGCGGCTAATGCTGCGCGCCAAGGAACTCCCGCGTCGCACCAGCGTTCATTCAGATGGGAAGCCGTGACATGTGCCCGGGAATATCATCGGCCAAAATACGGACTAACTCGCCACAATGGATCGTCAGCCGGGCGGCGATTTGATCGGAGGTTGAAGATGGCAGCGCGGGCAACGTGGAAAGGGCAGCTTCGACTGTCGCTGGTCTCGATACCTGTCGAACTTTATTCGGCGACCGAGACTGCATCGCAAATCTCGTTTCGTCAGATACACAAGCCATCCGGCAAGCGGGTTCAGTATTCAAAGACGGTGCAGGGCATCGGCCCGGTGGATCGCGACGAAATCGTCAAAGGATACGAAGTCGGGGACGACGAGTATATTCTGCTGGACCCCGAAGAAGTCGACGCAATCAAACTGGAATCCAAAAAGACCCTGGAGATAGTCCAGTTCGTCGGTGCCTGCGAGATTTCGCCGCTTTATTATGATCGACCCTACTACTTGGTTCCAACCGACGAACTGGCGCAGGACGCATACCGTGTCGTTCGTGATGCGATGCGCGTAGCCGAAAAAGTCGGGCTTGGCCAACTGACCATGCGGGGCAAGGAATATCTGGTTGCGATCCGGCCCTGCGGCGACGGTCTGTTGCTTGAAACGCTTCACTACGCCGACGAACTGCGCAAGGCCGACACCATGTTCTCCGAGATCGACGACGATCCAGCCGACCCCGACCTTCTAGACGTCGCGACGACGCTAATTGATCGAAAAACCGCGCCGTTCGACGCCTCGTCGTTTTCCGACAGTTACGCGGCGGCATTGCGGGACCTTATCGACGCCAAACGGAAGAACAAAAAGACCCCCCGCGTGTCCGCTTCCGAAAATGACAGACCGGCGGGCGAAAACGTCGTGGACTTGATGGCCGCTCTGAAGGAAAGCCTGAAGAAGACGGAAAGCGTCAAGAAGAAAGCGGGTCGGAAGAAGGCATCGTGATATGGCAAAAACCCAATACCGGCTTGCCAGTTACAACGCCAAGCGGGATTTTTCCCGCTCGGATGAACCGGAAGGGCGATTAACTCCGGGGACTGGGACAGGCCCGATTTTCATTGTCCAGAAACACGACGCCAGACGCACGCATTACGATTTTCGTCTGGAATGGGACGGGGCATTGCTGAGTTGGGCGGTGACCAAAGGTCCGAGCGACGACCCGAACCAAAAGCGGCTGGCTGTGCGCACCGAAGATCACCCGCTCGATTACGCGGATTTCGAGGGCACGATCCCGAAAGGCGAATATGGCGGCGGCACGGTCATGTTGTGGGATCGCGGCTCTTGGGAACCGCGTGGCAACGTTGGCGAGGGCTTAAAAAAGGGCAAGCTGAAGTTTGAGCTGAGCGGAGCGCGCATGAAAGGCGGCTGGACCCTCGTGCGGATGCGCAATGGCGAGAAGCGAGAGAACTGGCTGCTGATAAAGGAACGCGACGACCACGCCAATGACGATCCGGATGCCCTCGTCCAGAGTGAGCTTTCCGTGACGACCGGCCGCACCATGGAAGCGATATCCAAAGGTGAGCGCGCGAAAAATCCGTCCAAAAGCACCCCGCAGCGCAAAGGCATCCGTCCGAAGTTCCGCAAACCCCAACTGGCGACCTTGGTCGACGCGGCACCCGAAGGCGACGACTGGATTCACGAGACCAAGTTCGACGGCTATCGTTGCCTTGCAGCTTTGGGGAAGGGCGGGGCGAAGCTTTTTACCCGGTCAGGCAATGACTGGACCGATCGTTTTGCCGCACTTGACGGCGCGTTCGACGCCTTGCCCTGTGACAGTGCAATGCTCGACGGCGAAATCATGGCGGCCACAATCCGGGGCTCGCCATTCTCGTCGCTGCAATCGGCTTTGGGCGACGGCGATCCGCTGGTCTATTTCGCCTTCGATCTCCTCGAACTCGACGGCGATGATCTGACCGGGCTGCCGCTGAGTGATAGGCGCGACAAGCTTCGCCGGCTGCTTTCAGGCGCGCCTGCTGCCGGGCCGCTTCGGATCAGCGAGGACATACGCGGGAACGGCGCGGAAGTTTTCCAAGGCGCTTGCGAAAACGGGGCCGAAGGCATCATCTCCAAGCGCGCTGACGCACCCTATCGCGGGCGCCGCAACCTCGACTGGCGCAAGGTCAAATGCACCAAAAGGCAGGAATTCGTGATCGGTGGTTACTCACCTTCGGACAAGAACCGGCCGTTTGCGTCGCTGTTGATGGGAACCCGGGAAGGCTCGAAGCTGCGCTATCGCGGTCGTGTCGGCACCGGCTTTTCCGAGCGTGATTTCGAGCAAATGGAAAAGGCGATGAGCCCGCGCAAGACGTCGCCGTTTGTCGATGTGCCGCGCGATGTGGCCCGAAATGCCAGTTGGCTCCGTCCGGATCTGATTGCCGAAGTCGACTTTACCGAACTCACAACCGCCGGTCATATCCGGCACGGAAGCTTTCTCGGCCTGCGTGACGACAAGGCCGCAGACGAGGTGAAAATGGAAAACCCCAAAACCGAGACGCGAATTGCCGGTGTGCGGCTCAGCAATCCCGATCGCGCCGTTTTCCCGGATGCGGGCTGCACAAAACGCGACGTGGCATGTCACTACGACCGGGTCGGAGAGCGGATGACCGCGATTGTCGCGCACCGCCCCTTGTCCCTTCTGCGCTGCCCCGATGGGATATCCGGGGACTGTTTTTTCCAGAAGCACGCCGGGAAGGGCTTTCCCGAAGCCCTGCAACGCGTCGATGTTGTCGAAAAGGACGG
>JBBKWG010000164.1:0-2917 GCA_037968835.1 Paracoccaceae bacterium
ATCCATTGCAGCCCCGGCGCCGAGGCGGAGCCCGCGACCATCACGATGCAGCGCGCGAAATTCCCATGCGCCTGCAGCGCGTCGATGGCGCGGCGCACGCTGGATGTCTTTTGCCCCACCGCGACATAGACGCAGATCATGTCGCTGTCGCGCTGCGCGATCATCGCGTCGGTTGCCAGCGTCGTCTTTCCGGTGGAATGGTCCCCGACAATCAACTCGCGCTGGCCCCTGCCAAGTGCGAACAACGTGTCCATCACGAGTATCCCGGTCTGTACCGGCTGGGTCACGAGATCGCGTTCGATGATCGAGGGCGCCGGCCGCTCGATCGGCCAGCGTTCTTTGGCCTCGATTACCCCCTTTCCGTCCAACGGGCGGCCAAGTGGGTCGACGATACGCCCGAGCAGCGCGTCTCCGACAGGCACGCTCACCACTTCGCCCGTGCCGAAGACGGCGTCTCCCGCCTCGACCTTGGTCGCCGCGTCGATGAACACGCAGCCAATCAGATCGGGGTCCAGAACCCGTGCGAACCCGAATTGACCGCCCTCAAACCGCAGAACCTCGTCCAGCCGCACGTCGCGCAAGCCCGAGATCATCGCCACACCGTCCCCGATCTCCTCGACACGGCCCCTGTGCTCGGCCCGCGGACCCAAGCTCGCGTCGCGCACTGCGCCCCGCGCGTTGGTCAGCCAGTCCATTGCATCAGGCGGCATCCTTCATCTCCTTCAGGAGTCTCTCGAGGTCCGCGCGCCAGCTATTTTTCAACACGAAATGCCCGCTGCGCAGTTCCAGCCCGGCAATCAGGTTGGGGTCGGTGACGAAACGCAGCGTTAAAGCACCGCCTAAAGCGTCACTGACCGACTCTTCTATCTTCGTCTTGTCTGCGTCCCCGAGGCAGGTCGCGGTGACGACATCGATAACGGCCTCGGAGGCGACCAGCGCCTTGCGGTCGGACGAGGACATGCCCGTGATGGCTTCGACCAGCAGGTCGAGAAAAGCGGCCTGAACTGCGGGGGTTTTCAACCGCTCCAAGAGCTTGGTGGCAATCTCCACCGACAGCGCGGAGGCTTGCGCGGCGGTTTCCTGGCGCGCGGCGTCGGAATCGCGGTCGATGGTGATTTGCGCGGCGGCCATTAAAGACTTGGCCTTGGACTGCGCCTCTGACAAAGCGGCTTTTGCGGTGGTGTCCGCCGTTGCCTTTGCCTCGGCCAAGATGGCCTCGCGTTCGGCCGCGATGCCTGCGCGGGTCTCAACCACTTCTGCAAGCGCAGCATCGGCTTTCGCTTGTGCTGTCTTGCCTTCATCCAACATGGCTTGCGCCGCTTCCTGCCGCCGGGTGATGGCCCCGGCAACCGGACGCCAGAACACGCGGCTGAGCAGCCAGACGAGAATTAGGACGTTGATGGCCTGAAGACCCAGTCCCCACCAATCGAGCGTCATGCGCTCATGCCAGTAGAGGGTTGGCGAAGAGCAGCAGGAGCGCAATCACCAGACAATAGATTGCCGTCGTCTCGATCATCGCAAGCCCGACGAACAGCGTGCGCGAAATCGTGTTTGCGGCATCGGGCTGACGGGCGATGGCATCCATCGCGGCGGCAACGGCGCGCCCTTCGGCAAGTGCGGGGCCGATAGCGCCGAAGGCCACCGCAAAGGCGGCGCAGAAGATACTGGCAAGCGGAGCATAGTCCATCATGAATCCTTTTTCGTTGGGGAAGCGGCAATGTCGGCGTTCGGAGGGCTGGGCGCGCCGTCCTCGACCGCGGAGGTGATGAACACCATCGCCAGCACCGCGAAGATGTAGGCCTGCACCAGCCCGGTCAGCAGATCGAGCGCCATCAATGGGATCGGTACCAGCAGGCCCGCCAGCGAGGCGACGATGCCGATGACGAACACCCCACTCATCACGTTGCCGAACAGGCGGACGAACATGGAAAAGACCCGCGTCAGGCTTTGCAGGATGTTCAGCGGGATCATCACCGGGTTTGGCGCGGCGAAGGATTTCAGCCAGCCGCCCACACCCCCGGCGCGTATGCCGAACCAGATCACGGACATGAACACCAGAACGGCGAGGGCGGCATCGGTTTCAAGCTGTGCGGTCGGAGGGTCGATCCCCGGCACAAGCGAGGACCAATTCGCCACGAGGATGAACAGAAAGAGCGTGCCGATGAACCCGCGATAGGGTGTGGGCGCCGCGCCCGTTGTCTCGGTAATCTGGGTGTCGAGCGTGGCGACCATCATCTCCAGCGCGGCCTGCCGCCGGGTTGGTCTGAGGTCTAACCGGCGCGTCAGGGCAAAAGCCCCGATCACAAGTATCGCCATGATCGCCCAGGTCGTGACGATGGCTTGCGTGATCTGAACCGGTCCGATCTGGAACAGGACGGTGGAGTCGAGGGGAGAGTTCATGTTTGGATATCCCCCATCCTGCGAAGCATTATCCACTTGGCGCAGAGGACCCCCGCAAACGCCGCCAGCAGGGCAAACCCGTCAAAGAGAACGGCGAGAAAGAACGCGGTGGCCAGAAGCGAAATGCGCCCCAGGGTAAGGGCGATCGCGCGAAGGGGTTCACCCCCGTTGACGAGGAGATGGGCTGTCTCGCGAAGCGCGCGGAAATAGCCATATCCGATGAATAGCCCACCCAGAAAGCAGACCGGAAGGAGGACGATTAGCGGGAGAGTGGAGGGATCGGTCATCGTGCGTTCATCCATTTCCAAGCGGTCCAGCCGCCTATGCAAAGCCCGAGCAGCATCATCGGGGCGCTCCAGAAAATGCCCGTCTCAAATTGCGCATCGAGCCAGCGTCCGAAGAACAGGCCCGCCAGAGTCGGCACCACGAAGATCCAGCCCAGCACGCCGATCTGCGCCAAACGTCGACCGACGGACATGTCACCTTCGCGCAGCCACTGCTCGTGACGGCTGCGATG
>JBBKWG010000165.1:0-8032 GCA_037968835.1 Paracoccaceae bacterium
GTCGAGGAAGAAGCGGTCGTGGGAGATGACGACGGCGCATCCGGCGAAATCGACCAGCGCGTCTTCAAGCGCCCTTAACGTTTCCACGTCAAGGTCGTTGGTGGGTTCGTCGAGCAACAACACGTTGCCGCCCGATTTCAGGAGTTTCGCCATGTGCACACGGTTGCGCTCGCCCCCCGACAGGATGCCGACCTTCTTCTGTTGATCGCCGCCCTTGAAGTTGAACGCGCTGCAATACGCGCGGGAGTTCATCTGGGCATCGCCAAGCTGGATGACTTCGCCGCCGCTGGAGATCTCTTCCCACACGGTCGCGTTCGCATCGAGCGCGTCGCGTGACTGATCGACATAGGCCAGATCGACGGTATCGCCGTATTCGATCTCGCCGCCATCGGGCTTTTCCTGTCCCGTGAGCATCCGGAACAGCGTGGTCTTGCCCGCGCCGTTGGGACCGATCACGCCGACGATGCCGCCGGGCGGAAGCGAGAAGGTCAGGTCCTCGATCAATTGCTTGTCGCCAAGGTGCTTGGACAGGTTCTCGACCTCGATCACCTTCGAGCCAAGGCGCGGTCCCGACGGGATGATGATCTGGGCGCGGCCGAGCTTTTCACGCTCGGACTGGTTGGCCATCTCGTTATAGGCGTTGATCCGCGCCTTCTGCTTGGCCTGCCGCGCGCGGGGCGATTGCTGCATCCACTCCAGCTCGCGCTCGAGCGTCTGTTGCTTGGACTTGTCCTCGCGCGATTCCTGGGCCAGCCGCTTGGCCTTCTGTTCGAGCCACGCGGAATAATTGCCCTCGTAGGGAAGGCCACGGCCACGGTCCAACTCGAGGATCCAGCCGGTGATCGAATCGAGGAAATAGCGGTCGTGGGTGACGATCAGGATGGTGCCCTTGTAGTCGATCAGGTGCTGTTGCAGCCAGGCGATGGTTTCGGCGTCGAGGTGGTTGGTCGGTTCGTCCAGAAGCAGCATCTCGGGCGCTTCCAGCAACAGCTTGCACAGCGCGACGCGGCGGGCCTCGCCACCCGACAGCGAGGTGACGTCGGCGTCGTCGGGCGGACAGCGCAGCGCCTCCATCGCGACGTCGATCTGGCTGTCGAGATCCCAGAGGTTCTTGCTGTCGATCTCGTCCTGAAGGGCCGCCATTTCGTCGGCGGTCTCGTCGGAATAGTTCATCGCCAACTCGTTGAACCGGTCAAGCCGGGCCTTCTTTTCGGAAACGCCGAGCATGACGTTTTCGCGCACATTCAGGGTTTCGTCGAGCCGGGGTTCCTGCGGCAGATAGCCGACACGCGCACCTTCTGCCGCCCACGCCTCGCCGGTGAAATCCTTGTCGATGCCGGCCATGATCCGCAGCAGCGTCGATTTACCCGAACCGTTCACCCCGACGACGCCGATCTTGACGCCCGGAAGGAAGGAAAGGCGGATGTTCTCGAAGGTCTTCTTGCCGCCGGGATAGGTCTTGGAGACGCCATCCATGTGGTAGACGTACTGATACGATGCCATGTCGATTCCGTTCGTTTCGGGTTCGCATCGGTCTAACGCTGGCTTGGGGGGCTTTCAATCGCCAAGTCGTCGGCGTCAGCGGCAGCCATCGTCGACGGCGATGCCCGACAGAAGCTCTTCGACGAGGAACGAAATGAGTTGCGGGCGGTTGGCGAAACCCGACTTGCGGTAAACCGCGTTCAACTGGCTTTTGACGGTCGAAAGCGACGTGCCGCGCAGGCGGGCGACCTCGGCGTTCGAGAAACCCTTCATCGTGTAGATCGCAACCGCCTGTTCGGACGGCGAAAGCTCCCAATCGGCGAAGTTGGCGTGCAGGTGATCCTGAAAGTTGCCGGCGGCAATGTCGATCTGCTGGTTCAGCGAATTCATCCGCCGCTGGTTGTGGCGCAGGAACAGAATCGACGTGAAAAGGCCAATGGTCAATCCGACGCTGGCGAGGATCTGAATGTATTCCTGCCAGACCCACGGAATCGCGGTCGTCCTGAGGCCCAAAATCTCGGACCAGAGTTCGCCGACGAAAAAAATTGTGCTGAAGCATTGGACACCGAGTGCGGCGAACAGCGCCGGTCGGCGCAGCCGTTTCGTGTCCGGCAGACCTTGCCAGCGGAACTCGTATGGGACGGATTCGTACCCGCCCGCAGACTCCGACATCGCGTGGGCGATATCAGTTGCCAATGCTGATCCCGCCGCCGCCGATCGAGACCGAGGTCTTGCCGACGCTGGCGCTGACACCGCTGCTGCCGCCGACGCTGGCGCTGACGCTGCTGGTGCCAACCGAGGAATCCCCCGATGTGTCGCCGCCCTTGCTGACCGCCGCCGTCTGACGGGTGGCCGCGGGGCTCCCATCGCCGCGCGTGGCAAACACCTTGATGATCTGGTCGCTCATGATTTCACCGGTCGACCGGCTGACGATCACTTCGCGCATATGTTCGCGGTTCTGTGCCCTGATCCTGAGTCGCCCAAGGAATGTCGAACGCATGTCGACGACCCGGTAGCCGGTGTTTTCCAGCGCGACGATGACGTCGGCATAGCTTTGCTGGGCGATCTGATAGGACCCGTCGGGGGCCGCATCGGCGGACTGAGCCAGCGCGGGCAGGCCAGTCGAGCCGACCACCAGAGACACCGCAATACCCAATGCGGCCACTTTATTTGTGCGCATTACAAAATTCCCTTCGCTTACCAGAATACCGCTGAATGCGGCACCACTGAGGCGTTAAGAGAACATGAATAGGGTCGTCCGGGCTATTCGCCGATGGGATGAACAGCGGTGTTTCAACCCTAAGTACGAGCGGCGAATTGAGAGCCGAAACCGAGCGAAATCGGACGGAACTTCCCGAGGAGCATCCGCCGGTATCTCGGGCTGGAATCGATCGATCCGGGCCGATAGAACTCAGGGTGGAAAACGGCGAATTAGACCCTCGGTTGAATGTCGTGGCGGCGCGGCGCGTGCTTATTGTTCACCCATGCCGCCGGTCCGCTGGCTTCGAGTGTAAGTGTATTTAGTGGAGTTTCGTAATGAGTCTGATGCTTAGAAATGCCGGCGAGCGTTCCGCGATCGAAATCCTGCAACGCGAAGTGCAGTCCGAGATTCTCCGCCGGCGCGAACGCAATGGCGTTACGCGATTGAATATCGAAGCGATTTTTCACAGCGAATTGTCACGTGCCACCGAAGATTTCGGCCGCGCTCAGGCCCACCGGCGGGTGGCGAACGCCAACGGCTGATGCGGCGAACCTGACGCTATCGCGCGCTTTCGTGGTCCAGCCGCTGACGCGCGATAACCTCGTTCTTTTCGGCCTTCAGATGGTCTGTCAGGGCATCGGCGACAAAGCCCAGATGCGCCTCGACAGCGGCGCGGGCGGCGGCGGCATCGCGGGCCTGGAGGGCGGTGTTGATGTCGCGGTGCTGGTCCAGAAGCGCCTCGCGCGTGGTGCGCTGGCGGAACATGATCTGGCGGTTGTAGAACACGCCTTCACGCAGCAATTCATACATCGAGCGCATCATGTGCAGCATGACGACGTTGTGGCTGGCTTCGATGATGGCGAGGTGAAAGTCGGCGTCAAGCAGCGCCTCGTCGGAGGGATCGCGCTTCTTGTGGGCGGTCTCCATGCGCGCAAACACCGCGCCGACCACCTTCAGATCGGTGTCGGAGGCGAGGCGCGCGGCGCGTTCGGCGGCCAGCCCCTCCATATCGCGGCGAAACGAGATGTAGTCGAATACCGCCTCCTCATGGGTGGCGAACAGCCGCGTCAGCGCGGGCGAGAACGCCGAGCCGAGCACGTCGGCGACGTAGATGCCCGAATTGGCCCGGCTGATCAGCAATCCGCTTGCCTGAAGTCGGGCCACGGCATCGCGAAGCGACGGGCGCGAGACGCCGAACCGGTCGGACAATTCGCGTTCGGAAGGAAGCCGTTCGCCGGGACGCAGTATCCCGCGCAGAATCAGAAGCTCGATCTGGCGCACGACCGAATTCGAGAGCTTCTCGGGTTGGATTTTCTCAAAGGGCATGAAGATCTCCGGCTGCTGGAGACGGTAGGGTGGATACCGAAAAAACTCAATATACCATGGGTATGTGTCGATGCGCCATGCGGGCAGATGCGCGAACGCCGTCAGCCGGTTTCAACGATCTCGTCTGTGTCGCCGTCTGTGTCGCCGGTTGTGTCGTCGGCCAGTCCCTTGGCCAGTTCAAACCCGATCCGGCGCGGTTTCGCGGCCTCTTGCGGTTTGGGCAGCGCCCTGAGAACGACGTTCAACTGGGTCACGTGCTGAACAAGCTGCACGCGGTTGCCGATGCCATCGGTGCCGTAGAACGTCACGATATCGGGATCGAAGTAGCCAAGCCCCTCGATCTTCAGAATGCCGGCGCCGGTGTCGGTGAAGCTCATCGCGATTTCGTGCTCGGCATCCAGCGTCTTTTCGAAGTTCTGGATGTAGAGGATCAGCCGTTGATAAGCCCATTCGGCCGGACTTTTCTGCGCGAAAGGCTTCTTGGTCACCGAGTCGGGAAGCGGTTCCTGTTCGGGTGTGCAGGGGCGGTCGGGATCGGAATGGATCGCGCGACCGGGCCGCATCGCGCTGGCTTCGGCGAATTCGGCTGAGGTTTCGATCTTGTTGTCCAACTCACTTCTCCGTCGCCTGCCACAGCCATGCCCCGTCGTCGCGCAATTGGCGCGTGACCTGCCCAGCGTGCCAGAGATGCAGGCAATGCGCCATCGCCTCGACCAGCGCCAGTCCGTATTCGCCGGGGCCGATGCGGCGCTTGAAAAGGGTCGCGAAGCAATCGGCAGCGGTGCGCGGCGTGACCAGAAACGCCTCGAGCCGTTTGAGGGCGCCGTGATGATTGGCGATCAATTGCTCGATCCGGGTCGGCAGGCCGGTGTAGGGCAGCTTGTGACCGGGCAGCACCAGCGCATTCGGCTGCGCGATTGGCTTGAAGCGTTCGCAGCTTTGCAGCCATTCGGCCACCGGATCGGCGGCAGGTTCGGTTGCGTAGACCCCGATATTGGGCGAGATCGAGGGCAGCAACTGGTCGCCGCAAAGGACGATTTCGCCATCGTCGGACCAGAGCGTCGCGTGGTCGGGGGCGTGTCCGTGTCCGAATGCAACCTGCCACTTGCGCCCGCCGACCGTCAGTTCCGTATTGTCGCTGAGGCGGGTGAAGCCAAGCGGCATAGGGGCGACGATGTCGGCGAAATTGAACGGGCGTTCCGAGAGCCGCGTCGCAAGCGTATCGGGATCCATGCCGGCGCTTTTCCAGTAACTCACGGTTTCCGGGGTCGGGGTGTCATGGACATCGAGCGTCAGCATTCGCGCGAACAGCCAGGCGGTGCGCGTCGTGACCAGTTCGGCGCCGTGGGATGCCTGAAACCAACCGGCCAGCCCGATGTGGTCGGGATGGTGGTGGGTCACGATCACCCGGCGCACCGGTTTTCCGGCCAGCGGTCCCGAGAGCACACCTTCCCAGATCGCGCGGCATTTGGTGGTGTCGAACCCGGTATCGACGATGGTCCAGCCGTCGGAATCCTCCAGCGCGTAGACGTTCACATGATCAAGCGCCATCGGCAGCGGCAAGCGCATCCAGAGAACGCCGTCAGCGACCTGGATCGCCTCGCCGATCGCGGGCGGTTCTTCCATCGGATAGCTGAGACTGCGCACGGGTGCCGACATCAGGCGACCAGGTCATCGAGGCTGAGATCGTAAAGACCATCGGCCCCTTCGCGGACCTGCTTCAGCAGGCTGGCGTGTTCGGGCAGCATTCGGGTGATGTAGAATCGCGCCAGCGCCGTGCGTGCCCCGTTCGGCTTTTCCGAGCAGGCGGCCATCAGGTGGTGATGTGCGCCCAGCACGCGGGCGAAGGCGCGCAGGTAGGGTTGCGCGCCGGGATACCGGGTCTCGACATCCTGCGCGACCAGCCATTCGGTCGTTTCGCGCAAGGTTTCGGCAGCGCCCCAGACTGCTTCGCCCAGATCCTGAAGCGGTCCGCGTGCGGCTTCGGCATTGCTTTCGATCTCGTCGAACAGACGGAACGCGGCCTCGCCGCCATCGGCCATCTTGCGGGCGACAAGGTCCATCGCCTGGATGCCGTTGGTGCCCTCGTAGATCGCGGTGACGCGGACGTCGCGCAGGAATTGAGCGGCGCCGGTTTCCTCGATGTAGCCCATGCCGCCGTGGATCTGGATGCCGGTGTCGGCGACCGCGATGCCGGTCTCGGTGCCGAATGCCTTGGCGATCGGGGTCAGCAGCGCGGCGCGCGCGGACCAGTCGGCGTCGCCGGTGGCGCGGCCCATGTCGATGGCGACCGCGCAGGCCAGCGCAATCGAGCGGGCGGTAAAGATATCGGCCTTCATCGAGGTCAGCATCCGGCGCACGTCGGCGTGCTCGGCAATTGCGCCCGATCCCGGCGCGCGGCCCTGCCGGCGCTCCATCGCATAGGCAAGCGCGTGCTGATAGGCGGCCTCGGCGGTGCCGATGCCCTGAACGCCGACGCCAAGACGGGCGTTGTTCATCATCGTGAACATCGCCGCCATGCCGCCGCTTGGTTCGCCAATCATCCAGCCGGTAGCGCCATCGAATTCCATCACCGCCGTGGGCGAACCGTGCAGGCCCATCTTGTGTTCCAGACTGACGACGCGAAGGCTGTTGGCGGGGCCGGGCGTGCCGGTGGCGTCGGGGATGTGCTTGGGAACCATGAACAGGCTGATGCCCTTGGTGCCGGGAACGCCGTCGGGCAGTCGGGCGAGAACGAGGTGGCAGACGTTTTCGGTGAAATCGTTATCGGCCCATGAAATGTAGATCTTCTGGCCGGTGATCGCATAAGTGCCGTCGCCGTTCGGCTCGGCCTTGGTGCGCAGCGCGCCGACATCGCTACCCGCTTGCGGTTCGGTCAGGTTCATTGTGCCGCACCACTCGCCCGAGATCAGCTTGGGAAGGTAGATGGCTTTCAAGTCGTCGCTGGCGTGGGCCTCGATCGCCTCGATCTGGCCTTGCGTCATCAGCGGGTTCAGTTGCAGCGCCAGGCAGGCACCCGACATCATCTCGTTGAGCGCGGTGCCGACAGCGGAGGGAAGCCCCATGCCGCCATGCGCTTCGGGGGCCATGATGCCGACCCAGCCACCGTTCGCAATCGCCTTGTAGCCATTGCCGAAACCCGGCGACGTCCGCACGACACCGTTTTCCAGCCGGGCCGGATGCAGATCGCCATTGCGCTGGAGCGGAGCCAGAACCTCGTCGCAAAGTTTCGCGGCCTCGGTCAGAATCGCATCGACCGTTTCCGGCGTCGCCTCGGCAAAGCGGTCGGTGGCGGCAACGGCGTCGAAGCCGACGATATGGTCCAGGATGTAGCGGTATTCGCCAGTTGGGGAGGCATAGGCCATAATCTGCTCCTCACGCGCCGCTTGGCAAAACACGGACACGCCGTTAGGTCGATGAACTTGCGGCGACCTTGCGGTCTGGCGCGGGGGTGCATCAACAAGGACGCTACGTCACAGGACATGATTGCGCGGATTGATACAAAGGTGCTTGCGCCGGACGCCAGTGGCATCGCTGAAGCCGGGATTTTGCTGGCAGCCGGGCGGCTCGTCGCCTTCCCGACCGAGACGGTTTACGGGCTGGGGGCCAATGCCTGCGACGACCGGGCCGTGGCGCGCATTTTCGAGGCGAAAGACCGGCCCGCCTTCAATCCGCTGATCGTGCATGTGCCGGATCCGGCGGCCGCGCGGGCACTGGTGGCGTTTGACGATGTGGCCGAGCGGTTGGCGGACGCGTTCTGGCCCGGGGCGCTGACGCTTGTGCTGCCGCTGTTGCCGGACGCGGGGATTTCGCCGCTTGTGACCGCCGGCGGCGCGTTGCTGGCGATCCGGGTGCCCGATCATCCGCTGGCGACGCAATTGCTGCGCGCCGCCGGGTGTCCAGTGGCCGCGCCGTCGGCGAACCCGTCGGGGCGGATCAGTCCGACGGACGCCGGCCATGTGCTGGCGGGGCTGTCGGGACGGATCGACGCGGTGCTGGATGGCGGTCCATGCGGTGTTGGTG
>JBBKWG010000166.1:0-5824 GCA_037968835.1 Paracoccaceae bacterium
GTGGAGGCGAGGTCGCCTCCACCTCTCAACAAAAGGAATACGACAATGGCAGCCGCCAGTCAGAATATCCGCATCAGGCTCAAAGCCTTCGATTATCGCGTCCTGGATGCCTCGACGCAGGAAATCGTCAACACCGCCAAGCGGACCGGCGCGCAAGTGCGCGGCCCGATCCCGATGCCGAACAAGATCGAGAAGTTCACGGTTCTGCGTGGTCCGCACATCGACAAGAAGTCGCGCGACCAGTTCGAGATCCGCACCCACAAGCGTCTTCTCGACATCGTGGACCCCACACCCCAGACCGTGGACGCGCTGATGAAGCTCGACCTGGCTGCCGGTGTGGACGTCCAGATTTCGGTATAAGGGAGGGCACCTCAGATGTTGCGCTCTGGCGTTATTGCAAAAAAAGTCGGGATGACCCGGCTGTTCATGGAAGACGGGAAACAGATCCCGGTAACCGTCCTGCAACTGGACGGGCTTCAGGTCGTTGCCAACCGCACCGCCGAAAAGGATGGCTATTCGGCCGTCCAGCTTGGCGCCGGAGCGGCCAAGGCCAAGCGGACGAGCCAGGCCATGCGCGGCCACTTCGCCGTGGCCAAGGTCGAGCCGAAGCGAAAGATCGCGGAATTCCGGGTCGATCCGGAAAACCTGATCGACGTGGGCGAGGAAATCACCGCGAACCACTATTTCGAAGGCCAGTTCGTCGATGTCTCGGGAACGAGCATCGGTAAAGGCTTTCAGGGTGCGATGAAGCGGTGGAACTTCTCTGGTCTGCGCGCCTCGCACGGCGTTTCGGTCAGCCACCGTTCGCACGGTTCGACCGGTCAGTGTCAGGATCCGGGTCGCGTGTTCAAGGGCAAGAAGATGGCCGGTCACATGGGTTCCGCCCGCGTGACCACGCAGAATCTTCAGGTCGTTCGCACCGATGCCGACCGTGGCCTGATCATGGTCAAGGGCGCGGTTCCCGGCTCCAAGGGTGGCTGGGTGACGATCAAGGACGCGGTGAAAAAGCCTGTGCCCGAGAACGTGATCCTGCCCGCCGCGCTGAAATCTGCCGCCGCCGAAGCAGCCAAGGCAGCCGACGCAGCAGCAGCAGCAGCCGCCGCTGAAGCAGAAGCCGAAGCCACGCGTCTGGCCGAAGAGCAGGCCGCGCAGGAAGCAGCCTCGCTGAAGGCAGCCGAGGAAAATATCGCTGAAGAAAAGTCGGATACCGATAATTCGGATGCCGCGCCTGAGGGAGACGGAGACAAATGAAACTCGACGTGATCAAACTGGACGGCAAGAAAGCCGGGTCGGTCGATCTTGGCGACGAGATCTTCGGGCTGGAGCCGCGCGCAGACATCCTGCACCGCGTCGTCCGCTGGCAGCGCAACAACGCGCAGCAGGGCACGCACAAGGTCAAGACCCGGTCCGAGGTCAGCTATTCGACGAAGAAGATCTATCGTCAGAAAGGCACCGGCGGCGCTCGCCACGGCGCACGTTCTGCACCAATCTTCCGCGGCGGTGGTGTCTATAAAGGTCCGGTCCCGCGCAGCCACGGCCATGAATTGACAAAGAAGTTCCGCAAGTTGGGCCTTCGTCATGCTCTGTCGTCCAAGGCGGCGACGGGCAACCTGGTCATTCTGGATGCGGCCACTGCAAAAGACGCGAAAACCGGCGCCCTTGCCAAACAACTCAAGGACTTGGGCTGGAAGCGCGTTCTGATCATCGACGGGGCAAGCCTGGACGAAAACTTCGTCACGGCCGCGCGCAACATCGACAGTGTCGATTTGCTGCCGTCGATGGGTGCGAACGTCTACGACATCCTGAAAAGCGACACTCTGGTCATCACCAAGGCCGGTGTCGAAGCTCTGGAGGCTCGACTGAAATGAGCGCGAAGGCAGAACATTACGACGTGATCCGCAAGCCGATCATCACCGAGAAATCCACGATGGCGTCCGAATTCGGCGCGGTGGTCTTCGAAGTGGCGATGAGCGCCAACAAGCCGCAGATCAAAGAGGCCGTCGAAGGTCTTTTCGGTGTGAAGGTGAAGGCGGTCAACACGACCATCACCAAGGGTAAAACCAAGCGGTTCCGCGGTCAGCCCGGTCGGCGCAAGGACGTGAAGAAAGCCTACGTGACGCTCGAAGAGGGCAACACGATAGACGTCACCACCGGACTGTAGAAAGTGGCGGGTCGAACCCCGCGCTGCAGTCTTGACACCAAGGGTAGGGCGGGGTTTACCCCGCCATTCCACAAGGAAACGGTCCAATCGGACCACTAAGCTAACGGAAGACAGAAAGCATGGCACTCAAGTCGTACAAACCGACGACGCCTGGCCAGCGAGGGCTGGTTCTGATCGACCGTTCGGAGCTTTGGAAAGGTCGCCCGGTCAAGGCCCTCACGGAAGGTTTGACCAAGAACGGCGGACGGAACAACACCGGACGGATCACGATGCGCCGCAAGGGCGGCGGGGCGAAGCGTCTCTATCGCATCGTCGACTTCAAGCGCAACAAGCATGACGTCGACGCCACGGTTCTGCGGATCGAATACGACCCGAACCGGACCGCGTTCATCGCGCTGATCCAGTATCACGACGGCGAGCAGGCCTATATCCTGGCGCCGCAGCGTCTGGCTGTCGGCGACAAGGTCGTCTCGGGCGAGAAAGTCGACGTCAAGCCCGGCAACGCGATGCCGTTTCAGGGCATGCCGATCGGCACGATCATCCACAACATCGAGATGAAGCCCGGCAAGGGCGGTCAGATCGCGCGCGCCGCGGGCACCTATGCCCAGTTCGTCGGTCGCGATGGCGGCTACGCCCAGATCCGGCTGTCCTCGGGCGAGCTTCGCCTCGTGCGTCAGGAATGCATGGCAACGGTTGGCGCGGTCTCGAACCCCGACAACAGCAACCAGAACATCGGTAAAGCCGGTCGCAACCGCCACAAGGGCATCCGCCCGTCCGTGCGCGGTGTCGTGATGAACCCCGTCGACCACCCGCATGGTGGTGGCGAGGGCCGGACCTCGGGTGGTCGCCACCCGGTCAGCCCGTGGGGCAAGCCGACAAAGGGTGCCCGCACCCGCAACAAGAACAAGGCGTCGTCGAAACTTATTCTGCGTTCGCGTCACGCCAAGAAGAAGGGCCGCTAAGATGGGTCGCTCAGTCTGGAAAGGTCCCTTCGTTGACAGCTATGTCTTGAAGAAGGCCGAAAAATCACGCGAGTCCGGTCGCAACGAGGTCATCAAGATCTGGTCGCGCCGCTCCACCATCCTGCCGCAGTTCGTGGGTCTGACCTTCGGGGTTTACAACGGCCAGAAGCACATACCGGTGAACGTGTCGGAAGATATGATCGGCCAGAAGTTCGGTGAGTATTCGCCGACGCGGACCTACTACGGTCACGCTGCCGACAAGAAAGCGAAAAGGAAGTAAGCCATGAGCAAGGAAAAGAATCCTCGCCGCGTGGCGGACAACGAGGCGATGGCGAAGACGCGCATGTTGCGCACGAGCCCTCAGAAACTGAACCTGGTGGCTGCGATGATCCGCGGCAAGAAAGTCGAAAAGGCCATGGCCGATCTGACTTTCTCGAAAAAGCGGATCTCGGACGACGTGAAGAAGTGCCTTCAGTCGGCCATCGCGAACGCCGAAAACAACCACAACCTTGATGTGGACGAGCTGGTCGTGGCGGAAGCCTACGTCGGCAAGAACCTGACGATGAAGCGCGGCAGACCGCGTGCCCGTGGCCGTTTTGGCCGCATCATCAAACCGTTCTCGGAACTCACGATCAAAGTCCGCCAAGTTGAGGAGCAAGCCTGATGGGTCACAAGGTCAATCCGATCGGCATGCGCCTCCAGGTCAACCGCACCTGGGACAGCCGCTGGTACGCCGACACCAAGGATTACGGAAATCTTCTGATGGAAGACATCAGGATCCGGGAATTCATCAAGGAAGAGTGCAAGCAGGCCGGCGTTTCGAAGATCATCATCGAACGTCCGCACCGCAAGTGCCGCGTGACGATCCACACGGCCCGCCCCGGTGTCATCATCGGCAAGAAAGGCGCGGACATCGAAACCCTTCGCAAGAAGCTGGCCTCGATGACCGACAGCGAACTGCATCTCAACATCGTTGAGGTCAGAAAGCCCGAGCTTGACGCCGCGCTGGTCGCAGAATCGATCGCGCAGCAACTAGAGCGTCGCGTGTCGTTCCGTCGCGCCATGAAACGCGCGGTGCAAAACGCCATGCGCATGGGTTCGCTGGGTATCCGCGTCAACGTCGCCGGTCGTCTCGGCGGTGCTGAAATCGCGCGGACCGAATGGTATCGCGAAGGTCGGGTGCCGCTGCACACGCTGCGCGCCGACATCGACTATGCCCTCGCCGAAGCCAAGACGGCCTACGGTATCATCGGCATCAAGGTCTGGATCTTCAAAGGCGAAATCATGGAGCACGATCCTGCTGCCCGTGACCGTCGCCAGCAGGAGCTTCAGGACGGCCCGGCACCACGTGGCGCCGGTGGCGGACGCCGGAATTAAGGAGCTGATAAGATGCTGCAACCAAAGCGCACCAAATTCCGCAAGATGCACAAGGGTCGCATCCATGGCGAAGCCAAGGGTGGGTCGGATCTGAACTTCGGAACCTACGGTCTGAAAGCCGTCGAGCCCGAGCGTGTCACCGCACGTCAGATCGAAGCCGCACGTCGTGCCATGACGCGTCACATGAAACGTCAGGGCCGCGTCTGGATCCGTATCTTCCCGGATACCCCGGTCACCTCCAAACCCGTCGAAGTTCGGATGGGTAAAGGTAAAGGTTCCGTCGATTTCTGGGCCTGCAAAGTGAAGCCCGGCCGGATCATGTTCGAGATCGACGGCGTCACCGATGCCGTCGCCCGCGAAGCCCTGCGCCTAGCGGCGATGAAACTGCCGGTCAAGACACGCACGATCCAACGCGAAGATTGGTAAACCGATCCTCACGAGTGCGGCGTTGCAGGAAGATCAAGATTTCCTGCGGCCCGGAGACGAGATAAGAATACCCCCGTCGCTATCGCGGCGGGGGTAAATTATTGAAACGTTGGCAAATTTCTTGCAAGAACACCTCAACCTTTATGACAATAGGGAGCAACGGTCTAAATCTAAAGTTCTCATTATGTGCGTAAACTTGTTCGCCCCAATCCTCAGCTTTCACTCCGCCAAACCAAGCAGACCATCCGGAAAGGTCTGAAGCCAAGATCTCTTGACTGCTGGCGATCGTGACAT
The DNA here is from genome assembly GCA_037968835.1 of Paracoccaceae bacterium. Lineage (GTDB taxonomy): Bacteria > Pseudomonadota > Alphaproteobacteria > Rhodobacterales > Rhodobacteraceae > JBBKWG01. The sequence continues at coordinate 5,221 of JBBKWG010000166.1, forward strand.
TGGAGCGGTTTCTAACTGCGTGTTTCGTCGCATTTGACACTTCCAGAATGAATGCAAACTCTGGAGATTTTGGTCGAAGGTAGTTTTTCTTGAAGTCAATGTCGTCCTTGTCGTTTAAATACTGCTCATTATTGAAGTGATAAAAAATGTGGCTTGCAAAGCTGTCCAATGCCCAGACGGCACCATACGCTCGTTTTAAGCTTTTTCGTTCAGCTTCAAATTCTCTGACGAACGGTGAAACTATCTCATGATAGAAATCATCAATTTTAAGAAACATTCTGATTCCCCTAACATGCCTTGGTTCAGTCGCTCGACGCACTTCTCATTGGCGAGGCTCTCGCTCACACCGCACAATGGCGAAAGCGATCCTCTGTTCAAGGGGCTGTCCTTCCTTTAGATGCTCTCAAATGGCCCAAATCCGCTCCCTCTTTGCCACGCGTCTCTACCGGTCCCGGCTCGCCGGAATCGACTTGCGCGAGCTAGTAGCCTCGTGCCTTTCCATCGCCGAAGACGACGAGGCCGGGCAGCAATGGTGCGACGAAAACGACTTCCCCGGATACACCAGCTACGCCAGCCTGACCGACCTCGCGTGGCGCTTCCCGAT